>JAIXZR010000182.1 GCA_027489455.1 Rubrivivax sp. | reverse complement strand
GCCCAGCATCAGCCACGTCATCAACTTCGGCCTGCCGATGAAGGAAGAGGACTACGTGCACCGGATCGGCCGCACCGGCCGTGCCGGCCACAGTGGCCTGGCCGTGACGCTGGCCGAGCGCCGCGACACCGGCATCGTGCAGCGCATCCAGCGCTTCACGACGCAGAAGATCCCGGCCACGGTGATCGAAGGCCTGGAACCCAAGCGCCCCGAGCCGAAGCCGGCCCCGCGCCCCTTCGTGAAGCACGGCGGTGGCGGCAACTTCGGCGCCCCGCGCGGTGAAGGCGGCGGCTTCGGTGGCGGCAACTTCGCCGGCCCGGGCACCCGCCCGGCAGGCCAGCGCCCGTTCTCGCGCCCTGGCGCACCGGCCGGCAAGACCTTCAAGCCGGCGGGCAAGACCTTCTCGAAGGCCGGCCCGCGCACGGTACGCTGAACGCCCTCGGCGCCCTCTTCGGGCGCCAAAGGAAAAACGGGCCCCGAGGGGCCCGTTTTCTTGGTCAGGCCTTGATCAGATCGACCTCGAACACGAGCGTCGCGTTCGGCGGGATCACACCGCCCGCACCGCGTGCGCCATAGCCCAGGTCCGCCGGGATGGTGAGCACGCGCGTGCCGCCCTCGGCCATGCCCTGCACGCCTTCATCCCAGCCGCGGATGACTTCGCCGCCGCCCAGGTGGAAGGCGAACGGCTGGCCGCGGTCCTTGCTGGAATCGAACTTCTTGCCACGCTGGTTGGCGGCGGTGGGGTCGTACAGCCAGCCGGTGTAGTGCACCTGCACGCGGCGGCCGGCGGTGGCCACGGCGCCGGTGCCGGGGGTGGTGTCCTCGAAGATCAGGCCGGATGGCAGGGTGGGCATGTCGTTTCCTCTGGCTGGGGTGTGAAAAGGGGGCCGATCATGCCAGGGGTTTGCGCACCAGTTCCAGCACCTTGCCGGCGTCCAGGGTGCGCGCCTGCTGCTGGATCTGCGGCATGGCCTGCTGCTGCATCTGGCGCGCGTTGCCCAGCAGGTCCTGGTAGGTCTGCTGCAGCAGGGCCGTGTTCATCTGCCGGCCGCCGCCGTAGTAGCGCACGGCCAGCTGGCCCAGCGCGTAGGTGGTGGCAAAGCTCATGGCCATGCCGGTGCCCACGCTGCCCACGCCACGGCCGATGCCGCCCAGAGCCTTGCCCAGCAGCCCGCCCACCAGCTTGCGGCCGAACTGCTCCAGGTATTGCCCCGTCAGGCCCACGCCGGCGGTGGCGATGAATTCCTTCACCATCGTGGCATCGATGTTCTTCACGCCGTGCGCCTGCGCGATGCTGTGCACCAGCTTCACCTGCAGCGGGATGATGGCCATGCTGGCCCAGCTCTGCGGCAGCAATTCCAGCGCGCCGCACAGCACGGCACGGTTGAAGATGCTCTTGTCCAGCGCAGCGCGGTCCACCAGCACGGCGGGGGTGGCGCTGCCTGCAGCAGCGGCAGGCGCAAGTGCAGGTGCAACTGCGGGCGTAATGGCAGGCGCGGCCATTGCCGGCGCATCGGTTTCTCGTGCCAGCGCGTCGGCCTGCGCTTCGAATCCGGTGTCCAGCGTGCCGCCCAGCTCAGCCTTCAGCTGCGCCAGGAACTGCCGCTCGGCCGGCGATTGCACGCCGTCGGCATCGCACACGCACACCGCCAGTTCGTAGGCCAGCTGCCGGTGCTCGGGCGCCTGCAGCGCGGCCACGGCTTCGCGCAGGCCCAGGCGCTTGAGCAGCACGTCCTGCATCAGCGCCGCAACGTTCAGGCCGCTGCCCGGCCCGCCCAGGCCGCTGGCAATGCGCTTGACTTCCTCGCGCTCGGCGTCGGACTTGCTGCCATCGGCGAACGCCGCCAGCAGGGCCACGGCGAGCAGGCCGCGTTGTTCTTCGGGGGTCATGGGGTCTCCTTCGACGGGATGCAAGGCTGCGATGGATTGTGCGCAGCCGCTGCCAGGGGCCAGCGATGGCCCCACTCGGCCACGGCCTGCTGCAGCTGTTCGGCCAGGGGCGCGTTCCGGTGGGCGGTCTGCAGGCCCAGCACGGCCAGCGCAGCCCTGACGGCAGCGGCCGCGTCGCGCAGGTCCAGTGCAGTGGCACCGTTCTGCTTGCTCAGCTTGTGGCCATCGGCGGCCAGCACCAGGGGGCCGTGCCAGTAGCGCGGCGTGGGCAGGCCCAGCGCCTGCTGCAGGGCGATCTGGCGCGCCGTGTTGTCGGCCAGATCCTCGCCGCGCACCACGTCGGTCACGCCCTGCGCGGCGTCGTCCACCACCACGGCCAGCTGATAGGCCCAGAGGCCATCGGCGCGCCGCAGCACGAAGTCGCCCACGTCGCGCGCCACGTCCTGCTGCTGCGGGCCCAGGCGCCTGTCCTGCCACTGCAGCGTGCCCGCGGGCACCCTGAGCCGCCAGGCGCGGGCCGCGCGCCCGCCCAGGCCGGCGCGGCAGGTGCCGGGGTAAACGCGTTCGGCATCGCGCGCCAGTGCCACGCCGCGCGCGGCCAGGGCACCTTCGATCTCTCGCCGTGTGCAGGCGCAAGGGTAGGCTGCGCCCGTGGACACCAGGGCCGACAGCGCCTGGGCGTAGGCATCGCCGCGCCGCGACTGCCACCACGGCGCCTCGTCGGGCTGAAGACCACAGGCCGCCAACTGCGACAGCACCAGTTCGCCCATGCCCGGCGGGCAGCGCTGCGTGTCGGCGTCTTCGATGCGCACCAGCCACTGGCCGCCGGCGGCGCGGGCGTCCAGCCAGCTGGCCAGGGCGGCCACCAGTGAACCCGCGTGCAGCGGCCCGGTGGGCGAAGGCGCGAAGCGCCCGACGACGCGCGGCGTCCCCATGTCAACGGCGGCGGGGCCGCTGCCGGGCGGGTGGCTGTCGGCGCCTGGTCTCAGTCCAGCGGGCCGGCATGGCGTTCCACCAGGGCCCGGCGCGTGACCGGGCTTTCCAGCTGCTGCAGCCACCACTGCAGCGCCCGGCCCAGCCCCATGGCTCCGGGGTCGCCGCGCTCGGCGCGCCAGGCGTAATGCAGCCGCGCGCCGAAGGGCCCGCGCGAGGTGGCCTTGGCCACGAGATGCCCGGCCTGCAGGTGCGGGCGCGCCAGCGGCTCGGGCACGTAGCCGCAACCCAGGTTGCGCAGCAGCGCCTCCAGCTTGGCGCGCATGTTGGGCACGGTCAGCACATCCTGGCCGGGCAGCAGGTTCACCGTCATCGGCGTGGTGCGTTGGGCCGTGTCGGCCACGGCCACGGCGCGGTGGTGCACGAGCTGCGCGTCCAGCAGCGGCTCGTCTGCCGCGGCCAGCGGGTGGTGCGGGGCCATGCAATAGACGAAGGGCACCTCGCCCAGCGGGCGCAGCTCGATGCCGCCCGGGTTGGCATGCTCGTCGCTCACGCCGATGGCCAGATCGGCCTGGCCCGAGATCAGCGCTTCCCAGGTGCCGGCCAGCACATCGGTGCGCAGGCGCAGCCGCGTGGCCGGGCCGGCATCGGCGCCGGGGCCGCTGTCGCGGCTGTCCCGCACCTGGCAGAAGGCCTGCACGAGCTCGAACATCACCGGCATCGAGAGGATGTCCTCGACGCTGATGCACAGCTGCGTTTCCCACCCGCTGGCCACGCGGCGCACGCGGTTGGCCACCGCGTCCATTTCCTGCAGCAGCCGGCGGCCTTCGAACAGCAGCTCTCGCCCGGCAGCAGTGAGCTGCGCCTGGCGCGAGCTGCGGTCGAACAGCAGCACGTCCAGCGCGTCTTCGAGCTGGCGCACGCTGTACGTCAGCGCCGATGGCACCTTGCCCAGCTCGCGCGCCGCCGCGGCAAAGCTGCCGGTGCGGGCGATGGTGTCCATCATCAGCAGGGCGTCGGGGGTCAGGGACTGGCGGCGATCGGGCATGGCTTCATCTTATTTGAACGGCCTCTTCAAGCAGCCGGCACCGCTGCCGGCGGGTGGCTGCCTACAGTCATGGCCATGGGTGCAGTTCGCACCCGCCACGAAGGAGACCCCGCCATGCTGACGCTGCGCAAATCTGCCGACCGCGGTTATGCCGACCACGGCTGGCTCAAGAGCTTCCACAGCTTCTCGTTCGCCGACTACTACGACCCGGCCCACATGGGCGTGGGCAACCTGCGCGTGATCAACGAAGACCGCATCGCCCCCGGCACCGGCTTCGGCACGCACGGCCACCGCGACATGGAGATCGTCAGCTACGTGCTCGAAGGCGCGCTGGCGCACAAGGACAGCATGGGCAATGGGAGCGGCGACCGCAGCAAGGCCGCTGGCGTCATCCGCCCCGGCGACGTGCAGCGCATGAGCGCCGGCACTGGCGTGCAGCACAGCGAGTTCAACCACGCGACCGACCAGACCACGCACTTCCTGCAGATCTGGCTGTTGCCGCGCGAACGCGGCATCGCGCCGGGCTACGAGCAGAAGCACTTCGATGCGGCAGCCAAGCGCGGCCGGCTGGCACTGGTGGCTTCGCCCGACGGCGCCGAGGGCTCGGTGACGATCCACGCCGATGCGTCGATCCGCGCCGGGCTGTTCGACGGCGCCGAGCGCGCCGAGCTGCCGCTCAACCCGCAGCGCAACACCTACGTGCACCTGGTGCGCGGCGGGCTGCGTGTGAACGACCGCCAGCTGCAGGCCGGCGACGCCCTGCACCTGAAAGGCGAGCCCGGCCTGGTGCTCGAAGGCGGCGAGAACGCCGAAGTGCTGGTCTTCGACCTCGCCGCCTGATTCCGATCCATCCCACCCACGACACCCCGAGGAAACCCACCATGAGCAAGATCGTCATCGTCTTCCACAGCGGCTACGGCCACACCGCCAAGGTCGCAGAGGCCGTCGCCGAGAGCAGCGGCGGCACGCTGCTGGCCATCGACGCCGAAGGCAACCTGCCTGAAGGCGGCTGGGAGCAGCTGGCCGCGGCCGATGCCATCGTCTTCGGCAGCCCCACCTACATGGGCAGCGTGAGCTGGCAGTTCAAGAAGTTCGCGGACGCGTCCAGCAAGGCGTGGTTCGGCCAGGCCTGGAAGAACAAGCTGGCGGCCGGCTTCACCAACAGCGCCAGCATGAACGGCGACAAGCTCTCGACCCTGCACTACCTGTTCACACTGAGTCAGCAGCACGGCATGCTGTGGGCCGGCACCGGCCTGATGCCCAGCAACAGCAAGGCAGCCACCCGCAACGACATCAACTACGTGGCTTCGTCCGCGGGCCTGATGACGTCCACCCCGTCCGACGCCAGCGTGGACGAGATGGTGCCCGGCGACATCGCCACCGCCAAGGCCTTCGGTGCCCGGATCAAGGAAGTCGCGGCCCGGTTCGCCTGAATGCCCGGCCCGCCCGCGGGTTCATCGCGCGGGCGGTTCGTCGCGCATCAGCTGCCAGGCGGCCAGCAGGCCCATGACCACGTTCATCAGCGCGATGAAGCCCACCAGGAGCAGGCCCAGCGTGTTCAGGGGCAGGGCCCGCATGGCCCAGGTGCAGACGGATGAGAGCGCATTGAAGCCCAGCATCATCCAGAAGAGCCCGCGCCGGGGCTGCCAGAGTCGTTTCCATTGCATAGGGTGCGCAGCTTAGCGGCGCACAGCGGGCACGGGCGGCGCAGGGGTTGCATCGCACAGGCCTGGCCAGCGCTTGCGCCGGGCTTCGTCGCCCCGGGGCCCGGCTTCGTCGCACGCGCGTGACGCGCAACGGGCCAGGCGCTAGCCTGTGGGCATGACGCTCAACGAGCCCCTGCCACCCGAGCTGACCGGCCGCCACGGCTGGTTCACGAGCTACCGGCGCTATCCGGTCTTCAGCCGGCCCTGGGCCGCCGGGCGGCTGCGCAGCTTCGGGCTGGTGGCGCTGCTGGGCCTGTTGCTGGTGCTGCTGCCACTGGCGTTCTCGGCCACCGACGAAGTGCCCACGGGGCCGCTGCTGGGCGTGGTGGTGCAGTTCTTCCTGCCCTTGCTGGCGGGGCCCTGGCTGGGCCTGTGGGTGCGGCGTCAGGGCTGGCCGCCGGCGCGTGAGAGCGCTGCGCTGGTGGCCGTGGTGGCGTTGGTGGTCGCCCTGGTGCTGGCGTTTCACGAATTCGCCAGCGAGCCCGCCAAGCAGTGGCTGGCCGAACAGACCGGCCAGGTCGATGCCCAGGGCAAGCGCCGCCGCACGGTGATGGCCATCGGGGTGACCGTGCGCCCGGCCGAGGCCACGGCATCCGCGCTGGACGACGCCCGCGCCGCGGAGCGCCAGGGCACGCGCGACGCCGATGGCCGGCTGCGGCCGGAGGTTCGCATCGCCAACGGCATCAGCAGCGCGCTGATCAGCTTCTGGCTGGCCGGCGGCGTCGCGCTGTGGGGCTGGCGCCGCGAACGGCAGGGCCTGGCCGCGCTGGCGCGCGAGCGCGAGCTGGCCCAGGCCATGGCACAGCGCCGCGAGGCCGAGCTCAAGCTGTCCGTCCTGGCCGCGCAGGTGGAGCCGCACTTCCTGTTCAACACCCTGGCCGGCGTGCGCAGCGCGATCGCCACCGATCCCGGCCGCGCCAGCGCGATGATCGACCAGCTGGTGGATTACCTGCGCGCCGCGATCCCGCGGCTGCGCAGCGACGGCAGTGCCCAGGCCACGGTGGGCGGCCAGTTCGAGATCGTGCGCGCCTACCTGGCGCTGATGAGCGCCCGCATGCCGCGCCTGCAGACCCGCGTGCATGCGCCGCCGGACTTGCTGCAGGCGCACTGCCCGCCGCTGATGCTGATCTCGCTGGCCGAGAACGCCATCAAGCACGGCGTGGAACCCAAGATGGGCGCGGCGCAGGTGCAGGTGCTGGCCGAACACACGGCCGAAGGCCAGCTGTCGCTGACGGTGCTGGACGACGGCGTGGGCTTCAACGACAGCACCGCCGGCAGCGGCCTGGGCCTGAGCAACATCCGCGAACGCCTGGCCCAACTCTATGGCGACCGCGCCAGCCTGGTGCTGAAGGCCCGCCCGCAAGGCGGCGTGGCCGCCACCCTGACCCTGCCGCTGGAGACGCGCTGATGCCACCGCCCACCGCCCTGATTGCCGACGACGAGGACCTGCCGCGCGCCGAGCTGCGGCGCATGCTGGCGACCGCCTGGCCCGCGCTGCGCATCGTGGCCGAATGCGAACACGGGCCAGCGGCCGTTGAAGCGCTGGACGAGCACGCGCCCGACATCGCCTTCCTCGACATCCGCATGCCGGGCTTGAGCGGGCTGGACGTGGCGCGTGCCGCCAGCGGCCGCTGTCATGCCGTCTTCACCACCGCCTACGACAGCCACGCCATCGAGGCATTCAACGCCGGCGCGGTGGACTACCTGCTCAAGCCCGTGCGCGCCGACCGGCTGGCGCAGACGGTGCAGCGCCTGCAGACCCGGCTTCAGGCCCAGGCGGCAGCACCCGACCTGGGCCAGCTGGTGGAACAGCTGTCGGCCCAGCTGCAGCAGCGCCAGGCTGGCAGCGGGGGCACCGCTGCGCCCCGGTTGCGCTGGCTGAGTGCCAGCGTTGGCGACGTCATCAAGATGTTCGGCATCGACGAGGTGCTGTTCTTCCAGAGCGACGAGAAGTACACCCGGGTGGTGACGGCCAGCGACGAGGCCCACGTGCGCAAGCCGCTGAAGGAGATCGCCGAAGGGCTGGATCCCGACGTCTTCTGGCAGATCCACCGCGGCGTGATCGTGCGCGCCAACGGCATCGCCCGCGCCCAGCGCGACGACACCGGGCGCATCACGCTGCAGTTGCGCCAGCATGCCGAACGCCTGCAGGTGAGCCAGGCCTACGCCTGGCGATTCAAGCCGATGTAGCCGCCCGCGGCGGGGACTGCGGGGCCATACTTTGGCCATGCACCGACACATCGGGTCCCCGCCATCGCTCCAGGTACCCCAGGCGGGAGAGGGCCCGGCATGGGCAGACGCTGCGCACCCGTTCCATCCGCTGGACGCCGTGCCGCTGCCGATGCTGCACCTCGGGCCCGATGGCAGCCTGCAGCCGGCCAACAGCGCGGCGCTGGGCCTGGGCCTGCCTGCTGGCGGCTGGCAGGCCTGGCTGCCGCAACTGCAGGCCGCACTGCCCCTGCCCGGCGCGCCAGCCGAAGCCAGCGCCGACCTGCCCCTGCCTGGCGAAACGCCCCCGCGCTGGGCGCGCGTGCAGGCCCGGCCGTGGCCGCGAGGCGGCTGGCTGCTGACGCTGCAGCCGCTGGACGAGCTGCGCGCCGCACAGGCCGAAGTGGCCCACCTGCACGAGCTGCTGGACCTGGCGCGCGATTTCGGCCGCCTGGGCCTGTGGGAACGCGATGCCCGCACGCTGGAAGGCCGCTGGGACCGCCAGGTCCTCAAGTTCCGGGGCCTGGACCCGGACAAGCCTGCACCCAGCTTTGCCGACAGCATGCGCCAGGTGGCCGTGTCGGACCGCGCCTCGCTGGAGCGCGTGTTCCTCGAATCCCTGCGCCAGCCCGGCGCCTACAGCCACCGCTTCAGCCTGCGCACCCCGGAAGGCACGTTGCGGCGCGTGCACTCGCAGTGGCTGGTGAAGAACGGCCCCGACGGCCGGCCGGCCCGCGCCGTGGGCCTGCTGCTGGACGACACCGAGACGCTGGCCCTGGCAGGCGTCACCGGCGAGATCGAATCGCAGCTGGCGCTGGCCGTGGACCTGGGGCGGATCGCGATCTGGCGCCACGACCTGCTGACGCAGCGCATGCAGTACAACGCGCAGGCCTGGGCCGTGCTGGACATGCCCCCGCAGCCCGAGGGCCTGAGCATCGATGAAGTGCGCGCCCTCATCCACCCCGAAGACCTGCCGGCCGTGATGGCATCGGCCCGGCTGGCGCTGGAGCAGGACAAGCCCACCGACATGGAAGCCCGCTACCGCCGCCGGGACGGCTGCTGGCGCCAGGTGCTGACGCGCCGCGTCGTGCAGCGCGACGCCGACGGGCGCGCGCTGGCCTTCGTCGGCGTGGCCATGGACGTGACCGAACGGCGCGACGCCGAGCTCGCCCTGCGCAGCGCCGCCGAGCGCGTGGCGCTGGTGACGCGCGCCGCCGGCCTGGGCACCTGGGAAGTGGACCTGCGCGCCGACACCGCCGTCTGGGACGAGCAGATGTGGGTGCTGCGCGGCCTGCCCCCGGGGCCAGGGGCGATGGCCCCGGCCGAGCGCCTGGCCATCGTGCACCCGGACGACCGGCAACGCGTCATCCAGGCCTACGCTAGCGCGCTGGCCACGCATTCACCGGCAGAGTACGAATTCCGCGTCGTCTGGCCCGACGGGCAGGTGCGCTGGCTGGCCACGCGCTCGCAGACCCTGCGCGACGAGCAGGGCCAGCCCGTGCGCCGCATCGGCGTGAACTGGGACGTCACCGACGCACGCAACGCCGCCGCGATCCGCCAGGAGCGTGAGATCGCGCGGCGCGAAAGCGCCGCCAAGAGCCAATTCATGGCCCGCATGAGCCACGAGCTGCGCACGCCACTGAACGCCGTGCTGGGCTTCACCCAGCTGCTGCTGGCCGAAGAAACCGGCAGCGACGATGCCGCCAACGGCCGGCGCCGCCGCCTGCTGCACGTGCAGGGCGCGGGCCAGCACCTGCTGAACCTGATCAACGACGTGCTGGACCTGGCCAGCCTGGACAGCGGCGATCTGCCCGTCACACCGCTGCCCATGGCGCTGGCGCCGCTGGTGCAGTCCACGCTGCCGATGCTGGACCCGCTGCTCGCATCCCAGGGCGTGGGGCTGAAGGTCGAAGTACCCCCGCTCACGGTGCTGGCCGACGCGACCCGGCTGCGCCAGGTGTTGCTGAACCTGCTGAGCAACGCCGTGAAGTACAACCGTCGCGGCGGGCAGGTGGAGATCAGCGCATGGCAGCACAGCGAAGCCGGCGCCAGCCGCGTGCACCTGCGCGTGGCCGATACCGGCCGCGGGATGACGGCAGAACAGTTGAACCACCTCTTCGAACCCTTCAACCGCCTGGGCGCGGAAAGCACGGGCATCGAAGGCTCGGGCATCGGTCTGACGATCGCGCGCAGCCTGGTCGAGCGCATGGGCGGGCAGATCCAGGTGCAAAGCCGGCCCGGGCTGGGCAGCGTGTTCGAGATCCAGCTCGCCGCCCCCGCCTACCAGGCCGCCCCCGCGGTGGCCGCGGCACCGCCTGCACCAGCCCACGCCGCCGCGGGCCTGTGGCCCCCACCGGTTCCCGCGGCCGCCGGCCAGGCCCCGGCGGCCACGCCCGCCGGGG
Source organism: Rubrivivax sp. (assembly GCA_027489455.1). GTDB lineage: Bacteria > Pseudomonadota > Gammaproteobacteria > Burkholderiales > Burkholderiaceae_C > Rubrivivax. Next base: position 19,335 of record JAIXZR010000182.1, on the reverse strand, counting down.
CGGGCACCGTGACACCAACCCGCGGGCCGCGGCGGGTGCTCTACATCGAGGACAACCCGGTCAACGCGATGATCATCGCCGAGCTGCTGGCGCGGCGGCCGGACCTGGTGCTGCACCTGGCCGCCGACGGCGAAGGCGGCGTGGCGCAGGCGCGCGCGCTGCTGCCCGATCTGATCCTGCTGGACATGCAGCTGCCCGATTTCGACGGCCTGGAAGTGATGCGCCGCCTGCGCGCCCAGCCGGCGACGGCGGCCATCCCCTGCATCGCGCTGTCGGCCAACGCGATGCCCGACGACATCGCACGCACGCTGGACGCCGGCGCGGTGGATTACTGGACCAAGCCGCTGGATTTCCGCGCCTTCCTGGCCGCGCTCGACGGCTTGCTGGGGCCGCCGCCCTGAGCGGCCGGGCCGCCGGCTTCAGGTCTCGTCAGCCGTCACCAGGCCGCGCTTCTTGAGCAAGGGCTGCACCGTCGCAGCGCGGCCGCGGAAAGCGGCGTAGGCGCTGGCCGGGGCCACACTGTTGCCGCTGGCATAGATGTGGCGCAAGAGGCGCTGCGCCACGGCCGGATCGAAGGCGCTGCCGGCTTCGGTGAAGGCATCGAAGCCATCGGCGTCCAGCACCTCGGCCCACAGGTAGACGTAATAGCCCGCGGCGTAGGCGCTGCTGGAAAACAGATGCTGGAAGTGCACCAGGCGGTGGTTCAGCCCCACCGCCGGCGGCAGCCCGGCCTCGCGCAGCAGGTCGGCTTCGAACCGGCACAGGTCGGCCGGGGGCTCGGCATCGGGCAGGGCATGCACGGCCATGTCCACCAGGGCGCTGGCGGTGTAGCGCACGGTCTCGTAGCCCTGGTTGAAGCGCTGCGCGCGCTGCAGCCGGGCCACCAGCTCGGGCGGGATGGGCTCGCCCGTCTGCCAGTGCCGGGCATGGCGCTGCAGCACCCCGGGATCGGCAATCCAGTGCTCGAAGATCTGCGACGGCAGCTCGACGAAATCGCGCAGCACCTGCGTGCCCGAGAGCCGGCGGTAGGTGACGTCGCTCAGCAGGCCGTGCAGGCCATGGCCGAATTCGTGGAACAGCGTGCGCGCGTCGTCCATCGACAGCAGCGTGGGTTCGGCACCGGCGCCGCCACCGCCGCGGGCGAAGTTGTTGTTGTTCAGGATCACCGGCAGGCTGGCCGCGCCAGCGGGGCCGGCGTTGCGGCTCTGCCAGCGCAGGGCACTCATCCAGGCGCCGCTGCGCTTGCCCGGGCGGGCGAAGTTGTCCTGCAGGAAGACGCCGATCACGTCGCCACCGGCGCGGCGCACCTCGTAGGCCTTGACGTCCGGGTGGTAGACCGGCAGGTCGTCGCGCGGCGTGAATTCCAGGCCGAAGAGCCGGCCGGCGCAGTCGAAGGCGGCCTGCACCATGTTTTCCAGCCGGAAGTAGGGCTTGACCTCGGCGTCGTCGATGGCAAATCGTTCGCGGCGTACGCGCTCGGCGTAGTAGCGCCAGTCCCAGGGCTCCAGCGCCTGGCCAGCCGCGGGCATCACTGCCAGCAGCGCCTGGCGCTCGCGTTCGACGGCCACCAGCGCGCGCGGCCAGACTTCGTGCAACAGGCCCTGCACCGCGGCGCGCGTGCCGGCCATGGTATCGGTGAGTGCGTGGTCGGCGAACGAGGCGTGGCCGTGCAGGCGCGCCTGTTCGTTGCGCAGGCGCAGGATGTCGCGCGCGACTTCGCGGTTGTCGTGTTCGCCCGGGTTCTCGCCGCGGCCGACCCAGGCGCGCCAGGCGGTTTCGCGCAGGTCCCGTCGGTCGCTGAAGGCCAGGAAGGGCACCACCAGCGATCGCGACAGCGTGATCACATGGCCTGGCAGGCCGCGGTCGGCGGCGGCCTGCCGGGCGGCCGCGCGCACGAAGCCGGGCAGGCCGGCAAGGGCGGCTTCGTCGGGCAGCGGCAGGCACCACTGCGTCTCGTCGTGCAGCACGTTCTGCGCAAAGCGCGTCGTCAGCCCGGCCAGTGTCTCCATCACCTGGGCGTAGCGGGCCTGCTCGGGCCCGGCCAGGCGCGCGCCGCTGCGCACGAAGTCCAGGTGCACCCGCTCGGTCAGCCGCACGGCTTCGGGCGTCAGGCCCAGGGCATGGCGCCGGGCATGCACGGCATCGACGCGCGCAAACAGTGCCGCGTCCATGTAGACCGCGTTGCTGTGCGCGGCCATCGGCGCGGCCATCGTGCGCTGCACGGCCTGCAGCGCCGGGCTGGTGGCCGAGCTGGTGAGGTTGTAGAAGACCGCCGCCACGCGGTCCAGCAGCGCCCCGCTGCGGTCAAACGCGGCGATGGTGTCGTCAAAGCCCGGCGGCTGCGCCTGGCTGGCGATGGCCTGCAGCTCGGCACGGTGCTGGCGCATGGCTTCGCGCAGTGCCGGCTCGAAGTGTTCGGGCCGCAGGCTGCCGAACGGTGGCAGGCCATGGGGTGCCTGCCAGGGCTGCAGCAGCGGATTGGCGGCTGCTGCCGCTGGCGGGGTGGCAGCGGTGTCGGTCATGCGGCTTCCTTTTGCGTGCCAGCGCAGCGCCCGGGCGTCACTTGCCCGCCTTGATGGCGATCTCGTCTTCTTCGCGGTAGCGGCGGTTGGAGCAGGTGGCCATCCAGTCCTTGCGTTCGGCTTCGACGCCCGCCCGGTCGTCGTTGTACTTGGCGTTGCGGATGTTCCATTCCGCGACGCGCTTGTCGGTGACGGCAGCGCGCTCGTTGAAGGCGTCGACGCGCGCCTTGAGCTTGGCGACGATGTCGTTCCGCTCGGCTTCCAGCGCAATGCGCTCGGCTTCCAGATCGGCGCGTTCCTTGTTCAGGGCGGCACGCTCGCGCTCGGCCGCCGTGCCGCCTTTGCCGCTCTCGTTGAAGGCCGCCACCCGTGCGTTCGATGTCTCGACCTTGGCGGCAAAGGCCTTGAACTTGGCGTTCAGCATCTCGGTGGCCTGCTTCTGCGCCTGGTCCAGGGCCGTGCGCTCGTCGCGGAAGCCTTGCTGCTCGGTGCCGATCTCGGCCTTCTCGGCTTCCAGTGGCGGGCGACGCGTCTCCAGGTCCTGCAGCCGGGTGCGGATCGAAGCCTCGTCGGCCAGGCAGGCGCGCAGTTCGTCGCGGGTCATGATGCCGCGGCGCGGCGCGCTGGCGCCATCGGCCGCGGCGGCGCCGGTGCTGCCCATGCTCAGCGTCTTGCCGCCGGCTTCGGCGGCGGCGGGTTTGGCGGGTGCGGGCTTGGCCGGCGCGGGCTTGGCGGCCGGCGCAGGTGCCGCTGCAGGTGCAGGCTTGGGCGCCGTCTGGGCCTGGGCCAGGCCACACAGACCGGCGATGGCCAGCGCAGCCAGCAGCCGGGCGTTGCGGCGGGATGGGCTGGCACAAGAGGCCAGGGCTGGCGCGTGGGGGAACTTCATGCGGGTCCTCGAAAGCGTGTCGGGTGAACACAGGCTGCCGGGCGGTCCGGCAGGGCGACAATGATGCCATCGCCTCCTGCCATGGCCTGCCGCCATCGCCGGACACCGGCCCGAAGCACCGCCCCACCCTGCCGCCCGACCGGCGGCCACCCATGGCCATCAAGTCCACCATCTTCAAGGCTGCGCTGCAGATCGCCGACATGGATCGCGCGCTGTATGCCGACCATGCCCTCACCCTGGCCCGTCACCCCTCGGAAACCGACGAGCGCCTGATGGCGCGCGTGCTCGCCTTTGCGCTCAACGTGCCGGCCGACGATCACGACGGCGCCCTGGTCTTCGCGCGCGGCCTGTCCGACGGCGACGAGCCCGATCTCTGGCAGCACAGCCTGGCGGGCGTGCTGCGGCACTGGATCGAAGTGGGCCAGCCCGCCGACGAGCGCCGCATCACCCGCGCCTGCGCCCGGGCCGAGCGCGTCAGCCTGTACTGCTACGCAGCTTCGGTGCCGATCTGGTGGGCGGCGATGGCGCCCAAGCTGGCGCGGCTGCGCAACCTGCAGGTCTGGCAGCTGCCTGCCGCGGAAAGCCAGGCCCTGGCCGGGCTGGCCGAGCGATCGATGCAGCTGCAGGTGACGGTGCAGGAAGGCCAGATCTGGGTCGGGAACCAGACCGACAGCGTGCAACTCCATCTGCAGTCACTTCAAGCCCCCGCGACATGACCACGACACCCCTGCATCGCCGCCGCCTGCTGCAGGCCGCAACGGCCCTCGCCGTCCGGCCCGCCCTGCCCCTGCTGGCCACCCCGCTGTGGACCACCCCGCTCGTCATCACCCCGCTTCTGGGCGCCCTGCCCACCCGTGCCATGTCCCAGACCCCCCCTGCCGCCACCCCGCCCAACGCCGCTGCCGCCGACCCCTACCTGTGGCTGGAAGACGTGCAGGGTGATCGCGCCCTGGCCTGGGTGCGCGAGCGAAACACCCAGACCGAAGCCGAACTGCAGGCACGCCCCGGCTTCGAGCAGATGCGCAGCGACATCCGCGCGGTGCTGGATTCAAGGGAGCAGATCCCCTACGTCCAGCGCCGCGGCGACTTCTTCTACAACCTGTGGAAGGACGCCGCCAACCCCCGCGGCCTGTGGCGCCGCACCAGCCTGGCCGAATACCGCAAGCCGCAGCCGGCCTGGGAGACCGTGCTCGACATCGACGCCCTGGGCCAGGCCGAGAAGGAAAACTGGGTCTGGGCCGGGTCCACCTGGCTGGGGCCGGATGAGAAGGGCGTCTACCGGCGCTGCCTGGTGTCGCTGTCGCGCGGCGGGGCCGACGCCAGCGTGGTGCGCGAGTTCGACGCCGTCGACAAGCGCTTCGTCGACAACGGCTTCACCCTGCCCGAAGCCAAGAGCAGCGTGGAGTGGATCGACATCGACCACCTCTACGTGGCGACCGATTTCGGGCCCGGGTCGCTCACCGAGTCGGGTTACCCGCGCATCGTCAAGCGCTGGCAGCGCGGGCTGCCCCTGGCTTCAGCGCGCACCGTCTTCGAAGCCGAGGTGAAGGACGTCTACGCCTACGCCTCGGTCGACAGGACGCCGGGTTACGAACGTACCTTGTTCGTGCGCGCGCTCGACTTCTACAACAACCGCATGCAGCTGCTGCAAGGCAGCAAGCTGGTGCCGATCGACAAGCCCAGCGACGCACAGCTCAGCTTCTGGCGCGAACGCGTGCTGGTCGAGCTGCGCAGCGACTGGAAGCTCGGCGAAACCACCTGGCCGCGCGGCGCGCTGCTGGTGGGCGACGCCCAGGCCTACCTGAAGGGCGAGCGCAAGTTCACGGCGCTGTTCACGCCCACGCCCACGCGCTCGCTGGCCGGCTTCACGGCCACCCGCGGCACCCTGCTGCTGACGATTTCCGACAACGTCTCGAGCCGCCTGGAAGAGTGGACACCGAAGGCCGGCCGCTGGACGAAGCGCGAGGTCAAGGCGCCCTACCCCGGCACGCTCAGCGCCACCGCCCTGCACGACCCGCTGCTGCGCACCGACGCCCAGGCCGAGGCCTACTTGCTGAACGTGGCCGATTTCCTCGAGCCCGATTCGCTGCAGCTCGGCCGCACCGGCAGCGACGCGCGTGAACGCCTGAAGGCCCGCCCGAGCTTCTACGACGCCACCGGCATGCGCGTGGAGCAGAACTTCGCCACCAGCAAGGACGGCACGAAGGTGCCCTACTTCGTGATCTGGCCCCGGGGCGCCAAGGCGGATGGCGACAACCCCACCCTGCTTTACGGCTATGGCGGCTTCGAGGTGCCGCTGAACCCCTGGTACAGCGGTGTGCAGGGCCGCGCCTGGACGACCCGCGGCGGCGTCTTCGTGCTGGCCAACATCCGCGGCGGCGGCGAGTTCGGCCCGGGCTGGCACCAGGCCGCCATCAAGGCGCTCAAGCAGAACAGCTACGACGACTTCGCAGCCGTGGCCGAAGACATCATCGCGCGCAAGATCACCAGCCCGCGCCGGCTGGGCATCCAGGGTGGCAGCAACGGCGGCCTGCTGGTGGGCGCAGTGATGCTGCAGCGCCCCGAACTCTTCAATGCCGTGGTCTGCCAGGTGCCGCTGCTGGACATGCAGCGTTATCACAAGCTGCTGGCCGGCGCGTCGTGGATGGCCGAGTACGGCGACCCCGACAAGCCCGACGAGTGGCGCTACATCAGCGCCTACAGCCCCTACCAGAACGTCAAGGCAGGCAAGACCTACCCCAAGGTGCTGTTCGTCACCAGCACGCGCGACGACCGCGTGCACCCCGGCCATGCACGCAAGATGGCCGCGCGCATGATGGAACAGGGGCACCCGTTGCTGTACTGGGAAAACATCGAAGGCGGCCATGGCGGCGCCGCCGACAACGGCCAGCGTGCGCAGATGTCGGCGCTGGAATACGCCTTCCTCTGGAAGCAGCTGGGCAAGTCCTGACCGGCGCCGCACGGCATGCTGAGCTGGATCGACGACACCACGCCGCTGCCGCCGGCCGCAGCCGCCCTGGGCCCGGACACCGACGCCCCCGGCCTGGTGGCCGCCGGCGGGCGCATCACCCCGGCGCGGCTGGAAGAAGCCTATCGCAAGGGCATCTTCCCCTGGTACGGCCCGGGCCAGCCGCCGCTGTGGTGGAGCCCCGATCCGCGCATGGTGCTGCCGGTAGCCAGCTTCAAGCTGTCCCGATCCCTGAAGAAGACGCTGCGCCGCTTCATCGCCGACCCGCGCTGCGAGCTGCGCTTCGACAGCGATTTCCCGGCCGTGATCCAGGCCTGCGCCAGCACCCCGCGCGAGGGCCAGGACGGCACCTGGATCGTGCCCGAGCTGATGCAGGCCTACATCGACTGGCACCAGCTGGGCCGGGTGCACAGCGCCGAGACCTGGGTCGACGGGCAGTTGGTGGGGGGCCTGTACTTCGTCAACATCGGTCGCATGTGTTTTGGCGAAAGCATGTTCGCGCACCGCACCGACGCCAGCAAGATCGCGCTGGCCGGCTTCGTCGCGGCCTGCCGGGCGCGCGGCGTGGCGCTGGTGGATTGCCAGCAGAACACCCAGCACCTGGCTTCGCTGGGTGCGCACGAGGTGCCGCGCTGTCAATTCCTGGAGCACGTGGCCAGCAGCTCGGGGGCCATGCTGCCGCACGATTGGACCTATGATGAAAGCGACTGGCGCCAGCTTGCGCCGGATCTTGTGCCCCAACCCCTGGCGTGACGCATCCCAAAGAACTCCCGCTGTCGTCGCTGCAGTTCTATGCAACGGCACCCTACCCCTGCAGCTATCTGCCTGACCGGCAGGCGCGCTCGCAGGTGGCCACGCCCAGCCACCTGATCCACGCCGATGCCTACAGCGGCCTGGTGGCCAACGGCTTCCGGCGCAGCGGCATGTTCACCTACCGGCCCTATTGCGACGGCTGCCGCGCCTGCGTGCCGCTGCGCGTGCCGGTGGCGAGCTTCCAGCCCACGCGCAGCCAGCGCCGCGCCCTGCGCGACCACGGCCAGCTGGTGACGCGCGTGCTGCGGCTGTGCTTCGTGCCCGAGCACTACCAGCTCTACCTGCGCTACCAGAGCGGCCGCCACAGCGGCGGCGGCATGGACAACGACAGCGTCGACCAGTACACGCAGTTCCTGCTGCAAAGCCGCGTCAATTCGCGCCTGGTGGAGTTCCGCGAACCGTCAGCCCCCGATGGCGAACCCGGCGCGCTGAAGATGGTCTCGATCGTCGACGTGCTCAACGACGGCATCTCCGCCGTCTACACCTACTACGAGCCTGAACCCGGCACCAGCTACGGCACTTACAGCGTGATGTGGCAGGTCGAGCAGACGCGCCAGCTCAAGCTGCCGCACCTGTACCTGGGCTACTGGATCGGCGCCAGCCCGAAGATGGCCTACAAGGCCCAGTTCGGCCCGCATGAGCTGCTGGTCGACGGCGCCTGGCGGCCTCAGGCCGAAGCACTCCAGAGGCTGGAATCCCCTGCCCCGCCCTGGCCTGCGTCGGCCACCGACCGCGCCTGATCGACCCGGCCTTCGCCCCGCAGCTTCAGCAGGTGGGCCAGCAGCGAGCGCTGGGCCACGCCGTGCAGCCCGGCGGGTACATCGTCATAGACATGGGGCACCAGCCCGGCCAGCGGCAGCGGGCCGTGCGCCTGCACCGCAGCCAGCACCTTGGCTTCGCGCCGCAGGCGGTGGGCGATCAGCTGGCGCAGCACCAGCTGCGGCTGCGCCACCAGGAAGCCGTGGCCCGGAGCCAGCCAGTCCAGGTCTTCGGCCAGCAGGTCACCCAATGACTGCAGGTACGCGGCCATGTCGCCGTCGGGCGGGTTGATGACGACCGTGCTGCCCTGCATGACCTGGTCGCCAGTGAACAGCAGCTTCTCGGCTTCCAGCAGGTAGCACAGGTGGTTGGACGCATGCCCGGGCGTGTGCAGCACGCGCAGGCACACGCCCGCGGCGGCTTCGATCAGGTCGCCATGCGCAGGCTGGTGCGCCGGCACGCAGGTGGCGTCCTGCCATTCCGGATGCCCCGCCACCCGGCCCCACACCGGCGCCCCGGTGGCTGCAGCCAGCGGCTGGGCGCCGGGGGAATGGTCGCGATGCGTGTGCGTGACCAGGATGCGCACGATGCGCCCGCCCGCCTGCGCCGCGGCATCGATCAGCGCCTGCTGGTGGCTGGCGTCCACCGGGCCGGGGTCGATCACCGTCCAGTCGGCGCCCGCGCCCACCAGGTAGCTGTTGGTGCCCGGGCCTGTCATCACACCCGGGTTGGGCGCCGTCACCCGCCACACCCGGGGTGACAGCTGCACGGCGCGGCCGGGCAGCAATTCGCACGACACATCGCCGCGGCCGGCCGGGTCCAGCCGGGCAATCTCGGCATACGCCAGTTCGCTGGGCAGCACGATGCGCGCACCGGCCCGGCTGGCGGCGCGGCGCGGCATCGTCAGCGGGATGTCGGTGCGCGCCTGCAGCGCCGCCAGTGCGGCCGCGGCGGTCGGGTAAGCGGCCAGTTCCTGCAGCATGGACCGCATCGCCGGCAGCAGCTTCAGCCCGCCGCCGGGCCCGGCATTGACGGCAAAGGGCAGCGCCTGCGAAGCACCGCCCAGCGCTGCCTGCGGCGTCGTCCACAGCACGGCCTGGGCTTCGCTGCCGTCGGCCGCGGCCACCTGCCCGGCGGGGGCGGCGGCGCCAAAGAAGCGCGTGTCCCAGCGCTTGGGCAGGCCGGGCGGCGTCAGCCAGTGGGCGGTATAGGCCAGGTCGCGCAGGTCCAGCCGCAGGTCGAACGCCTCGCACAGGTCGGCGATGCCGGCCTCGCCCCCGTGCAGCCGCTGTCGCCAGGGCTGCAGCGCAGCGTGCAGCGCGCTGCCAGGTGACAGGTCGACGGCGCTGCCGTCGGCGGCACAGGCGCTCAGCAGGCCGACTTCCTCGAAGCTTTCGCGCAGGGCGGCCACGGCGTAGTCCAGCGCGCCTTCGGCCAGGCCGAAGCGGCGGCCGAGCGTGGCGTCGTCCAGGCCCAGGCACCAGGGGTGGGCGGCACGATCACGCGCATCCAGCACGCCACCGGGGAAAACCGCGGCGCCGCTGCGCAGGTCACCGCCGCCGCTTTCGGCGCGCACCAGCATCAGCACTTCCAGCCCGGCCGCGCCGTCGGGGGGCGCGCGCAGGTAGAGGATGGAAGCCGCTGGCCTTACGCCAGCGGGCATGGGCGCAGCCGGCTGGGCTGGCGGGATGGCCGGCGCGGCGCTCAACGCGCGGCCCCGCTGGCGATCAGGGCGTCGATCTCGGCATCGCTCATGCCGCATTCCTTCAGGATGTTGCAGGTATCGGCCCCGGGCTGCGGCGCCGGGCGCGGCGGCACCGGCCGGCTGCGCCCAAAGCGCGGCGCGGCGGCCGGCTGGGCCACGCCATCGCACGGGGTGTAGGCGCCCCGCGCCTGGGCGTGGGCGTGTTTCGGGGCTTCGTCCAGGTTGAGCACCGGCGCCACGCAGCTGTCGGTGCCGGCCAGGAGGGCGCACCAGTCGTCGCGCCCGCGCGTACGGAAGATCGCCGCCAGCGCGGCGCGCATCGCCGGCCATTGCTGGCGATCGTGCTGCGCTGCGACGTAGGCCGGGGCGAGCCCGATGCACTGCGCCAGGTTGGCGAAGAACTTGGGCTCCAGCGCGGCCACGGCCAGGTGGCGGCCGTCGGCAGTTTCGTAGCAGGCGTAGAACGGCGCGCCACCGTCCAGCAGGTTGGCGGCGCGGGCTGCCTGCCAGCGGCCGGCCGCCCACAGGCCCTGGAAGAGACCGGCCATCGCGGCCACGCCGTCCACCATGGCCGCGTCCACCACCTGCCCGCGGCCCGAGCGCTGGCGCTCGAACAGCGCAGCCATCACGCCAAAGGCCAGGAACAGCGCGCCGCCGCCGTAGTCGCCCACCAGGTTCAGCGGCGGCACCGGGACGCCATCGGCCGCGCCGATGGCGTCCAGCATGCCCGTCAGCGCGATGTAGTTCAGGTCGTGCCCGGCCGCCTGCGCCAGCGGGCCCTGCTGGCCGTAGCCCGTCATGCGGCCGATCACCAGCCCGGGGTAGTGCTGCAGCAGCGCGTCTGGCGCCAGGCCCAGCGCTTCCAGCACGCCCGGGCGGAAGCCTTCCAGCAGCACGTCGGCCGTGGCCAGCAGGCGCAGCAGCGCGGCACGGCCGGCGGCGGCCTTCAGATCGAGCGCCACCGACCGGCGGCTGCGGGCATGCACATCGAAGCGCGGCGCCAGCCCCAGGCCCAGGCCGCTGTCGGCCAGGCGGTCGACGCGCACGACATCGGCGCCGTGGTCGGCCAGCAGCATGCCGGCCAGGGGCAGCGGGCCGATCGCCGCCAGCTCCACAACGCGCAGGCCGTGCAGGGCGCCGCGGCCGGCGTCATCGTCCGGTGGCCTGCCCGGCCCGCTGCCTTGCCCGTCGTGGTCCCCGCTGCGCATCTGCCGAGAATAGCCGCGCCGACCGTGCGCCGGCAGCGTGTGCGCCAGCGCCTGCGGTACCCTCGCGCCGCCATGTCGCAGACGACCACCGCCCCACCCCCGCGTACCAGCGCCCGCCGCCTGTGCTTGCTGGGCGGGGAATCGGCCGGTAAGACCACGCTGGCCCAGGCCTTGGCCGCCGAGCTGGACACCGTCTGGGTGGCGGAGTACGGCCGCGAGCGCTGGCTGGACATCGGCGGCACCTTCAGCCTGGAAGAGCTGCTGCATGTTGGCCGCGAGCAGGCGGCGCGCGAAGAACGCGCCTTGCCTCAGGCCCGGGGCTGGCTGGTCTGCGACACCTCGCCGCTGACGACGCTGGTGTACGCCCTGCTGGACCATGGCCAGGCGCCCGACGAGCTGGTCGAACTGGCCCGCCGCCGCTACGACCTGACGCTGCTTTGCGCGCCGGACTTCGACTTCGTGCAGGATGGCGCGCGCCGCGATGCCGGCTTCCGCGGCGAGCAGCACGCGCTGACGCTGGATCTGCTGGCCCGCTTCGGCCTGCCGCATGTGCTGCTGCGCGGCAGCCTGCAGGAGCGCCTGGTCCAGCTGCGCCCGTTGCTGGCGCCGCAGCCGGCCGCCCTGCCAGCTTCGCAATGCCCCTGATTCCTTGCGGGCACAAGCCCTTGCCACAATCGCGGCCTTCCCATAGGCAGCCCGGAGGCGCAGTACCGTGTTCCAGCAGTTCGAAATCCTGATCGAAGGCATGAATCCCGAAGCCGGCGGCCCCCTGGGCGAAGGCGAGTTTTCGCGTGTGCGCGCCGCGCTGCAGCCCGACGAGCAGTTGTGCAGCTTCGTGCGCGGGCGCATCGTGGGCGCCGGCGAAGGCCTGTGGGTGCTGACCGAGCAGCGCGTGCTGCTGCTGCAAAGCGGTCGCCGGCGTGCGGTGAACGCACTGCCCCTGGCGGCGATCCAGCGCGTCACCCTCCAAGCCGGTCGCTACGGCAGCACGGTGGCGTTGTTCACGGCCGACCAGCGCCTGTCGGTGTTTGCTGCGCATGCCGGGTTGGCGCGGGCTTTCGTTGCGGCTCTGGGCCGCTGCCTGCCGGCGGGCACGGCGCCGGCCGTCGATACTGCGGCCGTGTCGGCCGAGGACGCCGCCGATGTCGCCACCTGGGTCTCTTGGTCGCGTCTGCATCTGCGGCCTGCGGCGCACCAGGGCATGGCCGAAAACCTGGTGCTGCTGCGCGAAGCCGCCACGCTGCACGAGCGCGGCCTGCTCAACGGTGCCGAATACGGAGCGTTGAAGGACCGCCTCCTCGAAGCTGCCTGAGCCCCCACGGGCGCGGGCTGCGCCGGTTGCACCCCGCCCGCGCCGTCCTCACGCCAGCCTCACGCCGCCCTCACACCGCCAACCCGGGCCCCGCGGCTTGGGCTGTAATGCAGGCATGAACATCTGCATCGTCGGGGCCGGCGCGATCGGCGGCTGGATCGGGGCCCGGCTGGCAGGCACGGGCAGCGCCAACCTCTGCGCGCTGGCCCGTGGTGCCACCCTCACGGCCCTGCAGCGCGATGGTTGGTGGCTGCAGACCGCCGACGGCCTGCTGCAAGCCCCGGCCCGCGCCGAGGCGGACCCGGCCCGGCTGGGCGTGCAGGATCTCATCGTGCTGGCCGTGAAGGCTACGGCCCTGGCCGATCTGGCGCCGCAGCTGGCGCCGCTGCTGGGGCCGCAGACCCTCGTGCTGCCCGCGATGAACGGCGTGCCCTGGTGGTTCTGCGAGCGCACGCCTGCGCTGGCGCAGGCACCGCTGGCCAGTGTGGACCCGCAGGGCCGCATCGCCCGCGCACTGCCCACCGCCCAAGTGTTGGGCTGCGTGGTGCACGCCAGCGCCGCCACCCTGGCGCCGGGGCGCGTGCAGCATCGCATGGGGCGCGGGCTGATCGTGGGTGAATGCTTCGGGGGCGAAAGCGACCGCGCTCGCGCCGTGGTGCAGTTGCTGTCGCAGGCTGGGTTCGACGCCCAGCTTTCGGCCGACATCCGCCGGGACATCTGGTTCAAGCTCTGGGGCAACATGACCATGAACCCGGTATCGGCCATCACCGGCGCCACTGCCGACAAGGTGCTGGCCGATCCGCTGGTGCGCGCCTTCAACAGTGCCGCGATGGCCGAGGCGGCCGCCATCGGTGGCCTGATCGGCTGCCCGATCACGCAACAGCCCGAAGAGCGCCACGCCATCACCGCGCGCCTGGGGGCCTTCAAGACGTCGATGCTGCAGGACGTGGAAGCCGGCCGTCCGATCGAGCTCGACGCGCTGGTGGGCGCGGTGCGCGAGATCGCCCAGCGGCTGGGCCAGGCCACACCACACATCGACGCGCTGCTGGGCCTGGCACGGCTCTTTGGCCAGACGCGCGGGCTCTACCCCATGCCACTACCGGCGACGGTGGACCACCCCAGCGGCGCGTAGACCGCGCTGCCTTGCGGGCCGGCCCGCCGTGGCCGCCCATCCTTCACCCCGCTGCCATCGGCAGCACCAGGAAAGACCGATGTTCCGCCAACGCTATCTTGACCACGACGAACTCATGGCCCAACTGGCCCAATGGGCACAGCAGCATCCGGAGGTCGTGCAGCTGCGCAGCCTGGGCCGGAGTGCCGCTGGGCGCGACATCCCGCTGCTGGTGATCGGGCGAGAGCCCGATCGCCTGCGGCCGGCCGTGTGGGTGGACGGCAACATGCACGCCAGCGAAGTCTGCGGCAGCAGCGTGGCGTTGGCGATCGCCGAGGACATGATCCAACTGCATCTGGGCAGCACGCTGGCCGGCGGCCAGCCCCTGCCGGCGCCGATGGTGGCCAGCTTGCGCGAAAGCCTCTTCTACGTCGTGCCGCGGATATCGCCCGACGGCGCCGAGGAAGTGCTCAAGCGCGGGCGCTACGTGCGCAGCAGCCCCGTCGACGACCGCGCTCAGCAGGGCCACGCGCGCTGGGTGGCGGGCGACATCGACGGCGATGGCCTTGCCGGCGCGCTGCGTGTGGCCGATCCCGACGGCGAACTGGTGGAGCTGCGGGGCGATGACGGGCAGCCGCTGGTGCCGCCGGTGCTGGTGGCGCGCATGCCCGAAGACGAGGGCCCGTTCTATCGCTTGTACCCGGAAGGCGAAATCGCCAACTATGACGGCCGGAGCATCCCCGACCCGCACTACTTGGGCGACAACGCCTACGACTTCAACCGCAACTTCCCCTACAGCTGGGCGCCGGAGCCGCAGCAGGCGGGCGCGGGCCCGTACCCCGGGAGCGCACCGGAAACGCGGGCCGTGCTGGACTTCGCCACGCGGCACCCGAACATCATGGTGTGGCTGAACCTGCACACCTTCGGCGGCGTGTTGATCCGCCCGCTGGGCGACAAACCCGACAGCAAGATGAACACGGGTGACCTGGCGATCTTCGAGCAGGTCGAAGCCTGGTTCACCGAGCACACCGGCTACGCCAGCGTCAGCGGCTTCCACGAGTTCCTCTACGAGCCCGACAAGCCGCTGCACGGCGACCTGTCGGACTACGCCTACCACCAGCGCGGTGCCCTGGCCTATGTGGTGGAGCTGTGGGACGTGTTCAAGCAACTCGGCATCGAACGCAAGAAGCCTTTTGTCGACCATTACTCCAAGTTCTCGCGCAAGGACATGCGGGCGCTGGCGGACTTCGACCGGCAACACAACAGCGGGCGCATCTTCCGCCCCTGGCGCCCGGTGCAGCATCCGCAGCTGGGCGCGGTGGAGGTGGGCGGGTTCGACCCGCGCGTAGGCATCTGGAACCCGCCCTACGAGCGACTGGCCGGCACCTGCGAAACCCAGAGCGCGGCTTTCCTGCGCGTGGCTTCGTTGCTGCCCCGCATCAGCCTGTCGGTCGTCCGCCAGGAGCGCCAGGGCGAGACCACGCGCATCGATCTGCGGGTGGCCAACCACGGCTACCTGGCCAGCTACGGGGTGCCGTCCGCCAAGGACCTGCCGCACGCCGAGCCGTTGCGCCTGCGCGTGCAGGGTGAAGGCGTGGCCGTGCTGGCCCCGGGCGAGGCGGTGGTGGACATCGGCCACCTGGCCGGCTGGGGCGCCGGGCTGTACGGCGGGCCGAGCGTGTTTGCGCCCTGGACCAGCGGCAACCGGCACGAGCGGCATGTCAGCGTCGTCGTGCGGGGGAAAGGGCAGCTGCGGGTGACGCTGGACAGCTGCCGCACCGGCAGCCATCACCTGGTGCTGGACGTGAACTGACGCCGCCACCACGCGCCGACGGGCAGCGCAGGGCGGCCGCGCAGGCCGGGCAAAGCGCGGTGGCCGCGGGCCCAGGCGAAGCTGGGGCGCGATGTAGCATCGTGGGCTTTGCTGAAAGTTCCTGCCGGCGCCATGCCTCTGCCCACGCGCCCTACCCCCCCTGCCAAGAGCAAGAAGATCGCCCTGGCCGGCCCGCCCAGCCACCCAGGCCGGGCGAGCCGGGCCCGGCTGCACCGATCGCAGCTGCTGCAGTGGCTGGATCACATCGACGCGCTGCAGCAGCCGGCGCCCGCCAGGCCCCTGCCGCCGGCCCAGGGCCGCGCCGAGCCACCGGTGAAGACCGCATCCGATGCCACCAGCATGGCCGAGCAGCTGGGGGCGTGGCTGGGCTGGACCGACGCGATCGCCCTGGCGGCGGTGCTGAATGCACCCGCCTTGCAAGCCCTGCCAGCAGCACCCGGCCCGGCGGCCTTGCGGGCGGCCGCCGAGGCGCGCCGCGTGCAGGCCGAGCTGACGGCGGCGATCGACGCCGAACCCGCATTCGCTGAAACGGCCGAGCCGCCGGACGTCGAGCTGGCAGCGCTGCTGGGCCACTTCCGCCTGCACCAGCGGGCCTTGGCCAGCCGGCTGGGGCCCTTGCGCGCGCTGGTGCGGCGGTGCCTCGTGGCGCAGGGGCCAGCCGGTGCCGAACTGGCGGCGCTGGATGCCGTGCTGGAGCAGGCGCTGCGCGACCGCGAGACGAAGCTGCTGTCCGCGTTGCCTGCCCAGTTGTCGCGGGCAGCGCGGGCACAGGCCGGCGCGACCGCGGCCGGGCCCCTGGCGCGTGCAGCGCTGCAAGCCGAACTGGCACATCGGCTGCAACCGATCCACGGGATGTTGGCTGCAGCAGGCGCCGGGCCTTTGGCGAGGAGCACCTGATGCGTGCGCTGGCCATCGTTGCCCTGCTGGCCGGGCTGGGCGTACCCCTGTGGGTGGGGCTGGGTTATGTCGGGCAAAGACCATTGGCGCTGGCGACGACGCTGTTGATCATCGCGGTGTATCTGCTGGGTGCACGCGAGATCTGGCGCTTTCACCGCGCCAGCGCAAGCCTGCGCAGCGCCTTGTTGGAGCTCGACGGGGCACCCCCAACACTGGATGTGTGGCTGGCGCGGCTGGACAGCGGGCTGCGCAGCAGCGTTCGCGCCCGCATCGAGACCGGCCGTGCCGGCCTGCCCGGACCCGTGCTGGCCCCGTACCTGGTGGGCCTGCTGGTGCTGCTGGGGATGCTGGGCACTTTCATGGGCATGGTTCTGACGCTGAAGGGCACGGTGCTGGCCTTGGAAAGCACCGCTGATCTGCCTGCGCTGCGGGCCGCGCTGTCAGCACCGGTGCAGGGGCTGGGCCTCGCCTTCGGCACGTCGGTGGCGGGCGTGGCGGCCTCGGCGATGCTGGGGCTGGTCATGGCGCTGGCCCGGCGTGAACGGGCGATGGTGGTTCAGGCACTGGACACCGCCGCTGACAGCCGCCTGCGCAGCTTCGCGCGGGCGCGCCAGGGTGAAGCCCTGCTGGCTGCGGCGCAGGAACAGGCCACGCTGATGCCGCAGGTGGTGCAGCAACTGCAGGCCTTGATGACACAAATGGGCGAGCAGAACGCATCGATGCACCAGCAACTGGTGGCCAACCAAGGGCGGATGCAGGACGAGCTGCGCAGCACTTACGGGGCGCTGGCGGAGTCCGTAGGGGCTGCGCTGCGCGAGAGCGCGCGGGCCGGCGCAAGCGCTGCCGCGGCCGCGGTCGAGCCTCTGGTCGAGCGCAGCCTGGCGGGGCTGAACGCGAACAGTGCAGCCTTCCAGGCCCAGCTGACCGACGTCGCGGGCCGGCAGTTGGCGGCATGGACCGAGCGCTTCGACCAGGCCACCACACACGTCAGCAGCGTCTGGATGGACGCATTGGTGCGCCAGCAGCAGTATCGCCAGGCAGCCGATGAGACCCTGCAGCAGAGCCTGCAGGACAGCCAGACGCGCTTTGATGGCCGATGGCAGGCCTTGCTGGCCGAATGGGCCGACGCGCAAAGTGCGCAGCATGCCCGTGTTGCTGCCGACGACGAGCGGCGACTTGCCGCCTGGGCGGCCGCAGTGGCCGAGATGGGAGCCAGTGCCAGGAAGGCCTGGCTGCAAGCGTCTACCGAGTCACGGACGTTGCAAGGCGAGATCTGCAACACGCTGGCGGCAACGGCCAGCGACATCCAGCAGCAGACCCGCGCCCAGGCGGAAGCCATGGCGCAGCGGCTGGCGCAACTCATCGAACTGGCGGGTCAGGCGCCCAAGGCAGCTTCAGAGTTGGCGGCTCAGTGGCGCGAACAGCTGGCGGAAGGCCAGCAACGAGATCTGCTGTGGCAGCGCAAGCAAGCGGAAACGCTGGCGACGGTGCAGACCCTGGTGGACGAGCTTACCCGGACAGCCACCCGGCAGCGAGAGGCGATGGACGGCCTGTTGGCCGCATCGGTAGCGGCACTGGAAGCCGCCCGTGAGCAATCCACGAGCCAGCTGGCGGCTCAGGCCCAGGGGCTGGAAGAAGCGGCAGCGCAGCTCACTGCCGGTGGTGTGGAGATGGCCAGCCTGGGCGATGCCTTCGGCGTGGCGGTAACGCAGTTTGGCCAGAGCAGCCAGCGCCTGGTTGCCCAGATGTCGCACATCGAAAGCGCGCTCGAGCGCGCAAGAATGCGAAGTGACGACCAGCTGGCGTACTACGTGGCCCAGGCCCGCGAACTGTTCGACCTGTGCCTCTCTGCCCAGCAGCAGACTTTGGCGGATCTGAAACGGCTGGGTGTGCGGGGCATCGCGCCGGCACAAGTCACTGAATGAACGCATCCGACGAAAGCTTGGACGAAAGCTCGGCCGAGGGCGAAACCGCGGTCTGGCCGGTCTTTGGCGATCTCATGGCCGGCCTTCTGGGGGCGTTCGTGCTGATGCTGATGTGGCTGATGAGCCTGCATCTGGAGCTGGGCATGCAGTTGCAGTCGGCCTTGCAGGAGCGCGAGGCCGAGCAGCAGCGTCGGCAAGTTCTGGAGCAGGTGCTGGCCGTGCCGCTGGCGGCGGGGCGTGTGACCCTGAACAACGGGCGCATCGGCATCAACGGCAGCGTGCTTTTTGCGCCCGGATCGGCCGACTTGCAGGACGAAGGCCGGCAGTTACTGCGATCGCTGTCGCAGCCTCTGGCCACTTATCTGGGTACCCGGCGCGAAATGCTGATGGTGAGTGGCTTCACAGACGATCGCAGTGTGCGTGAAGGGCGGGCACCGTTTGCTGACAACCTGGAGTTGTCTGCGCAACGCGCGATGACCGTAACGCGCGCCCTGATCGACGCAGGGCTGCCGGCGGAAAGCATATTCGCTGCCGCTTTCGGGCAGCAGCAGCCCGTGGCAAGCAATGCGGATGCAGCAGGCCGGGCGCTCAATCGTCGGGTGGAGATGTCGCCTGTGCCGGTGAGCCCGTCCCAACGAGCACCACAGAGATGATGGTGGGATGACGGATCACAGACAGCCCAACGACAGGTTGGGCCTGGCACCAGAGAACGTCACGTGCGTTGGTAGCGACGCGGCACGCGCAGTTGCCCTTGACAGGCGCATGCAAGCCTGGTCAGGGAGAGTGCGCTCGATGCTGGAATCGCGCTTGGAGCGGCTGCGACTGCAGGGCCCGCCGCAGTCAGGTTGTGCCGAGCAAGAACGTGGACGTCTGCCAAGGCAACTGAGGGCTGGCATCGAGCCAGTAGTTGCTGACGGGCCTGCTCGTCGGCTGGCTTTGCATGTGCATGCGGTGCCACGGTCGGAGTCAAGCGATTGCATCCCACGCACGAAGGAGAGTTCCGTCGGTCATCCTTTGGAAGACCTTCGGAGCGTCGGAAGATTCGGCCCCATCTGGATGCAGCTACGGGCTGACCAGGAAGTCGCGCGTTGTGAGGCCGCGAGCTACGAAGCGCGTGGGCCGCTGAATTCGCAAGTGCTCGCGTCGAGGATGCTGGTACGTCTTCAGGCCTTGGCGCCGGACTATCTCGTGCAACTGATGATGGTGACCGAAACGCTTCAAGGCATGTCCCGTCGTGCTGACTGAGCGGAGTTGGGTCAGCATCAGGCAAGGAAGCAGCGGGTCTTGCAAGTCCCGAGTCCGCAAAAGCAAAGCGGCCCGGTCGAATGACCGGGCCGTTGTGCTTTAGTAATTAGCCTGACGATGTCCTACTTTCACACGGGAACCCGCACT
>JAIXZR010000143.1 GCA_027489455.1 Rubrivivax sp. | reverse complement strand
TGCCGGGGGGCTGGTCGACGTTCCACTTGGCGGGCTTGGCCGGCTTGTCGCCAGCCGCCGGCGCCGAGGCCGGCACCGTCGGGCCGCCACCGCCGGGCGGGCTGGCCTTGCCCGCGGCGGGCGCAGCAGCCTTGCCGCCCGGCGCAGCCACCTGACCGCAGAACGCCGCGCTGGCCAGCTCGTGCGTCAGCCCGCTGCCTTGCCAGATCTCGCCGAACTCGGTCTGCGCGGTGTTGCTGAAGACGACCAGCGCCGCGCCCAGCTCGGGCGCCAGCAGGTTGCGCACCTGGACGCCACCGATCTGCCCGCGCCGCTCTACCAGCACCACGGGCTCGGCGCAGCCAGCCAGCGGCGCGCTGAAGCTCCAGGCTCCCAGCGCCACGTAGCCGAGCTTCGGGTCGCCTTGCCAGAGCGTGGCCCGCGCCTCCGGGCGCAGCAGGCGGCCCTGCATCAGCGCCTGATCGAAGCGCAACAGGTCTTCGGCCGTGCCTTGCAGCGCGCCGCCGGCGCCGAAGCTGGGCAGGTTCAGGCCGGGCTCTTCGCGCGTGGCGTCCAGGTAGCCGCGGGCCGTGGGCACGGGCAGCTCGCCCGGGCGCAGCCGCGCCGGGGCCAGGGCCAGGCTGCGCAGGCCCAGCGGCTGGGCGATGGCCGTCTGCACCAGCTGCGCGTAAGGCTGGCCGGTGGTCTTCTCCAACACGGCCTGCAGCACCAGGGTGTCGCAGTTGTTGTAGCTGAAGCGCGCGCCGGGCTCGCCGGTGGCCGGGCCGCTGCAGTAGCGCAGCGCCGCCGTCAGCGGGCCGCCTTCGTCGCCGAACTGCTGCATGTAGAAGCTGGGCCGCGCGTCGGGGTTGGGCAGGCCGCTGGTGTGCTGCAGCAGGTGGCGCAGCGTGATGTCGGCGGCGCGTGGCGCCTGGAAGGCAGGCAGCAGGGTGGCCAGCTTCGCATCCAGCGACAGCGTGCCCTTGTCCACCTGCTGCATCGCCAGCACCGCCGCCACCTGCTTGCTGACGGAGGCCCAGCGCCAGACATCGCCCGCGCGGTGAGGGCGCCGCGTTTCGCGGTCGGCCAGGCCGACGACACGCTGGTAGGCCACGGCATCGCCCAGCCCCACCAGCACCGTGCCGTCGAAGCGGCCGGCGGCATGCTCGCGCGCGATGGCGGCGTCCAGCGCGCGGGTGTCGGTGGCCGCCAGCGCAAGGCTGTGGGTGGCCAGCCAGACCGCGAGCGGCGCGGTACAGGCCAGGAGGAAAGGCACGAGCTTCAGGCGTGTACGCACGGCGGTGACCAGGGCAGAGAGAGGGAGCAAGCAGGGAGCGACGATTCTGCCCCGCGCCCCAGCGGGCAGAATCCAGCGCTCATGAATTCATCCCCTCCCGTTGCCGCCGCGCCGCGCGTCACCCTGGTGGCCGCCGTCGCGCGCAACGGCGTCATCGGCCAAGGCGGCGGGCTGGTGTGGTCCGATCCGGCGGACCTGAAGCACTTCCGCAGCCTGACGCAAGGCCACGCGGTGCTGATGGGGCGCAAGACCTGGGATTCGTTGCCGCCGCGCTTTCGCCCGCTGCCCGGGCGGCGCAACATGGTGGTGAGCCGGCAGCCGGGGCTGGCGCTGGCCGGGGCCGAGGTGCAGGCCTCGCTGCCGCTAGCGCTGCAGGCGCTGGCCGGTGCGCCGCAGGTGTTCGTGATCGGCGGCGGCGAGCTCTACGCCCAGGCGCTGCCGCTGGCCGATGAACTGGTGCTGACGGAAGTGGCCGCCGATCTGCCCGGCGACACCGTCTTCCCGCCCGTGGACCCGGCGCTGTGGCAGGTGGTGCAGCGCGAGGCTGCGCCGGCCGAAGCGCAGCCGCCGTTCGCCTTCGTCACCTACCGCCGCGCGGCACGCTAAGCCCGGGCCTGGGCCTGGGCCAGTGCCCGCGCCACCTCTTGCGTGCCCTGGGCGGCACCGCTGCCGGGCACGGTCTCGCCGTGGCGATCGCGCACGGCATCCAGCGCCGCGGCCAGGCGCTCGGGGGCATCCGGGCCCGTGCCGATCCACGCGCCCTGCGTCAGCGTGATGTGCGCGGCCTCGAAGGCACCCGCGCCGGCGCACAGCACGGCGCGCGTGGGCGCGTCGGCCGCGGCCAGCACCAGCATCGCCGGCACCACGGCTTCGGGCTGCAGCGCGGCCAGCACCTCGGGCGGCATCAGGCCTTCGGTCATGCGCGTGGCGGCGGTGGGGGCCAGGGCATTGACGCGGATGTCGTACTTCTCGCCTTCCAGCGCCAGCGTCTGCATCAGCCCCACCAGGGCCAGCTTGGCCGCGCCGTAGTTGGCCTGGCCGAAATTGCCATACAGGCCGCTGGAAGACGTCGTCATCACGATGCGTCCGTACTTCTGAGCCTGCATCAGCGGCCACACGGCCTTGCAGCAGTGCACCGCGCCCATCAGGTGCACGTCCAGCACGAAGCGGAAGTCCTCGAGCGTCATCTTCGCGAAGCTCTTGTCGCGCAGCACGCCGGCGTTGTTCACGAGCACGTCCACACGGCTCCAGGCGGCCATGGCCTCGTCCACCATCGCCTGAACCGCGGCCATGTCGGTGACGGAAGCACCGTTGGCCATGGCCTGCCCGCCGGCGGCGCGGATCTCGTCCACCACGGCCTGCGCTGCCACGCTGCTGCCGCCAGTGCCGTCACGCGCACCGCCGAAATCGTTGACGACGACCTTGGCGCCGCGCGCCGCCAGCGCCAGCGCATGCTGCCGGCCCAGCCCGCCGCCGGCGCCGGTGACGATGGCCACGCGGCCGGTGAAGTCCACGCTCATGGGGTCCCCCTCAACTCGTCGATCAGAAGTCAGAACTCGAGGTTGTCGATCAGCCGCGTCGCGCCCAGTCGCGCTGCGCCCAGGGCCACCAGGGGCAGGCCCGCGGCACGCTCGGCATCGCTGGGTGGCAGCAGGTCGCTGCGGCGGCGCACGGTCAGGTAGTCGGGTGCCCAGCCGCGGGCGCGCAGCACCTCGGCGGCCGCGGCTTCCAGCACGGCCAGCGGCCGGGTGCCGTCGCGCGCGCTGGTGGCCAGCTGCTGCAGGGCCTGCGGCAGCTCGATGGCCTGGGTGCGTTCCAGCGCGCCCAGGTAGCCGTTGCGCGACGACAGCGCCAGCCCGTCGGCGGCGCGCACCGTGGGCAGGCCGATGATCTCGATCGGCATCGCGAACTGCCGCACCATGCCGCGCACCACCATCAGCTGCTGGTAGTCCTTCTGGCCGAACACCGCCACCGCCGGTTGCACGCACTGGAAGAGCTTCATCACCACCGTGCACACGCCGGTGAAGAAGCCGGGGCGGAACTCGCCTTCCAGCAGATCGGCCAGCGCCGCAGGCGGGTGCACCTTGTAGGCCTGGGGCTCGGGGTAGAGCTCGTGTTCGCTGGGCGCAAACAGCAGATCACAGCCGGCCCCGGCCAGCAGCTCGGCGTCACGCGCCAGCGTGCGCGGGTACTGGTCGAAGTCTTCGTGCGGCAGAAACTGCAGCCGGTTGACGAACACGCTGGCGACCACCGGGCCGCCATGGCGCCGCGCCTCGTGCACCAGGGCCAGGTGGCCTTCGTGCAGGTTGCCCATGGTGGGGACGAAGGCGGTGCGGTGCTGGCCGGCCAGCGCGGCGCGCAGTTCGGCAAGGGTGTGGAGGGTCTGCATCGCGGGGTTCAGAAGGCGTGGACGGCTTCGTCGGGAAAGCTGCCATCCTTGACGGCCGCCACATAGGCCTGCACGGCCTGGCGCACCGTCAGCCCGGGGGCGTCGGCTGCGCTGCCCGGCACGCGGGTGAAGTCGCGCACGAAGCGCGGTGCCTTGCCCGTGGGCCGGTGGGTCAGGCCCAGCATGTCCTGCAGCACCAGCACCTGCCCGCTGGTGCCGGCGCCGGCGCCGATGCCGATGGTCGCCAGGCCCGGGTGCGCCTGCGTGATCTCACGCGCCAGCGGGGCGGGCACCAGTTCCAGCACCAGCATCGCGGCACCCGCGGCAGCCAGTGCGGCGGCATCGGCCTGCAGCACGGCCGCGGCGGCGTCGTCCCGCCCCTGCACACGGAAGCCGCCCAGCGCATGCACGCGTTGCGGCGTCAGGCCCAGGTGCGCGCACACGGGGATGCCCCGGTCCACCAGGAAACGCACGCAGTCGACGATCGGGCCGCCGCCCTCGAGCTTGACCATCTGCGCGCCGGCGCGCATCAAGGTGACGGCGGATTCGAAAGCCAGCTGCGGGCCGGCCTCGTAGCTGCCGAAGGGCATGTCGGCCACCAGGAAGGCGCGCCCACCGGCCTGCGCCAGCCCCCGCGCCACGCAGGCCGTGTGATACGCCATGTGGTCCAGCGCCACCGGCAGCGTGCTGGGCTGGCCCTGGATGACGTTGCCCAGGCTGTCGCCCACCAGCAGCACGTCAGCGCCCGCATCGCTGAGCAGCGCCGCGAACGTGGCGTCGTAGGCGGTGATCATCGCGATCTTCTCGCCGCGGGCGGCCATCTCGCGCAGGCGCGGCAGGGTGCGGGGCTGGGGGCCGGGCGTGGCGGGTCTGCCGGCAGCGCCGGTGGGGTGGGCGGGGTGAATGCTCATGGCGGTCTCCTGGGCCGGGCGCCTGCGCTGCCGCGCTGCTTCGGTGCAGCACCAGCCCCCGGGGCCGCGCATTCTGCCTGCACAGGGCCAGCCAAGGGCGGCAACACCCCTGCGCGCGGCCGGCCTGGGCTCGGGCGCGCCGGGGTGCGTCAGGGCGCTTCGCGTTCCAGCACCAGGCCACGCACTTGGGCCATGGACACGCCATGCTCGCGCTTGAGCGCGCCCAGCACCAGCACGCCCAGCAGGTCTTCGGCCATGCCGCTGGCGGCCGCTGGCACGCGGGCGCGCAGCACGCCGTCGTCGCCCAGCCGGTAGCCCAGGCTCAGGGCCGGGCCGGCAGGCATCGCCACGATGGCCTCGCCCGTCAGCCGCACGGCCGCCGGCGCACCGGCCAGGCTGGGCACGGCGCCGCCAGCCGGCACCAGGGAAAGGCTGCTACCCAGGTCGGTGATCACGTACTGGCCCACCGGCTGCGGCGCGGCACCACCGCGTGCAACGAGCACGGGCAGCGTCTGCGACACCGGGCTGGCCAGCGGCGGCGCGTCGACTGCCAGGCTGACCTGCCCGCGGCCCGTGAGGACCTGCTCCATCGTGAAGCGGCTGGCGCCAACCGAGGACGCCGTCGACCCGCCGGACGCACCCGCCCCGCCAGCCGGCCCGGCCACGGCTGATCCCGGGGCCCCGGAAGCCCCCGCGATCTGCACCAGGCCGGCACCCTGTCCGGCAGCACCGCCCCCGGCGCCACCCGCTGCCGATCCGCCACTGGCATTGCCAGCATTGCCAGCATTGCCAGAACCTCCCACGTTGGCCGATTCGCCCGCGGCTGCGCTGCCCGTGCCGTTGCTGCCCGCGGCGGTGTTGGCCACCGACCCGACAGCCGCTGCGCCCGGGGCTGGCTGGATGTCGCCCAGTGACCGCAGGCCGGCGATCGCCAACTCGTAATTGCCCGCATCGGCACCAGTCAGCACGACAGAAGTCACCTGGGCCGGCTTGGCCAAGCCGATGCCGGGATCGGCAAAGCGCGCGCGCAGGTCGACGATCACCTGGTCGCCGGCCAGCACGCCCGCCACCTGATAGCCGGCCAGCGGTGCATCGGCCAGGCCATCGAAGACCTTGGGCGCCACCACGATCTGGTCCACGGTCAGGCTGCGCCGGCCGATGTCGCCCACGGCAGCCTGACGGTCGTTCACCAGGCGGTAGTTGGCGGCGTCGGTGCCGCTCAGACCGAGCAAGATGGCGACGGCCTTGCCAACAGCGGCGTTCTTGTCGGCATAGCTGCCGGTGGCGTTGAGGTTGACGATGTCGCCTGCCACCAGGCCGCTGAGAGCACCGGCGTTGACGTTGGCCACCGTGGTGCCGTCGTAAACCTTCGCCGTGACGGTCGAGGCGCCAGCGCTGATCTGCTTGGGCGTAATGTCGCCTGTCGCGAATTGGCTGGTGGTCGCCAGCGTGTAGTTGCCTGCATCCGTGCCGCTCAGGCCCAGCAGGATGGCCACGGCCTTGCCGATGGCGGCGTTCTTGTCGGCGTAGCTGCCGGTGGCGGTGAGGTTGACCGTGTCGCCTGCCACCAGGCCGCTGAGCGCACCGGCGTTGACGTTGGCCACCGTGTTGCCGTCGTAAACCTTCGCCGTCACGGTCAAGGCGCCCGCACTGATTTGCTTCGGCGTGATGTCGCCCGTGGCGGACTGGCTCGTGGACGCCAACGTGTAGTTGCCCGCATCGGTGCCGCTCAGGCCCAGCAGGATCGCCACGGCCTTGCCGATGGCGGCGTTCTTGTCGGCGTAGCTGCCGATGGCGTTGAGGTTGACCGTGTCGCCTGCCACCAGGCCGCTAAGCGCGCCGGCGTTGACGTTGGCAACCGTGTTGCCGTCGTAGACCTTCGCCGTCACGGTCGAAGCGCCTGCACTGATTTGCTTCGGCGTGATGTCGCCAGTCGCGGATTGGCTCGTCGATGCCAGCGTGTAGTTGCCTGCATCCGTGCCGCTCAAGCCCAGCAGGATGGCCACGGCCTTGCCGATGGCGGCGTTCTTGTCGGCATAGCTGCCAGTGGCATTCAGCGTCACGCTGTCACCACCGATCAGGCCGTTCAGCAGCCCAGCATTGACGCTGGCGACCGTGTTGCCGTCGTAGACCTTGGCCGTCACGGTCGAAGCGCCCGCGCTGATCTGCTTGGGCGTGATGTCGCCCGTGGCGGACTGGCTGGTAGATGCCAGCGTGTAGTTGGACGCGTCCGCGCCGCTCAGCGCCAGGCTCACTGCCACGGATTTGCCCAGGCCGGCGTTCTTGTCGGCAAAGCTGCCGCTCGCGTTCAACGACACGGTATCGCCGACGATCAGGCCGCTCAGCAACCCGGCCGTCACCGTCGCGGCTGTGCTGCCGTCGTAGACCTTGCTCACCACCGTCGAAGCGCCAGCGCTCAGGGACTTGGGCGTGATGTCGCCCGTTGTCACCAGCGTGCCGCTGTTCAGGCTGTAGTTGCCGGCGTCGGCGCCGGCCAACGCGAGGCTGTAGCTCACCGCCTTGCCGGTACCGGCGCGGTGGTCGGCGTACAGGCCGCTGCCCGTCACCTGCACGGCATCGCCGTTCAGGATGCCGGGCACCAGGCCCGTGGGCAGGCTGGCGTCGGCGGTGCCGTCGTAGACCTTGCTGATCGACGACGGCGCCACGGCCGTCAAGGCCAGCGGGCTGATGGTGCCGATGGTGCCGGTGGCACTGGCGTTGAACTGGTAGCCGTAGACCACCGGCACTGCCCCTTGGCTGGCAGCGAGCGTGTACCCCGTGGCCGTAACGCTCTTGCCGGTACCGGCGTTGCGTGTGTCGAAGCTGGCGCTGCCGCCGGCCAGCGTGAAGCTGTCGCCGTCGATCGCGCCGCTGACGCTGTAGTTGCCGCCGACCAGGCTGGCATTGGCGTTGCCGTCGTAGACCTTGCTCACGGCACCCGTCAGCGCCACCGTGGCCGTGGGAGCAACGCTGAACATCAGCCCGTTGCCGATGCCCAGCACGGTGCTGCCGGTGGTGGCGGCGTACTGCTTGAAATCAGGCAGCAGCCCGCCACGGGTGTCGTTGGCGGGGTTGCTGGAATAGACGCGCCAGGCGCCGCCGCTGGCCGTCAGCGCGCCGGCACCAGCGCTGTTGACGAAGTGGCGCCCCGCCGCCAGGAACAGCGGCACGCCGGCTGCCGATGCGTTCTGCGCCGTCACGCCCGCCGCCAGGGCCAGGTCGCTGCTGGCGCCGCTCAGGCGGATGTCGACGCTGTCGGCCGAGCTCACGCCCACGATGCCATCGACCGTACCCACCGTCAGCGCGCGGCCGTTGCGCAGGCGCAGATCGCCCGCCGATGCCGCCAGCGTGCCGATCTGGTGCACGCTGTCGGCCAGCGCCACGTTGCCACCGCTGGCGCGCACGGCCAGGCTGTTGGCACTGAGGATGCCGCTGCCGCTGATGCCGTTGCCGCCGGACGTTTCCAGCACCAGGCGGCCAGCCACCGTCAGGTTGGCGCCCAGTGCCAACGCGCCAGCCTCGGCGTCCAGCTTCATGTTGCCGCTGGTCACGCTGATGTGGTTGCCGCTGCTCAGGCCAGCCACCGTGTTGCCCTGCACCGTGAACGTATCGGCCACGCTCAGGGACACGGCGCCCGTGGCGGTGAGATCGGTGGTGGCCGATCCCAGCTGGATGAAGCCAGTGCCGCTGAAGGCAGCGAGGCTGGCCGCGCTGACGTCGGCCGCGGCGCCACCGAAACTCCAGGCGCCGGCAGTGGGGCGGTCGAAGCTGACAGTGGCGGCCGTGCGGTTGGTGACGCTGGCCCCGACGCTGTTGATCACGGGCGCGCGCAGGTTCAGCACGGCCGGCCGGCCGTTGAAGTTGATGGTGCTGGCGGTGTTGAGCTGGGTGTTGGCCAGCAGCTGCACGGTGGGCGCGCTGCCGGCCAGCACTTGCAGGCCCGTCACGCCGTCCACCGTGCCCAGGCCCCAGGTGCCGGCGCTGCTGGCGATGCTGGTGGTATTGCTGCCGCTGCCGCCCAGGTTGGCCGCCAGCGTGGTGAAGTCGAAGGTGCTGCTGCTGATGAGGGCGCCAGCGCCCGCCGTGATAGCCAGGTTAGCGGCAGACACGCCACCCGCCACCCCGACCACGCGGTTGCCGCTGAGCAGGTGCACCGACGTGGCCGTGGTGCTGATGTCGTTGTCGAACACCAGGTCGCCACCGTCGGCGCGGCCCACGGCCAGGGTGGCTGCGTTGATGTTGCCTACCGAAGCATTGCTCAGCCCGCCGCCCAGGTTCAGGGTGTTGGCAGCCGTCTGCTGGCGCAGCGTGACCTTGCCTGCGCCCCCGTTGGCACTGACCGCCTGGTTGATGTTGATGTTGTCGGCGGTGATCGTGACGTTGCCGTTCGTGTTGGTCAGCCCGCCACCGCTGATGGTGACGGTGCGGTTCACGGCTTCCAGCGTGCCGTTGGCGTTGAAGCTGAAGCCAGCACCTGGCACGGTGATGGTGCCGGTGCCGTCGGCACGGCCGATGGTGAGGTTGCGGATGCCGGGCAGCGCGGCCAGCGTGCCGGAAGAAGCGAAGCCCGATGCATCGCCCAGCACCATGTTGGTGGCGGGGTCGGCAGGTTCCAGGCGCATGGAAGCCGTGCTCAGGTTCTGCAGCGTGGCGCCGGTGAAGTCGATCTGCGAAGCACGCAAGGTCAAGGCGCCACTGCCGGTGTTCAGGTTCACCGTGCTGGAAAGGCGGATGACGCCGTCGGTCAGGACGCTGGCACCAGCATTCATCTGGAATGCGGTGTCGACGTTGACGTCGCCGCTGGCCGACAGGATGCCGCCCAGCACGCGCGCGCCGGTGGTCACCGTGCCGTCGGTGCGGAAGAACAGCCGACCGGCGCCCAGCGTCATGCTGCCGTTCATGTTGATGGCACTGCTGCCGGTGGACAGGTGCAGATTGCCGCCGTTGGTGACGATCGGCTGGGCCAGCGTCAGACCACCGCCGCCGGCGTTGTCGGAATCGCCCCAGATGCGGACATAGCCGCCGTTGGTGGACAGGGTGCCGCCCACCGTCACGCCGTCGGCGCCAAAGAGGGTGATGGACGCCGGGCTGGGCGTGCCGCTGCCCAGTGTGGTGACGCTGTGCGTGGGCAGCGTGCCGGGGTTGGTGCCGGCGCCTGTGGCCGACAGGTTGCCGATGTTCAGCAGCTGGCCCGTGCCGGTGCGCCCGGCCACGAACATGATGCTGCCGGTGCCGGACACTTCAAAAGTATTGGCGGGGTTGGCAAAGCTCAGGTTGCCGTTGCCGCTGGTGCCGGCCTCGATACGCAGGCTGATGTTGGGGGCCATCGTCAGCCGGCCGTTGCCGCCGTTCAGGCTGAGATCGCTGACAGTGGCGCTGCTGGTGGCTTCCAGCAGCACGTTGGCGTTCTGGGCCTCCAGGTCGGCCACCGTCACGGTGCTGCCGCTGACGTTGCCGACCGCCGTGCCCACCACGATGTTGATCGTGGGCGGGTCCAGCAGCAGGTCGCCGGTGCGGCCGCGCGCGGCGCGGGCGTCGGCCCGGCCGCTGTAGGCCAGCTCCTGCAGGCCGGACACTTCCATCTTGCCGCCGTCGCCGCCCTGGGCTCCGCCGCGGGCCTGCAGCACGCCGGCAAAGGCGGTGCGCTCGTCGGCCCAGAAGACGATCTGGCCGCCGTCGCCGCTGACCTGCGCATCGGCACGCGCCACCGTGGCCGCGTCGGCGCTGGTGTTGCGGGCATTGCGGATGTCGCGATCCTGGCCTTGCCAGCCACCGCCCACGCGGATGCGCCCGCCGCCCGTGGCGCCGCTGGCGTCCAGGGTGGCGCCGCTGACCTGCACGCTCTGCCCGGTGACGGCGATGTCGCCGCCCAGGCCTGCGGCCGAGCTCGCATCCAGCCGCCCGCCCAGCTGCACGTGGCCGCCTTCGCCACCGTCCAGCACGATGCGGCCACCGCGGGCCGACAGCCCGCGCGCTTCGATGATGCCGTCGCTGTTGATGACGCTGGCCCGCAGCGCGCTCGCGCCCTGCGCGCTCAGCTGCACCAGGCCACCGTCGGCGCCGATGTGCGCGCCCTGGCCACTGTGGGCGATGTGCGCGTCCAGCGCCGCGCGGTCCACGCTCAGCTGCAGCAGGCCGTCGCCGTTGAAGTCGAGGCTGACCTGGTCGCCGGCGCCCAGCAGCACGCTGCCGGCTTGCGCGCTGATGCTGCCGTGCTGGGCCACCTGCGGTGCCACCAGGGCCACCACGCCTGGGGCCGAACCGCCGCCATGGGCGCGCAGCTGGCCTTCGTTGCGCACTTCGCCAGCCGCGCGGCCGGCCTGCAGCCGCCAGCGGCCCGCCAGGAAGTCATCGTCAGCGATGCCCAGGGAGCTGGCCACCAGCCCGCCCACGTCCACCTGCGCGCTGCGGCCGAAGACCACGCCCTGCGGGTTGAGCAGCCAGACCTGGCCGTTGGCCGTCAGCTGGCCCAGGATGGTGCTGGCCTGGCCGCCGCTCACGCGGTTCAGCGCCACGCTGGCGGCACTGGGCTGGGTGAAGCCCACCCGGGCCTGCGCGCCGATGTCGAAGCGGCTCCAGTCCATGATCAGCCGCTCGCTGGCCTGGCGCACATCCAGGCTGGCGCCGCTTTGCACCACGCTGGCCTGGCCAGCCACCACGCGGCCACCGCTGGGCAGGGCCGTGGCATCGATGGCCCAGCCCGGGGCGGCGGCACCCAGCAGGGCCGCGGCCAGCAGCGCCCGGCGCGCGCGACCGCCGCGCTTGCTGCGGCTGCGGGTGGTCTCGGGCACGGCGACCCAGGTGTTGCTGGTGTCGTTCCAGACCAGACGATAGGTGTGATTGAGCGAAGAGCGCTTCATGGCGAGGTGTCCCGGAAACTGGTGGTGATCAGAAGTTCGTGCTGGCCTGCAGCCAGGCGCGGGTGCGGCCGGTGCGGCCGTCGGCGTCGCGGCCGTCGGGCTGGCGGGCTTCGTTGCCGCCGACCGCGCGCGTCAGTGCGCTGCGCAGCTGCCAACCTTGGCTGTAGACGTTCAGGCCCACGCCCACGCCGCTTAGGCCCAGGTGGTTGTCGCGCCCGGCCGGCAGGGCGCTGGCCCAAGGGCGCTTGTGCAGCGTCACGCCACCGGCGTCGATGAACGCCAGCGCCTGCGCCTGCACGTTGGCCGCGGCCTGGAATTCACGCCGCAGTTCCACCGTGGCCAGCCAGCCGGCGTCGCCCGATGCTTCGCCCACCGCGTGTGCGCGCACGCCCGTGGGCCCGCCCAGCACGAACTTTTCGGACGAATCGAGATTGCTGCCCGCCAGCTGCGCGCTCAGCCCGCCGTAGAGCGACCAGTCGCCCTGGCGGGACAGCGTCTGCACGCGCCCCAGCTGGGCCGTCAGCTTGCCGTAGCTGCCCTGGCTGCCGGCCGTGCGCTGGTCCAGCGCTGCATCGTCGGCATTGCCGTCCAGGTTCACGCGGCCGGCCACGGCGGCCAGCGACCAATCCGTGCCGCCGCCCTGCCCCCACGCGTCCCAGCCGTTGCCGTACAGACTGATCTGCAGGCGCTGCACGCGGCGGTCCCGCAGGTTGCCCACCGCGCTGTCGTCGCGCAGGCCGCGTTGCTCGGCATCGGCCGCCAGCCAGACGCTGGCCGCGCGGGTGCGCTGCAGCGGGTAGCTCAGGCCTGCCGTGATGGCCCGCGCATGGCCGTTCAGATCCAGCGGCTGCAGGTCTCGGCCGATCTCGTAGTGCAGGGTCGAAGCGGCCAGGTTCAGGCGCAGGCCTGCGGGCGTGAGCGGGCGCGAATAGCTGGCGTTCAGGCCGCGGTTGCCTTCGCTCAGGCTCAGGCCCAGGCCCAGGGCATCACCCACCTGGCCCGGGTTGGCCCAGGACACGCGGGCGTTGGCGCGCACGCTGCCGGTGTAGCGGTTGAGGAAGTTGTCCAGGCTCAGCTGGGTGCGCAGCTGCGGGCCGGGCTCCGCGCTGACGACGAGCCGGCTGCTGCCGGGTTCGCTGCCGCGTTCCAGCCGCGCCCGGGCGGTGATGCCGGCAAGGTCGTTCATCAGCAGCAGTGCGCGCTCCAGGTCTTCGGTGCGCAGCGTGGCGGCAGGCAAGGCAGCGTCGGCGATGGCCTGCAGCCGGGCCGTTGGAACGCTGCTGTTGTTGGCGAACTGCACGCGCTGCGAGCCGCCCTCCAGCCGGCCCTGCAGGACGGCGATCTCGAGCGTGCCTTCGGTCAGGTCCTGGCGCGGCAGGTAGGCCCGCGCCAGCGGCCAGCCACGCTGCTGCAGCAGCGCCGTGACGCGCGCGGCCAGCGCCTGCAGCTGGCCGTGCGTGAGCTCCTGGCCCAGCACGTCGGCCACGGCGGCCTGCAGCTCGGCCGGCGGCAGCGTGCCATCGGCGCCGCTGAAGCGCACGCTGCGGATGCGGGCGCGGAAGGCACTGCTGCTGTCGGCCGGCAGGGCATCGGCCCGCTGGCCAGGGGCATCGGCACGGCCTGGCACGGGCTTCTCGCGTTGCTGCTGGTTCAGCAGCTGGCCGGCATCGGGCTGGGCCCGCAGATCGGTCGCGCAGGCCAGCAGCCCAGCAACGAGCACGACCCGGGGAAAGATCGACAGAGTGTTCATGAAGGATGTTCAGGTGGCCCAGCGACGGCACGCTCTGACACGGCAGAGCCGCTGCGGCTGGGGCGGCCGTGGGGGCAAGTGCCACGGGCCGGGTTTGTCGGATGCGGTGTGCGCAACGGCATGGGCGCACGACAAGGTTTTAGGCGCAGCCCTGCCTCGGCATTGCGTCGATATCGGCTGCATTCACGGCGCACTTGCGCCTTGCCAGGTCATGCCCCCGCGGCCCGCCGGCCATCGCCGGGGCGGGGGCCGTGCTGGCGCGGCAGGCAGTGGCTTGTAGGATCGACCGCCGCCCCGCCGCCTACCGAGGATTGCCTTGAAACTCGCCACCTGGAACGTCAACTCCCTGGCCGTGCGCCTGCCGCAGCTGCTGGACTGGCTGGCCGCCAACCCGGTGGACGCGCTGGTGCTGCAGGAAACCAAGCTCAGCGACGACAAGTTCCCGCAGGCCGAGATCGAAGCCGCGGGCTACCAGGTCGTCTTCCACGGCCAGAAGACCTACAACGGCGTGGCCCTGCTCAGCCGCGCCAGTGGGGCGCAGGACGTGGTGAAGAACATCCCCGGCTTCGACGACGACATGGCCCGCGTCATCACCGGCACGGTGGACGGGGTGCGCGTGATCGGCGGCTACTTCCCCAACGGCCAGGCGCCGGATAGCGACAAGTTTGTCTACAAGATGCGCTGGCTGGATGCATTGCGCGCCTTCGTCGCCGACGAGCTGCAGCGCCACCCGCGCCTGGTGCTGATGGGCGACTTCAACATCGCCCCCGAAGACCGCGACGTCTACGACCCCGTGGCCTGGGCCGGGCAGATCCACTGCACGCCACAGGAACGCGCGCACTTCCAGCAGCTGTGCGGCCTGGGGCTGGTCGATGCCTTCCGGCTGTTCGAGCAGCCGCCCAAGAGCTGGAGCTGGTGGGATTACCGCAACCTGGCCTTCCGCAAGAACCAGGGGCTGCGCATCGACATCATCCTCGTCAGCGACACCCTCCGCCCGCGCGTGCAGGCCTGCGTGATCGACAAGCTGCCGCGCAAGAACGAACGCCCCAGCGACCACGCGCCGGTAGTGGTGGAACTGGCAGCGCAGTGAGTAGCCCGCAAGTGGCCTGAACCAAGCCATCCGCCGCGGCCCCGGCTCTGCCGGGCCGCTGGCGGAGCCTCCCCCTCGGGGGGTAGCGAGCGCCAGCGAGCTGGGGGGCCTCAATCCTCCAGGCCCAGCTCCTGGATCTTGCGCGTGATGGTGTTGCGGCCGATGCCGAGCTTCTGCGCGGCTTCGATGCGGCGGCCGCGCGTCACGTCCAGCGCGGTGTGGATCAGGCGGCCTTCGAACTGGGCCGTCAGCGCTTCCCAGACATCGGGCTCGCCGCTCTCCAGCCGGCGCCGGGCCTCGCGCTCCAGGTCCTGCAACCAGCTGCCTGAGGCAGCCACAGGGGCCGGCACCGTGCCCTCGGCGCCCATGGCGCGGAGCGGCTCCACGGCGGGCGATGCGAGCACCGCGCCCGTTGCTGCCACGCCTGGCGCCGCGGCCCAGGCCGGCACCGCGGCCGCGCCGGCCGTCGGCAGGCCCGGGCTGCCCGCTGCGTGCAGCGCGGCGGGGGCCGCAGCGGCCAGCGCCGTCCCAGCGGCTGCCATCGCGCCGTTGGCGGGCGCCATCGGCATGGCCGCGGCCATGCCGGCGGCCACGGGCACGGCGCCCGCCCCAGCCGGGCCGGCGGCCAGCAGTTCGGGCGGCAGGTCCTTGGCTTCCACCACCTGGGCCGGCGCCATCACTGTCAGCCAGTGGCAGATGTTTTCGAGCTGGCGCACGTTGCCCGGAAAATCGAACACCGCCAGCCGGGCCAGCGCGCCGTCGGTGATGCGCTTGGCGTCCACGCCCAGTTCCTTGGCGCTCTTTTGCAGGAAGAAGCGCGTGAGCATGGGGATGTCCTCGCGTCGCTCGCGCAGCGCCGGCAGGCGCAGGCGGATGACGTTCAGGCGGTGGAACAGGTCTTCGCGGAAGGCGCCCTGACGCACGCGTTCTTCGAGGTTCTGGTGCGTGGCCGCGATCACGCGCACGTTGCTCTTCAGCGGCTGGTGGCCGCCCACGCGGTAGAACTGTCCGTCGCTCAGCACGCGCAAGAGCCGCGTCTGCAGATCGAAGGGCATGTCGCCGATCTCGTCCAGGAACAGCGTGCCGCCGTCGGCTTGTTCGAAGCGGCCGCGGCGCGTGGTCTGCGCGCCGGTGAAGGCGCCGCGCTCGTGGCCGAAGAGTTCGCTTTCCAGCAGGTCCTTGGGGATCGCGGCGGTGTTGATGGCCACGAACGGCCCGCCGGCGCTGCGCGGGCTGCCGTCCGCGCCCTTGGGCTGTTCACCACGCGGGCTGTGCTTGTGCAGGGCGTGGGCGACGAGTTCCTTGCCGCTGCCGCTTTCGCCGGTGATGAGCACGGTGACGTTGCTCTGGCTCAGCCGGCCGATGGCACGGAACACGTCCTGCATCGCCGGGGCCTGGCCCAGCATCTCGGGCATCTGCACCAGGCCCGTGTCGCGCACGGCCTCGCGCAGGCTTTCGTCCACGGCGCGGCGGATCAGATCGACGGCCTTGGTGACGTCGAAGGGCTTGGGCAGGTATTCGAAGGCCCCGCCCTGGAAGGCGCTGACGGCGCTGTCCAGATCGCTGTAGGCCGTCATGATGATCACCGGCAGCGCCGGGAAGCGCTGCTTGACCTGCGCCAGCAGCTCGATGCCGGTACCGCCCGGCATGCGGATGTCGCTCACCAGCACCTGGGGCTGTTCGTCGTGCAGCGCCGCCAGCACGTCACGCGGGTTGCTGAAGGCGCGCACGGTGAACTGTTCGCGCGCCAGTGCCTTTTCCAGCACGAAGCGGATGGATTGGTCGTCGTCAACGACCCAGATCGGTTTCATGCAGGAACGGCGCTCGCGGGTGATGGCTCAGGGGGCGTGCAGGGCAGGCAGCGGGATCAACAGCTTGAAGACCGTGCGGCCCGGCACGCTGTCGCATTCGATCGTTCCCTGGTGCTGCTGGACAAAGGTCTGAGCCAGTGTCAGACCGAGGCCGGAGCCACCGTCTCGCCCTGAAACCAGAGGGTGGAAGATGCTGTCTCGGATGGCCTCGGGCACACCCGGC
The DNA here is from genome assembly GCA_027489455.1 of Rubrivivax sp. GTDB lineage: Bacteria > Pseudomonadota > Gammaproteobacteria > Burkholderiales > Burkholderiaceae_C > Rubrivivax. The sequence continues at coordinate 2,248 of JAIXZR010000143.1, read as the reverse complement.
CCGTTGTCCTGAATATGCAATTCCAGTGCCAAGCGGAAGCGCTGGCGCGCGAAGGTGGCCTGGCGGGCCACGCGCGTGCGCAGCACGATCTGCGCGTCGCCCGCCGCGATGCGCGGTGCCAGCGCATGCGTGGCGTTGTGGACGATGTTCAGCACCGCCTGGATGAGCTGCTCGCGGTCGCCGCGGAAATCGGGGATGCTGGTGTCGTAGTCGCGCTGCACCTGCAGGCCGCGCGGGAACTCCGCCAGGATGAGCGAGCGCACGCGCTCGCAGATCTCGTGGATGTTGACCTCGGCCACCACCTGCGGCCGGCGGTGCGGGGCCAGCAGCCGGTCCACCAGGGCCTGCAGGCGGTCGGCCTCGTGGATGATGACTTCGGTGTACTCGGTCAGCGCCTTGCTGGTGACTTCCATCTGCAGCAGCTGCGCAGCGCCGCGGATGCCGCCCAGCGGGTTCTTGAGCTCGTGCGCCAGGTTGCGCACCAGTTCCTTGTTGGCCTGGGCCAGGCCGTGGGCGCGCTCTTCGCGGTCCAGCCGCGTCTGCTGCTCGATTTCGATCAGCTCCACCAGCACGCGGTCGGGCTTATCCATCTGGCTGACGATGATGTGCACGGGCAGCTCACCCGTGCCGGCACCGCCGCCGCTGCCGATCGCGCCGCGCTGCAGCAGCGCGTCGAAGCGGCTGGTGGCGACTTCGTTGGACGCCACCTTGGCCAGCGTATCGCGCAGCGGTGCGGCGTCCACCAGCCAGTCGAAGACGCTGCTGCGCTGCAGCGCCCGGCGCGAGGCTCCGAGCGTGTTTTCCAGCGCCGAATTGGCCCGCAGGCATTGGCCGTCGGGTCGCGTCACGGCCACCATGGTGGCCAGCTGGTCAAAGGCCTCAAAGCCACCGGGCGGATCGGCGGGCGGTGATCGGAAGGGGAATCGCATGCCCGGAGCTTACCGGCGGCCGCTGCCGCCGGCGCCGGGCGTCACTGCGGCAGCTTGGCGATCTCGCGCCGCAGCGCGGCGATGTCGGCTTCCTTGCGCTGGATGCTGGCCCGCAGATCGGCCACGCGGTCCTGGTACTTCTGGTAGTTGCGCTCGTCGCCGCGGCGTTCGGGTTCGCCGTTGTTGAATTCCTTCTGCAGCATCGTCAGCCGCTCTTCCTCGCGCCGCAGTTCGTCGGTGAGGATGCGGCGGGCGTCGGTGTCGCGGGCGCGCTGCGCGGCCGGGTCCACGCGGTCGCCGGGGCGCGACGCGTTGGGCGCCGCCGGCGCGGGCGCAGCGGCTGCGGGCCGGGCGCCGGCAGCGGGCGCCCGCGCCGGCCCCTGCACCACCGTCACGGGCGCGCCTTCGATCGTGCGGCACTGGCGGTCACGGGCCTCGGTGGGCGTCAGCGCATCGGTGTAGAGCACCGGCGGCCCCGGGCAACGGTAGACGGGCTTGCCCGCTTCCTGCGCCAGCGCAGCGCTGCTGGCGGCCAGGGCGATCCCCATCAGGGCGGCATGTCGGAGGGCAAAGCTCATCACCGGATTGTGGCGCAGGGGCCAACCTGGCCCAAAACGCAAAAAAGCGGGCCTTTCGGCCCGCTTTCCTGGTGTGACCCGAGGCAGGGGCCCCAGGCCGGCTGGTCATTACAGCGCGTAGTACATGTCGAACTCGACCGGGTGCGTGGCCATGCGGAAGCGCGTCACTTCCTGCATCTTCAGGTCGATGTAGGCGTCGAGGTAGCTGTCGGTGAAGACGCCGCCCTTGGTGAGGAAGGCGCGGTCCTTGTCCAGGTTTTCCAGCGCCTGGTCCAGGCTATGGCAGACGGTCGGGATCTTCGCGTCTTCTTCCGGGGGCAGGTGGTACAGGTCCTTGGTGGCGGCTTCGCCGGGGTGGATCTTGTTTTCCACGCCGTCCAGGCCCGCCATCAGCAGCGCCGCGAAGCCCAGGTACGGGTTCATCAGGGGATCCGGGAAGCGCGCTTCCACGCGGCGGCCCTTCGGGTTGGCCACGTACGGGATACGGATCGATGCGCTGCGGTTCTTGGCCGAATAGGCCAGCTTCACCGGGGCTTCGAAGCCGGGCACCAGGCGCTTGTAGCTGTTGGTGCCGGGGTTGGTGATGGCGTTCAGCGCACGGGCGTGCTTGATGATGCCGCCGATGTAGTACAGCGCGAAGTCCGAGAGGCCTGCGTAGCCGTCACCGGCGAACAGATTGACGCCGTCCTTCCACACGCTCTGGTGCACGTGCATGCCGCTGCCGTTGTCGCCGACGATCGG
>JAIXZR010000172.1 GCA_027489455.1 Rubrivivax sp. | reverse complement strand
GGCGGATGCCGCTGGGCTGGTCGATGCTGCACTGTTCGGTGATCGACAGGTGCATCGACAGGTGCAGGAAGGGGTTGGTGCGTCCGTCCTCGACCGTGTAGACAGCGGCCAGGGCGGTGGCTTCGTCGGCCAGGTCGGCGTGGTATTCGGGGTGCTCGTCTATCCAGCGCGCCGCGGCGGCCTGCATCGGGTCCAGGGGCAGGCCGGCCTGCTGGCGGGCCAGGGTGCCGCAGAAGAAGCGGCGCACATCGTGCTGGGAGGGCTGGAACATGCCTGTATTGTCCTGGCTTGTCCTTCGCCCCCGGAAAACCCGCATGCAAGTCAGCACCGAACAGCTCTTCACCGAAGCCCGCACCCACAACGGCTGGCTGCCCCAGCCCGTGCCCGATGCGCTGCTGTACCAGCTGTACGAGCTGACGAAATGGGGCCCGACATCTGCGAACAGCAGCCCTGCGCGCCTGATCTTCGTCCGCACGCCTGAAGGCAAGGCCAGGCTGGCCGCCTGCATGGCGGCCGGCAATGTGGCCAAGGTCGAACAGGCGCCCGTGACGGCCATCATCGGCATGGACATGGCTTTCTACGAACGGCTGCCGCAGCTGTTTCTGCACACCGATGCCAAAAGCTGGTTTGTGGGCAACGACGCGCTGATCGCCGCCACGGCGTTCCGCAATTCGTCGCTGCAGGGCGCCTACCTGATGCTGGCAGCCCGGGCCCTGGGGCTGGACTGCGGGCCCATGAGCGGCTTCGACGCGGCGCGGGTGGACGCCGAGTTCTGGGTTGGCAGCACGGTGAAGACGAACTTCGTCTGCTCGCTGGGGCATGGCGACCCGGCCAAGCTGTTTGCGCGCAGCCCGCGCCTGGCGTTTGACGAGGCTTGCCAGCTGGCCTGACGGGCCAGCGCAGGGCCCTCAATCGCCGGCAGGGGGGCTGTCTTCAGCCTGCCAGCCCGCGCTGCGCTGACCGCGCTGGCGCTGCTGTTCCTGGCGTTCACGCGACCACAGCTCTTCCAGCTGCTGGCGACCCTGCCGAGCCATCGAAATCAGGCGGTTCTCATCGTGCTGGTGCGCGGCCATCTGCGTCATCAGCTCGATGCTGTGGCGGCGGAAGCGCCAGGCCTGGGTGCGCGCCGCGTGCGGCTGCCAGCCCATCAGTTCCAGCACGCTGCGCCCGCTCATCAGGGCGGAATCCAGGGTCTCGCGTTCAATGTGCTGCACGCCGCGGGCATGCAGCTGGGTCCAATGCTGGGCATTGCGGGCCCGCACCACCAGCGCGGCCTGCGGGAAGTGCTGGCGCGCCAGGTCCACCACCTTCAAGCTTTGCTCGATGTCGTCGATGGCCACCACGATCACGCGCGCCTGCTCGCCACCGGCCACGCGCAGCAGGTCCAGCCGCGTGGCGTCGCCATAGAAGGCCGGCCAGCCGAAGCGGCGCACGCTGTCCACCTGCTCGGCGTCATGGTCCAGCACCGTGGCCGACAGGCCGTTGGCATTGATCAGGCGGCCCACGATCTGGCCGTAGCGGCCGAAGCCGCAGATGATGATGGGCGCCTGTTGCTGTTCTGCGATCTCGTCGGGCTGGGGCCCGCGCCGCGCGGCCAGGCGCGGCTGCAGGAAGCGGTCGCAGGCCACCAGCAACAACGGCGTGCACAGCATCGAAATGGCAATCGCCGCGACCAGGAAAGACGCCGGCTCGGCGCCGATGGCCCCGGCCCCCTGCGCACCCTGCAGCACCACGAAGCCGAACTCGCCGCCCTGCGCCAGCAGCACCACGAACACCGGGCGTTCCGCCAGCGGAATGGGCATGGCGCGCGCCATGGCCCACACCACCAGCGCCTTCAGCGCCAGGAAGCCGGCCACCACGGCGGCCACGAGCCCGGGCTGCGCCAGCACGACGGCGAAGTCGATGCTCATGCCCACGGCGATGAAGAACAGGCCCAGCAGCAGGCCCTTGAAGGGCTCGATGTCGGTTTCCAGTTCGCGCCGGTATTCGCTTTCGGCCAGCAGCACGCCAGCCAGCACCGCGCCCAGGGCCATCGACAGTCCCACGCTGTACATCAGCGCAGCCGTGGCCACCACCAGCAGCAGGGCTGCGGCGGTGAAGATTTCGGGCGTCTTGCTGCGCGCAATCCAGCGCAGGGCCGGGCGCAGCAGCAGCCGACCGCCCAGCACCACACCGGCCACCGCACCCACCGCCTTGGCAGCGCCCCAGGCGCCGCTGCCGCTTTCGGCCAGCCCGGCGGCGCCCGGCAGGGCCAGCAGCGGCATCAAGGCCAGGATGGGAATGGCCGACAGGTCTTGCGCCAGCGACACGCTCAGCACGTTCTGCCCGGCCGTGGTGGGCAGCAGGTTGCGTTCACCCAGCACCCCCAGGCCGATGGCGGTGCTGCTCATCGCCAGCGCCAGCCCGGACACCAGGGCCAGGCGCCATTCCAGGCCGAAGGCCATGGCCACCCCCGCCACCAGGGCCGCGCTGGCCAGCAGCTGCAGGCTGCCCCAGCCGAAGATCGGCCGGCGCAGCGCCCACAGCCGGCGCGGTTCCAGTTCCAGCCCGACCAGGAACAGCATCAGCACGACGCCGAATTCGGCGATGTGCAGCATCGCCGCCGGGTCGGTGACCAGCTTCAGCCCCCAGGGCCCGATGGCGATGCCCGCAGCCAGGTAGCCAATGATCGAGCCCAGGCCCAGGAGCCGCGCCAGCGGCACCGCGAACACGGCCGCCGACAGGTAGATGAGGCTGCCAGCCAGCCAGGGTGGAAGTGGTTCCATGGGTGCGGGTCGCTTCGGGTCGCTTCGCGTCTGGCCGGGGCGGCCTCAGGCCGCGTCTGCGCCCGTTTCGCCGGGCCGGGCATCGCCAGGCACGCTGCATTCGGGCGCCGGTTCCATGCTGGCGATCTCAGGCCAGTCGGGCCAGCGCATCAGGCGGTCGGCAAAGGTCGCGGCATGCTCGTCCAGTTCGGCGGCGCTGGCGCGGTGGGCGCCGTGCAGCACCAGCGGCGGCAGCCACCGCATGCCGCACAGGGCCGCGGTTTGTTCATAGGGCGGCAGGAAGGCGTCGAAGAAATAGCGGTTGTGGCCGTCGGGGCGGTAGGCCTCTTCCGCGCCGCCGGTGGAGGTGGTCAGCCAGAGATCCTTGCCGCGCAGTGCATCGCCGCCGGGCCCGTAGGCCCAGCCGAAGGCGAAGACTTCATCCAGCCAGAGCTTGAGCAGCGGCGGCATCGAGTACCAGTGCACCGGGTGCAGCCAAACCAGCAGCCGCGCCTGCTGCAGCCAGCTGCGTTCGGCCTCGGTGTCGATCACGTAGTCCGGGTAGCTGGCGTACAGGTCGCGGACCGCCACGCGCGCCGCCGGCAGGGCGGCGGCGGCGTCCATGAGCCGCTGCGTCACGCGTGACTGCGCCAGTTGCGGATGGGCGGCGAGGACGAGGATGTCGGGCATGGGGTGTCGTGCGGCCGGGCTGGCGGGCTGTCGTGCGCGGGATAGGCCACCGCCCAGGGCCTGGCTACCATACCCCACAACCTGCACAGTGCTGCCGCGTGCGGCGGCGGATCGGAGACCCCATGCCCGTGATCGTGGTGGCCAACCCCAAAGGTGGCGTCGGCAAGAGCACGCTGGCCACCAACCTGGCCGGCGCCCTGGCATCTGCCGGGCATGCGGTGATGCTGGGCGATGTCGATCGCCAGCAGTCGTCGCGCCAGTGGCTGGCGCAGCGTCCGGCGCAGCTGCCGCCGATCCGCGGCTGGGACATCGAATCCGCCCATGTGCTGCGCCCGCCCAAAGGCACCACCCACGTGGTGCTGGACACCCCCGCGGGGCTGCACGGCAAGCGTCTGGACGCGGTGCTGAAGCTGGCCGACCGGCTGCTGCTGCCGCTGCAGCCCAGCCTGTTCGACATCCAGGCCACGCACGCCTTCGTCGCTGCGCTGCGCCAGCACCCGCAGGGCGCGCGCCTGTGCGCAGCGCAGCACCTGGGCCTGGTGGGCATGCGCGTGCGTGACCACACCAAGGCCAGCGAGCAGCTGCAGCATTACCTGGCCGGCCTGCAGCTGCCGGTGGTGGCCGGGCTGCGGGACACGCAGAACTACGTGCAGCTGGCCGCCCGCGGCCTGACGCTGTGGGACGTGGCCCCCAGCCGGGTGGAGCGCGACCTGGCGCAGTGGCAGTCGCTGCTGGCCTGGCTGGGCTGAAGCCCCCGGCCAGCCCCCCCAAGACAAGCCTGACTGACCCCCTCCATGCACACCCCGCGCGTCCACCCCCATCTGTCCGATCTGCAGGCCCTCGTCGGGCAGGAGCTGGGCACCAGCGACTGGCTGCAGATCGACCAGGCCCGCATCGACCAGTTCGCCCAGGCCACCGGCGACCTGCAGTGGATCCACACCGACCCGGCGCGCGCCGCGGCCGGGCCTTTCGGTGCCACGGTGGCGCACGGCTTCCTGACTCTCAGCCTGCTGCCGCTGCTGTTCGACAGCGGCTTTGCGCTGGGTGACGTGCGGATGGGCATCAACTACGGGCTCAACCGCGTGCGCTTCCCGGCTCCAGTGCGGGTGGGCAGCCGCGTGCGCGGGCACTTCAGGCTGCTGGCCTACGAGCCGCTGGAAGGCGGTGCGCAACTGGTGGTGGAAGCCACCGTCGAGATCGAGGGCAGCAGCAAGCCGGCCTGCGTGGCCGAGACCGTGTCGCGCCGCTACACCTGAGCCAGGCCGCATGGCGGCTGCAAAGCCCCCAGCTTGTCGGGGCAACACCCCCAAAGTGGGGTGCCGGCCCGGCCGGGGCCGCAGCCCACAATGTTTTTCACCTTGTGCCGAGGCATCGCCCATGAAGGTTCTGCTTGTCGACGACCACCCGCTCATTCTTTCGGCCCTGCAGGCGGTGATCCTGTCCGTGGGCAGCGACACCACGGTCGTGGGCACCGACAGCGCTGCGGCCGCGCGCGCCGCCCTGCAGGCCGACAGTGATTTCGATCTGGTGCTGCTCGATCTGGCGCTGGGTGACGCCGATGGCTTCGACGTGCTGGTGGAATTCCGCGCCCAGTACCCCGCGACCCCGGTGGTCGTGGTGTCGGCATCGGAGCGCACCAGCGACGTCATCCGCGCCATCGACAGCGGGGCGATGGGTTTCATCCCCAAGAGCACCTCGCACCAGGTGCTGCACGAGGCGCTGGCGATGGTGATGGGCGGCGCGATGTACGTGCCGCCCTCGATGCTGGGGCTCGAGTTCGGCCGCAGCGGCGGCCATGTGCCGGGTGCCGGCGCTGCGGCGCGCGCCGCTGGCGAGGCCCCGCTGGGCCTGCACGCCCAGCCCGAGCCGCACCAGAAGCTGCCCAGCATCGACGACATCGGCCTGACCCCGCGCCAGGCCGAGGTCATGGGCCTGCTGCTGCAGGGCTTGCCGAACAAGCTGATCGCGCGCCAGCTCAACCTGTCGGTCGAGACCGTGAAGGACCACGTCGCTGCCGTGCTGCGGGCGCTGGGCGTGAGCTCGCGCACGCAGGCCGTCCTGGCCGTGAGCCAGATGACGCAGGGGCAGGGCGGGTTCCTCACGCGCCGCCCGAACGTGCGCTGAAGGGCCGGGCATGAAAGCCAGCCTGGTGGCAGACGCCGGCCCCGGCGTGGCCGGCGCGCCGGCCACCGTGGCGCGGCAGGATCTGTCGGTGGACAGCATCCGCGCGCTGTACGTGCAGACGCCGGCGTCGCTGGCCGGCAACCTGGTGGGCATGCTGCTGCTCACCTCGGTCTACTGGAAGCTGGCGTCGCCGGCAGCGCTGGCCGCCTGGCTGGGCGTGGGCAGCGTGCTGTGGCTGCTGCGGCTGGCGCACTACCTGCGCTTTTTGCGCCAGCCCGATGCCGACGACGCCACCCTGCAGCGCTGGCGCGGCAGCTGGCGTGCGCTGGTGCTGGCGCAGGGCACGATGTGGGGCGTGGCGGCCTGGCTGTTCTGGGGCCTGGGCACGCCGTACCACCTGGTGGTGCTGATCCTGACCGTGGTGTCGTACTGCCTGGGGTCGGTGCAACTGCTGGCAACGCAGCCGCGCGTCTTCGGGGCCTTCATCAGCCTGGTGCTGATCCCCACCATCGTGCGCATCGCCACCGACACCAGCCAGCCCTGGGCCATCGAGCTGGCGGTGGTGCTGACGCTGCTGTTCGGGCTGACGCTGCTGATGGCGCGCACCTACGGCAGCGCGCTGGGTCGGGCGATCGCGCTGAAGCGGCGCACCGACGAGCTGGCCGCCCAGCTGCGCGTGGAAGCCGGCATCGCCGAGGAAGCCCGCCGCGCCGCCGAGGCCGCCAGCCGCGCCAAGACGCAGTTCTTCGCTGCCGCCAGCCATGACCTGCGCCAGCCGCTGCACGCGATGGGCCTGTTCGCCGAGGCCCTGCGCCAGAAGAGCCGCGACCCGGAAGTGGCCGCGCTCGTCAACAGCATCAACGAATCGGTCGATGCGCTGGAGGGCCTGTTCGGCGAGCTGCTGGACATCACCCGCATCGACACCGGTGGCGTCGACGTCAACCCCGCGCCGGTGCGCATGCGCGATCTTTTCGGCCGGCTGCGCCTGCACTTCGAGCCCATCGCCTTCGAGAAAGGGCTGATGCTGTCGTTCCGGGGCGAACAGCATGTCGCCCACGCCGACCCGGTGCTGCTGGAACGCGTGCTGCGCAACCTGGTGAGCAACGCCATCCGCTACAGCGACGACGGCGGCGTGCTGGTGAGCTGCCGCCTGCGCAGCACGCCGGCCGGACCGCGCCTGCTGCTGCAGGTGTGGGACAGCGGCATCGGCATCTCCGCGGCCAGCCTGCCGCGCATCTTCGACGAGTTCTTCCAGGCCCAGAGCAACCGGCCGCTGGAAGCCCACCACCGCAAGGGCCTGGGGCTGGGGCTGGCGATCGTCAAGCGCCTGACGGCGCTGATGGAAACCGATGTCACCGTGCGTTCACGCCCGGGGCACGGCACGGTGTTCTCGCTGCTCGTGCCCGTGGGCAAGGCGCCGCGGGCCGTGGAAGGGCCGCTGCCCAGCGATGCCAAGGTGCCTTTGGGCCTGACGCTGCAGGGCCGGCTGATCGCCGTCGTCGAAGACGAGGCCGCGGTGCGCGAAGGCCTGGTGGTGCTGCTGCAGGCCTGGGGCGCGCGCGTCGTCGCCTTCGATACCGTGGAAGGCGTGCGCAGCTGGCTGGCCGGCGCCAGCGCCGAGGCGCCCGATCTGCTGCTGGTGGATTACCGGCTGCCGCAGGGCACCACCGGCATCGACGCGCTGGTGGCCATCCGCGCGCGCTGGGCGCCGCAGCGGCTGCCGGCCATCGTCATCACCGGCAGCAGCCTGGGCGGGCACGAGGACGAAGCCGTGCAGCACGACTACCACCTGCTCATCAAGCCCGTGCTGCCGAACAAGCTGCGCGCGATGATCGCCTTCAAGCTGGGCGTGCGGGCCATCGGCGGCTGATCGTCCGCCGCCCGGGGTGGGTGCCGGCACAATCCCGCCGAAGCCCCGTGGCCCGCCTTGAACCCCAGCACACCCCCCACTGCCAGCACGTTGCAGGCCGCGATGGCTGCCCTGCAGGCCCAGCGCCCGGTGCTGGGCGATGCGGTCGTCGAAGCCGCCCTGGCGCCGCTGCGGGCCCACCTGGCCGCGCTGGCCGCGCCGGTGCAGGAGCTGCGGCTGGTGACCCTGCTGGTGCTGGACGTGGCGGGCTCCACCCAGCTGGCCCGGCACCTGGACCCGGAAGACATCAGCGCCGTGATGGACGGCGCGCTGGCCCACTACGCGCAGCAGGTGCGGCAGCACGGTGGCCAGGTGCTGCAGTTCGCGGGCGACAACCTGATGGCCGGCTTCGGCCTGGACGGCGCGCGTGAAGACGATGCCGAGCGCGCCGTGCACTGCGCGCTGGCCCTGGTGGCGGCCAGCCGCGAGCAGGCCAGGGAGGTGCTGGCGCAGCACGGCCAGGCGGGCTTTGCCGTGCGCGTGGGCGTGCACACCGGCCCGGTGCTGCGCAGTGCCGAGCGCAGCGGTGCCGTGCGCGGCAACACGCCCGCGCTGGCGGTGTGCATGGAGCAGACGGCGCCGGTGGGCGGGGTGCAGATCAGCCAGGACACCTGGCGCCATGTGCAGGGGCGCTTCCAGGTGCAGGCTGCGCCGGCGCAAGCCGTGCACGGGCGCGATGCGCCGCTGGGCTGCTATGTCGTGCAGGCAGCGCTGCCGGCTGGGCAGGCGGGTGCAGCCCGGGGCGTGGATGGCGTGGCCACCCCGCTGCTGGGCCGCAGGGCCGAGCTCGAAGCGCTGCTGGCCACCCTGGCCGACGTACGCGCCGACGGCCTGCCGCGCGGGCTGACGCTGTTGGCCGAGGCCGGCCTGGGCAAGACCCGGCTGGTGCACGAGCTGCAACAGCACATCGACGCGCAAGGCGGCCTGCCTTGCCTGCGCGGGCGCTGCCTGCCCAGCGGCCGCGGGCAGCCCTACAAGCTGCTGCGCGAGATGATCGCCGGCTGGCTGGGCCTGGCCGACAGCAGCGATGGTGGCGCCGCTTACCCGCGCCTGCAGGCGGCGCTGGCGTCATTGCTGCCCGCCGAGCAGCAGGCCAGGGTGCCGCTGCTGGCCAGGCTGATCGGCCTGCAAGACCCGGCGGGCGCCACGCCTTCGGGGCCGGCGGCGCCGGATCCGCGCCAGCTGCGCGACCGCGGCCTGGCCGTCTTCCAGGCCATGCTGGCGGGGCTGGCGGCCCGTGCTGGCAGCCCGGTGCTGCTGCTGGCCGACGATCTGCACTGGGCCGACGAAGCCAGCCTGGACATGCTGCCCGCGCTGCTGGCGGGCCCGGCCCCGCTGCTGATGGTGGCCAGCGCGCGGCCCGAACTGCTGGAGCGCCGGCCCGACTGGGCGGCCAGCGAGCCGACGCCCCCCGATCCGGCCCCGCTCCCGGCACAGCCCCTGCCGCCGCCGCGCCACCGTCGCCTCCTCCTGCAGCCGCTGGCGGACGACGACGCCAACCGCCTGGCGGCCGCGCTGCTGCAGCGCGTACCGGCACCACCGCCGGCGCTGACCGGGCTGCTGGTGGACCAGGCCGGCGGTAACCCTTACTACATGGAAGAGCTGCTGAAGGTGCTGATCGACCAGGGCGTCGTCAGCCCAGGCGCTGGTGCTGCCGGGCCCTGGCAGGTGGACATCGCGCGCCTGGGCGGCGTGCAGGTGCCCACCACGTTGGCGGGCGTGCTGCAGGCGCGGCTGGCCCTGCTGCCAGGGGCAGAGCGGCAGGCGCTGCAGCAGGCGGCGATCGTGGGCAGCGTGTTCTGGGACCAGGCCCTGGCGCGCCTGTCGGCCGATGCGCCGGCGGCCCTGCCGGCGCTGCGCGAGCGCGCCCTGGTGCGGGCGCAGGCCAGCAGTGCGTTCGAGGGCTGCACCTGCGACAGCTTCCAGCACCACCTGCTGCACCAGGTGGTCTACGACACCGTGCCCCCGGCGCGACGCCGTGCCGGCCATGCCCAGGTGGCACGCTGGCTGGCCGAGCGGCTGGCTGGCGGTGCTGGCGAGCACCTGGCGACGACCGCCCATCACTACCTGGCGGCCGACGAGCCTGCCGCCGCGGCCCTGTGGCTGGCGCGGGCCGCTGACTACGCCTGGCAGCGCTTCGACAACCGCAGCGCGCTGGCCCAGGTGCAGCAGGCCCTGGCGCTGCTGGACGGATTGGACGCCCAGTCGCTGCCTGAGTTGGCGGACTGCGGCGGCCCCGTGGGCTTGCGCTGGCAACTGTTGCTGCTGGGCCAGCGCGTGGCCGATCTCACCGGCGAGCGCGTGCTCCAGGCGCGCTGGGTGCAGGCCCAGGAGGCGCTGCTGGCCACGCCCCAGGCCCAGCCGGGCTGGGCCGCCCGCGCCAGCTACTCGCGTGCGGTGCTCTCGTTGCGCCATGACCAGCATGCCCTTGCCATCGAGGCCGGCCTGCGAACGCTGGCGCTGGCCCAGACCGCCGGCGATGCTAGCTGCGGCGCCGAGGTCTGCAACGTGCTGGTGGTGGCTTCACGGCTGCTGGGCCAGCCGGCCGGGGCCCGCCAGCACGCGCGCACGGGCATCGAGCTCGCGCGCCAGGCGGGCCTGGCGGCCATCCAGCTGCGCCTGCAGGCCAACCTGGGCCTGGTGGATTTCGAGGCGGGCGACTACCACGCCGCGCGCCAGGCCCTGGCGGCCGCCACCGCGCTGGCACGCCAGCAGCCGGAATCGGCGCTGATCCTGGGTCTGCTGCTGTGCAACCTGGCCGGCTGCGAGATCGAGCTTGGCAACTACGACGCCGCCAGCCAGTGGGCCGAGCAGGCCATCGCCGAAGGCCGGGCCGTGGGCGACCACTCGGCAGCCGCGGTGGCGGCGCAGAACCTGGCCGAAGCCCGTCTCGCCCAGGGCCGGCTGGAAGAGGCCCTGCAACACGCCCACGAAGCCGTGCAGGGCAGCACCGCGATGGGCAACCGCATCTACGCCGGCAACGCCTGGCTGGCGGTGGCCGAGATCGAGCTCGCTTTAGGCCGCGCCGATGCCGCCGCCCAGGCCTGTGGCCAGGCCGAGGCGCTGCACGCCGAAGTGCATCACGCCCCTGGCTTGCTGGAAGCCGCGCTGCGACGCGCGGCCGTGGCGCTGGCCCAGGGCCGGCGTGCCGACGTGCTGCCCCTGCTGGAGCCGCAACTGCCCCAGGTGCTGGCCCAGCTGCAAGCCGGCAGCGCACCGCTGCGCTGGCCCTGGCAGTGCCACGAATTGCTGGCGGCGCTGGGCGACGAGCGCGCAGGCACCTGGCTGCAGCACACGCAAGGCCTGCTGCAGGCACTGGCCGCGCGGCTGCCGGACGACGAGGCGCGGGCGCAGTACCTGGCGCGGCAGGCCGTGGCGCGGGCGGTGGCCGCGCTGGGCGAAGGCGGCGGGCCTCCGGCCCGTCAGGCCGCGGCGGGGTAGCGCGGCGCGGCGCCGGTTGTTGTCGGCGGCTGCTCCGGTGCGGCGTGTTCGGCCGGGCGGGGCGCGGTCGGGTACGTCCCCGGCAGCAGGATGCGCTGGTCCACGTTGCGGATGTCGGTGTGGCCGCAGAAGGCCATCGTCACATCCAGTTCCTTGTGCAGGATCTGCAGCGCCTTGGTCACGCCTTCCTCGCCCATCGCGCCCAGGCCGTAGACCATCGCGCGGCCGATCATCGTGCCGCGGGCGCCCAGCGCGTAGGCCTTCAGCACGTCCTGTCCGCTGCGGATGCCGCCGTCCATCCAGACCTCGGTCTTGTCGCCCACCGCGGCGACGATCGCCGGCAGGGCTTCGATGCTGCTGGGCGCGCCGTCCAGTTGCCGGCCGCCGTGGTTGCTGACAACGATGGCGTCGGCGCCGGCCTTCACGGCCAGCTCGGCGTCCTCCACGTCCATGATGCCTTTCAGGATGAGCTTGCCGCCCCAGCGTTCCTTCACCCAGGCCACGTCGGCCCAGCTCAGGCGCGGGTCGAACTGCTCGTTCGTCCAGGCCGACAGGCTGCGCATGTCGCTCACCCCCTTCACGTGCCCCACCAGGTTGCGGAAGGTGTGGCGGCGCGTGCCGGCCATGCCCAGCAGCCAGCGCGGCTTGGTGGCCAGGTTGATGATGTTCTTCAGCGTTGGCCGGGGCGGGGCGGTCAAGCCGTTCTTCAGGTCCTTGTGGCGCTGGCCGATGACCTGCAGGTCCAGCGTCAGCACCATCGCGCTGCACTTCGCGGCCTTCACGCGGCCGATCATGTTGGCCATCGCTTCGCGGTCGCGCATCATGTAGAGCTGGAACCAGAACGGCGCCGTGGTGTTCTCGGCGATGTCCT
>JAIXZR010000275.1 GCA_027489455.1 Rubrivivax sp. | reverse complement strand
TTCTTCGAGAAGATGAAGCGCATGCCCAGCAGCATCCAGGCCGGCGACTATTCGGCCACGCTGCAGTTCCTGAACGCGGTGAAGGCCACCGGCAGCGACGACAGCGACAAGGTGCTGGCCCACATGCGCAAGACGCCCATCAACGACGTCTTCGCCAAGGGCGGCTTCATCCGCGGCGACGGCCGCATGGTGCACGACATGTACCTGATGCAGGTCAAGAGCCCGGACAAGAGCACCGAGCCCTGGGATTACTACAACGTCGTCGAGACCTTCAAGGGCGAAGCGGCCTGGACGACAAAAGCTGAGTCGAAGTGCGCGGCTTGGAAGTGATTCGACAGCGATGAAGACGAAGGCCGGCGAACGACGACATGACTGAGATCTTTGGCATCCCCGTTCAGGCCTTCGCCGGCCAGTTGCTGCTGGGCCTGGTCAACGGGTCCTTCTACGCCATGCTCAGCCTGGGCCTGGCCGTGATCTTCGGCCTCCTGGGCATCGTCAACTTCGCGCACGGCGCGCTGTACATGATCGGTGCCTACGTGGCCTGGGTGGGGCTGGAGAAGTTCGGCATGAACTACTGGGTGGCGCTGGTCGTGGCGCCGCTCGTGGTGGGGGCGCTGGGGGCGCTGATCGAACGCACCCTGCTCAAGCAGCTCTACAAGATCGACCCGATCTATGGCCTCCTGCTCACCTTCGGCCTGGCCCTCATCGCTGAAGGCGTGTTCCGCGATCAGTTCGGCGTTTCGGGCCAGCAGTACGCGGTGCCCGATCTGCTGCAGGGCGCCACCAACCTGGGCTTCATGATCCTGCCCAACTACCGCGCCTGGGTGGTGGTGGCTTCACTGGTGGTCTGCCTGGGCACCTGGTACCTGATCGAGAAGACCAGCCTGGGTGCCACGCTGCGCGCCGGTACCGAGAACCCGGCCCTGGTGCAGGCCTTCGGCATCAACGTGCCGCGGCTGGTGACGCTCACCTACGCCGGTGGCGCGGCGCTGGCCGCGCTGGCGGGCGTGCTGGCCGCACCCATCATCCAGATCACGCCGCTGATGGGCAGCAACCTGATCATCATCGTGTTTGCGGTGGTCGTGATCGGCGGCATGGGGTCGATCCTGGGCTCCATCATCACCGGGCTGCTGCTGGGCCTGGTGGAAGGGCTGACCAAGGTCTTCTATCCCGAGGCGTCCAGCATCGTGGTCTTCGTGATCATGGCCATCGTGCTGGTGCTGCGGCCTGCCGGCCTGTTCGGCAAGGGGGCCTGAGATGACGGCCAACGCCACCGCCCGCATCCTCTGGGCCATCGTGCTGGCCCTGCTGATCGCGGCACCTTTCCTCGGCGTCTACCCCATCTTCGCGATGAAGGCGCTGTGCTTCGCCATCTTCGCCTGCGCCTTCAACCTGCTGCTGGGCTTCACCGGCCTGCTGTCCTTCGGGCACGCGGCTTTTCTGGGGTCGGCGGCCTACGCCACCGGCTGGCTGGTGAAGAGCGCCGGGTGGACGCCTGAGCTGGGCGTGCTGGCCGGCACGGTGGTGGCCGCGGTGCTGGGCCTGCTGGTGGGGCTGATCGCCATCCGCCGCCAGGGCATCTACTTCGCGATGATCACGCTGGCGATGGCGCAGATGATCTACTTCATCTGCCTGCAGGCGCCGTTCACCGGCGGTGAAGACGGTCTGCAGGGCGTGCCGCGCGGCCATCTCTTCGGCGTGTTCTCGCTCGCCAACGACCTGGTGCTGTACTACATCGTGCTGGCGGTGTTCGTGGCCGTGTTCCTGGCCATCATCCGCATCGTGCATTCGCCCTATGGCCAGGTGCTGAAAGCCATCCGCGAAAACGAGCCGCGCGCCATTTCCCTGGGCTACGACGTCGACCGCTACAAGCTGCTGGCCTTCGTGCTGTCCACGGCCATCGCCGGGCTGGCCGGGTCCATCAAGACCCTGGTGCTGGGCTTCGCCACGCTGAGCGACGTGCACTGGTCGCTCTCCGGCGAAGTGGTGCTGATGACGCTGCTGGGCGGCCTGGGCACCTTTGCCGGGCCGGTGGTGGGCGCGGCCATCATCATCGGGCTGCAGAACTTCCTGGCCGACCGCGTGGGCAGCTGGGTGACGGTGATCATCGGGCTGATCTTCGTCGTGTGCGTGCTGGCCTTCCGCAAGGGCGTGGTCGGCGAACTGCTGGCCTGGCAGGCGCGGCGCAAGGGCAACAAGGCCGGCTGAGCCCACCCATCGGCCTGGGGTGGCCCGGCCTGCCGGCCCGACGGGCTGCGAATCCGCGACAATCCACGTTTACCCGCGAGCGTCGGTGCCCTCGCGGGTGCCGCCTGCACCGCCGTCAACGCCAGCCCTGCCATGTCCGCCAGAACCCTGTACGACAAGCTCTGGGACGAACACGTCGTCCACACCGAAGAGGACGGCACCGCCACCCTCTACATCGACCGCCACCTGGTGCATGAAGTCACCAGCCCGCAGGCCTTCGAAGGGCTGCGGCTGGCCGGGCGCCAGGTGTGGCGCACCAGTTCCATCGTCGCTACGGCCGACCACAACACGCCCACCACGGGCTGGGCCGAAGGCTACGACGGCATCCGCGACCCCATCAGCAAGCTGCAGATCACGACGCTGGACGCCAACATCAAGGCCCATGGCGCGGCGGCTTACTTCCCCTTCCTGGACAAGCGCCAGGGCATCGTGCACGTCATCGGCCCCGAGAACGGCGCCACGCTGCCGGGCATGACGGTGGTCTGCGGCGACAGCCACACCAGCACCCACGGCGCCTTCGGCGCGCTGGCGCATGGCATCGGCACCAGCGAGGTCGAACACGTGCTGGCCACGCAGACGCTGCTGGCCAAGAAGGCCAAGAACATGCTCGTGAAGGTCGAAGGCCCACTGGGCCTGGGCGTCACGGGCAAGGACGTGGTGCTGGCCATCATCGGCAAGATCGGCACTGCCGGTGGCACCGGCTACACGATCGAATTCGCTGGCAGCGCCATCCGCAGCCTCAGCATGGAAGGGCGCATGACGGTGTGCAACATGGCCATCGAAGCCGGTGCCCGCGCTGGCTTGGTGGCCGTGGACGACAAGACCATCGACTACATCCACAACGGCGGCCGCGGCCGGCCCTTCGCGCCGGGCATGGACGCGAAGACGGGCCAGTTCATCGGCGGGCCGGAATGGGAACGCGCCGTGGCCCACTGGCGCACCCTGCACAGCGACGCCGGCGCGCATTTCGACGCCGTGGTGGAACTGGATGCAGCGGAGATCCAGCCGCAGGTGACCTGGGGCACCAGCCCGGAAATGGTGACGGGCATCGAAGGCCGCGTGCCCGACCCCGACAAGGAAAAGGACAGCGTCAAGCGCGGCGCCATCGAACGCGCGCTGGCCTACATGGGGCTGGAGCCGAACAAGGCCATGGCCGACATCCGCATCGACAAGGTCTTCATCGGCAGCTGCACCAACAGCCGCATCGAAGACCTGCGGGAAGCCGCCGCCGTCGTCAAGCGCAGCGGCCAGCGCGTGGCCCCGAATGTGCGCCTGGCGCTGGTGGTGCCGGGCAGCGGCCGCGTGAAGGCGCAGGCCGAAGCCGAAGGCCTGCACGAGATCTTCCGCGCGGCCGGCTTCCAGTGGCGTGAACCGGGCTGCAGCATGTGCCTGGCCATGAACGCCGACCGCCTGGAACCCGGTGAACGCTGCGCCAGCACCAGCAACCGCAACTTCGAAGGCCGGCAGGGCGCCGGGGGGCGCACGCACCTCGTCAGCCCGGCCATGGCTGCCGCTGCCGCCCTGCACGGGCACTTCGTCGACGTCCGCCGCCTGGGCTGACGCGCCACTTCCTTCAGGAGCAACCCCATGAGCAAGTTCATCTCCGCCTTCATCGCGCTGGCCTTCTGCCTGGGTCTGGCCGGGTGCAACACCATCGAAGGCGTGGGCAAGGACGTTTCCAAGGTCGGCGACAAGATCGAAGAAGCCGCCAAGAAGAACAAGTAAGCCGCAGCTGCAGAAAGCCTGGTCGCCATGCAAGCCTTCACCGTCCACCGCGGCCTGGTCGCGCCCATGGACCGCGACAACGTCGATACCGACGCCATCATCCCCAAGCAGTTCCTGAAGTCGATCGCGCGTTCAGGCTTCGGCCCGAACCTGTTCGACGCCTGGCGCTACCTGGATGCTGGCGAACCCGGGCAGGACCCGGCCACGCGCAAGCCGAACCCGGATTTCGTGCTCAACCAGACGCGGTACGCAGGCGCTTCGGTGCTGCTGGCGCGCAGCAATTTCGGCTGCGGCAGCAGCCGCGAACACGCGCCCTGGGCGCTGGAACAGTACGGCTTCCGGGCCTTGATTGCGCCCAGCTACGCTGACATCTTCTTCAACAACTGCTTCAAGAACGGCATCCTGCCCGTGGTGCTGCCGGAATCGCAGGTCGCCCGGCTGTTCGACGAAGTCTTCGCCTTCCCCGGCTACAGCCTCACGCTGGACCTGCCGCGCCAGGTGGTGGTGAAGCCCGACGGCAGCGAGCTGCCCTTCGACGTCGAGCCCTTCCGCAAGTACTGCCTGGTCAACGGCTTCGACGACATCGGCTTGACGCTGCGGCATGCCGACAAGATCCGCGCCTTCGAGGCTGAACGGCTCGCTCGCATGCCCTGGCTGGCCGCCCACAACATCGTCTAACCTGGATCCGAGTTCATGAAGATCGCCATCCTGCCGGGCGACGGCATCGGCACCGAGATCGTGGCCGAGGCCGTGAAGGTGCTGAAAGCGCTGGACCTGCGCTTCGAGACCGAGACCGCGCTGGTCGGTGGTGCGGCGTTTGAAGCCCACGGCCACCCGCTGCCCGACAGCACCTTGAACCTGGCCAAGGCGGCCGACGCCATCCTCTTCGGCGCGGTGGGCGATTGGAAGTACGACAAGCTCGAACGCGCACTCCGCCCGGAGCAGGCCATCCTGGGGCTGCGCAAGCACCTGGGGTTGTTTGCCAACTTCCGGCCGGCGCTGTGCTACCCGCAGCTCACGCACGCTTCCAGCCTGAAGCCTGAACTGGTGGCGGGGCTGGACATCCTGATCATCCGTGAACTCACGGGCGACATCTACTTCGGCCAGCCGCGGGGCCGCCGTACCGCCATCGATGGGCATTTCCCCGGCACTGAGGAAGCCTTCGACACGATGCGCTACAGCCGGCCCGAGATCGAGCGCATTGCCCACGTGGCCTTCCAGGCCGCGCGCAAACGCAGCAGGAAGGTCACCAGCGTCGACAAGGCCAACGTGCTGGAAACCTTCCAGTTCTGGAAAGACGTGGTCACCGAAGTGCACGCCGCGCACTACGCCGATGTCGAGCTGCAGCACATGTACGTGGACAACGCCGCGATGCAGCTGGTGAAGGCGCCCAAGGCCTTCGACGTGGTGTTCACCGGCAACATGTTCGGCGACATCCTCAGCGACGAAGCCGCGATGCTGACCGGCAGCATCGGCATGCTGCCCAGCGCCAGCCTGGACGTGAACAACAAGGGCCTGTACGAGCCCAGCCACGGCAGCGCGCCCGACATCGCCGGCAAGGGCGTGGCCAACCCGCTGGCCACCATCCTGAGCCTGGCGATGATGCTGCGCTTCACGTTGGCCCAGCCCGAAGCCGCAGCGCGCGTTGAAGCTGCGGTCGACCGCGTGCTGACGGCCGGCCTGCGCACTGGCGACATCTGGAGCGAAGGCCCGCAACAGAACACACGGCGCGTGGGCACGGCCGAAATGGGCGATGCGGTGGTCGCCGAACTGAAGAAGGACTGAAAGGGAAACAAGATGGCACTCGTAGGACTGGTGGGCTGGCGCGGCATGGTGGGGTCGGTGCTGATCGACCGCATGCGCGCCGAAGGCGATTTCGCGCTGATCGAGCCGATGTTCTTCAGCACCAGCAATGCCGGCGGCGCCTTGCCCGCGGCGATTGCCGGGCTGGCGAAGAACGAGACCACGCTGAAGGACGCGAACGACATCGCCTCCCTCAAGCGCTGCGACATCGTCATCACCTGCCAGGGTGGCGACTACACCAAGGCCGTCTACCCGCAGCTGCGCGCCGCGGGCTGGAAGGGCTACTGGATCGACGCCGCCAAGACCCTGCGCATGAATGACGACGCCGTCATCATCCTGGACCCGGTGAACCTGGGCGTGATCCAGTCGGCGCTGGCGCGCGGCGTGAAGGACTACATCGGCGGCAACTGCACCGTCAGCTGCATGCTCATGGGCCTGGGCGCGCTGTTCAAGGCCGACCTGGTGGAGTGGATGACGGCCACCACCTACCAGGCCGCCAGCGGCGGTGGCGCGCAGCACATGCGTGAATTGCTCACGCAATACGGCACGCTGAATGCCGCCGTTCGGCCGTTGCTGGACGACCCGGCGAGCGCGATCCTCGACATCGACCGGCAGGTGATTGGCACCCAGCGTGGCCTGTCGGCGGATGAGACGAAGAACTTCGGCGTTCCCCTGGGCGGCAGCCTGATCCCCTGGATCGACAGTGATCGCGGCGACGGCACCAGCCTGGAAGAGTGGAAGGGCGGGGCCGAAACCAACAAGATCCTGGGCCGCGGCCCGGGCTTCGAAGCCGGTGGCCAGGCCGCCGTCCCGATCGATTCGCTGTGCGTACGCATCGGCGCGATGCGCTGCCACAGCCAGGCCTTGACGATCAAGCTCAAGAAAGATGTGCCACTGGCCGACATCGAAGGGATGATCGCCCACGACAACGCCTGGGTCAGGCTCGTCCCCAACACGCGCGAAGCCAGCATCCGCCAGCTCACGCCCGTGGCGGTGACGGGCACGCTCGACATCCCGGTAGGCCGCCTGCGCAAGATGGCGCTGGGCCCCACTTACCTGGGGGCGTTCACGATCGGCGATCAGTTGCTCTGGGGTGCAGCCGAGCCCTTGCGGCGCATGCTGCGCATCCTGGTGGAGGGCTGAGCCAAGGTGTGCCGCATGGCAAGCCAGTCTGGCGGCGGGGGCATAGTGCGCACTTCCGCCGGATCATCAGCGTTTGCATCAGCAAGTGCTCTTATATCCTTGCCGCCATTGAAAAACTTTGATGCTGCGCCATCGGCGGGCCCGGTTCCGGGCCCTGCGCAGCTGGACGACAGGCAGACGGGCCATGGCCTGCAGCCGACCTGACTGCTGGGGGAACCGATCTTGAACCATCGTTCGAAAAACGCCGCGCGCCACGCGCTGACCGGGGTGGCCCTGGCCACCAGCCTGCTGGTGGCCTTGCCGAGCTGGGCGTTGGGCCTGGGGCGGCTGAACGTCCAGTCCGCCCTGGGTGAAGGCCTGCGGGCCGAGATCGACGTCACCAGCATCACCGCGGCCGAGGCCGAATCGCTGCGCCTGCGCGTGGCCACGCCCGAGGCCTACCGTGCAGCGGGCGTCGAGTTCAACCCGGCGCTGGCCGGCGCCCAGGTCCAGCTGGTGCGCGGGCCCGATGGCCGCAGTCTGCTGCGCGTCACGAGCGACCGGGCCGTGCTCGAGCCCTTCGTCGAGCTGATCGTGGAAGCCAACTGGGCTTCGGGCCGGCTGGTGCGCGAGTACACGATGCTGTTCGATCCGCCGACGGTGCGCGCCGCGCAGCCGGCACCCGCCCCGGCGACGGCCCCGGTCATCGCCGCGCCCGCGCCGGCAGCACCCCTGGCTGCGCCCCCGGTGGCCGCCGCTGCGCCGGCCCCGGTGCGCCCATCGCGCCCGGCGCCGCCGGCGGCTTCTGCGCCTGCGCCCCGGGCTGCAGCGCCCGTGCCGGCCCCGGTTGCGCCGCCGGCTTCCGCGCCCGCCCCCGCCCCGATGGCTGCCGCCGCCGGCAACAAGCAGGTGCGCGTGAACCCGGGAGACACCCTGGGCCGCATCGCTGGCCGCACGCAGCATGCCGGCGTGTCGCTAGACCAGATGCTGGTCTCGCTGTTCCGCAGCAACCCGCAGGCTTTCATCGGCGACAACATGAACCGCCTGCGCAGCGGCGCGGTGCTCAACGTCCCCAGCGCCGAAGAAGCCGGCAAGTTGAGCACGCCCGAGGCCAAGTCGGTGATCCAGGCCCAGAGCGCCGATTTCAACGCCTTCCGCCAGCGCCTGGCCGGCGGCACCACGGCACGCGCCGACGCGGCCCCGGCCCGCCAGGACGGCGGCCGCGTGCAGGCCCAGGTGGAAGACCGCCGCCAGGCCGCCGCGCCGGCCCCCGACAAGCTGACGCTGTCGCGCCCGGGTACGGCCGCTTCGGTGCCCGCGGTGCGGGCTTCCCAGGAAGCCGAACGCAAGGCCGCCGCCGAGCGCGTGGCGGAGCTGGCACGCAATGTCGAAGACCTGAAGAAGCTGCAAGGCGCTGCCAAGCCGGCCACGGCGCCAGCCGCACCTTCGCCTGCGCCCGTGGCCGCAACGGCACCAGCCCCCGCAGCACCAGCCGTGGCCCTGCCGGCCCCGCCGGCGCCGGTGGCTGCTTCGGCGGCCGCGCCGGCCGTCGTCGCGCAGGCGCCGGCGCCCGCGACTGCGCCCCCGCCACCCCCACCGCCGCCTGCACCTGCCCCGGCCCCGGCGCCGGCGCCGGCGCCGGCGCCCGCGCCTTCACCCGCGGCAGACGCCGAGC
>JAIXZR010000310.1 GCA_027489455.1 Rubrivivax sp. | reverse complement strand
TTGGAAGCCGTGCGCTGGAGCATGGACACCGACATCCCCTGGGCCCGCTTCCAGCCCGAGCTGCTGACCGAAGAGCAGGCCCAGACCATCAAGATGAACGCCATCACGGAATGGGCGGCTTTGCCGGCCACCGAGATGTTCCTGCGCGACAACCGCGGCGACAGCGATTTCAGCGCCTTCATGAGCGTGTGGTTCTTCGAAGAGCAGAAGCACAGCCTGGTGCTGATGGAATACCTGCGGCGCTTCCGGCCCGACCTGGTGCCCACCGAAGAAGAGCTGCACGCCGTGCGTTTCGAATTCGACCCGGCACCCGCGCTCGAAACCCTGATGCTGCATTTCTGCGGCGAGATCCGGCTGAACCACTGGTACCGGCGCGCCGCCGAATGGCACACCGAACCCGTGATCAAGGCGATCTACGAAACCCTGGCGCGCGACGAAGCCCGCCACGGCGGCGCCTACCTGCGCTACATGAAGCGGGCGATGGGCCGCTTCGGCGACGAAGCCCGCGCCGCTTTTGCCAAGGTGGGGGTGCTGATGGCCAGCGCGCGGCGGACGGCGCAGGCGCTGCACCCCACCAATCTGCACGTCAACGTCAGCCTGTTCCCGCGCGACACCATCCAGAGCCGCCTGCCCAACCCCGAATGGCTGGAGCAGTGGCTGGACAAGCAGATCCAGTTCGACGCCGTGTGGGAAAACAAGGTCGTCGAACGCATCCTGCACAACATGAGCCTGCTGATGGAGCGCAGCTTCACCAGCGTGCAGGAGCTGAACCGCTTCCGCAAGGAAATGGCCGCGCGCATCGCCGCCAGCGGCCCGGCGGAAGGGGCCGGCAACGGCCCGGTCGCTGCAGCCTAGGCGCTGGCCGGCCTCTAGGCCCGGGCCGGTGTCATGTCGGCCTTGCGATCGGCACTGATGCGCACGGCACTGTCGCGCGCGCCGATCAGCTTGCTGTAGGCGCGCCAGTCCACGCCCGCGGCCAGCAGCAGGTCTTCGCCGTAGATCGCCTTCGTGGCCATGCCCACCAGGGGCAGGCTCACCCAGGCGGCGGCGTCGGCTTGCGTGAAGCTGTCGCCGGCCACGTAGGGCGCGAATTTCGCCAGGCGCTTGAAGCCGGCGATGTTCTTTTCCAGCTGCTTGCGCACCCGCGCCTGCGTGCCTTCGGACACCTGGCCGCCGAAGAAGGCCTGCGGGTACAGGTCGCGGGCCACCAGCTCGATGTGCAGGTCGACGAAGGTCGCGATCTCGCGCACCTTGGCCGCGGCCAGCGGGTCGGCCGGCAGCAGTGGGGGCTGGGGGTAGGCCGCTTCCAGGTAGTCGACGATCACCTGGCTTTCGCACAGCGGCACGTCGCCCACGCGGATGAACGGGATCTTGCCCAGTGGCGTGGCCGCCAGCACCGCTTCGTCGCTGGAGCCGGTGCCGACGAAGGATTCGGTGAAAGGGATGCCCTTTTCCAGCAGCACCATCTTGACCTTGTTGTAGTAGTTCGAAAGCGGGCGGCCGTACAGGGTGATCATGCGGAAAGTCTCCGGAGCAATGGGGAAGGGGCGTCAGTCTAGGCCTTGCGCCCGGCCAGGTTCACCAGGGCAATACCGCCACACACCGTGACCAGGGCCAGCACCAGGCGCGCCGTCAGCGGTTCGCCCAGCAGGCCCACGCCGGCCAGCAGCCCGAAGACGGGCGTCAGCAACGTGAAGGCGGCCAGCCGTGTCGCCGGGTAGTGCCGCACCAGCCAGAACCACACCAGGTAGCTGGCGAAGCTGACGACGCCGATCTGGAACGCCATCGGCGCCAGTGACGCTGCCGTCAGCACCCGCGGCCAGGTCTCGCCCGCCGCCCAGGACGCCGCGGCCAGCGCCAGCGCCGATACGCCCAGCTGGAACAGCAGCGCCTTTTCCGGCACCACCTGGCCCAGCCGGCTGCCGCGCAGCACCAGGGTCGTCAGGCCCCACAGCACGGCGGCGGCGATGCCCAGCGCGTCGCCCAGCCATTGCCGCGGCCCGGCCGTGGGCTGCAGGAAGCCTTCGTAGAACGCGAACACCACGCCCGAGAACGCCGCCAGCAGGCCCAGCAGCTGCCAGGCCGACAGGCGCTCGCTGCGCGCGATGAAGGGCATGCCCAGTGCCACGACGAAGGGCGCCAGGTAGATGAACACCACCATGCGCGATGCGCTGGTGTACTGCAGGCCGATGAAAATGCAGGCGAACTCGGCCGCGAACAGCAGCCCGGCCAGCACGCCGCCGCGGCGGCTGCCGTCGCGCTGCATCAGCTGCTGCCAGAAGGCCGGCCCGCGCCAACGGCACCAGGCCAGCAGCAGCAGCGCTGCGCCGGCCGAGCGCGCGGCGGCCTGCAGCAGTGGCGGGATCTCCGCCAACGTGAGCTTCGTCGCCACCTGGCCCAGGCCCCAGATCGCGCAGCAGCCCAGCAGCAGGGCGATGGCGCGCGCGTCCAGCTGCAGGTGGCGGCCGTCGGCGGCCGTCTTCGGTGGCGATGTCACGCGGGCATTCTGCGCTGGCCCGGCCAGGCCCGCAGCAGCAGCGCGCACAGCAGGCCGGCCACGGCACCCGTGGCGTGCGCCAGCGGGGCAATGGCGATGTCGAACTCCGCACTGCTGCGCAGGGTCGGGCCCCACGGCGCTTCCAGCAGCAGCTTGATCACCAAGCCCAGCGCAATGCCGGCGCCAACGGCACGTTCGCGACGCCTTTCGCGCTGACTTTCGGGCTGCGGCCCCGGCTGCGGCGCGAGCAGCCAGACCGCCGCCACCGCCACGCCGGCATGCAGCACGCCCGAGAGCCCGCCGTAGTGCGCCAGATCGGGCCGCAGCCACAGGCCGCACTGCGTCAGCGGCCAGGCCAGGGCCCAGGCCAGGGTGGCACGCGGCGGCAGCCGCGCCACCCAGCCCAGCGCCGCCAGCACGCCGGCGCCGGCCAGGTTGGCTGCCAGGTGCAGGCCGCTCCAGTGCACCCAGGCGGCGGTGAAGGCGCGCCAGGGCTCGGCCGCGGCGCGCGCGGGCTGCCAGTCCAGCCAGGGCGCCGGGGCCAGCCAGGCCAGCACGCTGGCAGCGGCCAGGCCCAGCGCCAACCCCACCCAGGCGCGGCCGGGTGCCGGGTTCAGGGGAAGACCGCCTGCCACAGCGCCAGCACCGCGTCGCGCGCGCTGGCCAGCCCTTCCTGCCCGGCCCCGGCGATGTCGAACTGCGTCGGCTGTTCGTCCAGCCGCGCCTGGTGCTGGGCGCGGCGCAGCGCGCGATAGGCGTCGGCCGCGGCCGTGCCCAGGCCCGGGGGCAGCAGGCTGGCCGCTTCGGCGCGCTGCAGCAGCGCGATGTTGCCGGCGTTGTCCAGCAGCGGCGGGTGGCCGGCGGCGTGGGCCAGCACCAGGTACTGCACCGCGAATTCGACGTCCATCATGCCGCCCGGGCTGTGCTTGACGTCGAAGCGGCCGGCAGGCACGGGCCGCGCCGCGCGCACCTTCTCGCGCATGGCGCGCACTTCCTCGCGCAGCGCGACGGCGTCGCGCGGGGCGGTCAGCACCTCGCGGCGCGTGGCCTCGAAGCGCGCCGCGATGCCCGGTGCCCCGGCGGCGTAGCGCGCCCGCGTCAGCGCCTGGTGTTCCCAGGTCCAGGCGGTGTTGCTGCCGCGCCCGCGCTGGTAGTTCTCGAAGCTGGCGATAGACGTCACCAGCAGCCCGGAATTGCCGTTCGGGCGCAGCGCGGTGTCGATGTCGAACAGCTCCCCGGCCGCGGTGCGCAGCGTCAGCCAGGTGATGAGCTTGCGCACGAAGTTGCCGTAGACCTCCTGCGCCTGCTGCTGCGCGGCGGGGCTGGCTTCGCTGCTGTCGTCGAAGACGAAGACCACGTCCAGGTCGCCGCCGTAGCCCAGTTCCTTGCCGCCCAGCTTGCCGTAGGCCACGATGCCCAGCTGCGGGGCTTCGCGGTGGCGCGATTTCAGCAGGCCCCAGCACCAGCGCAGGGCCACGTCCAGGATGGTGTCGGCCAGGGCCGAGAGGTCGTCGGCCACTTCCTCGACACCGATCGTGCCTTCGACGTCGCGCACCAGGGTGCGGAAGACTTCGGCGTGGTGTGCGCGGCGCAGCGTGTCCAGCAGCTGTTCTTCGTCGGCCTGCCCGGCACGCTGCCAGGCCTGCCGGCGGTCTTCCAGCTCGGCCAGCAGCGCGGCGCGGTCGAAGCGCTGGTGCAGCAGGCGTTCGTCGGCGAGTTCGTCGATCACGCCCGGGTGGCGCATCAGGTATTGCATGGGCCAGCGCGCCAGGCCCAGCAGGCGCAGCAGGCGGCGGTGCACTTCGGGCCGCTCCAGCAGCAGGGCCAGGTAGCTTTCGCGCCGCAGCAGCGGGTCCAGCCAGTCGATGAAGCGCAGCGCACCGGCCAGGGTGCAGTGCTCGTCTTGCAAGGCGCTGGCCGTCTTCTGCAGCAGCCGGCCCAGGCGCAGGCGGCTTTCGTCGCGCAGCGCCTGCACGCGCGGCTGGCCGGCCCAGGGTCGCACGCGGTCGGCCAGCGCGGGCGGCAGGCGTTCGAGCAGCGCCTCGCTGTCGATGGGCAGTGGGCCCGGCCCGCAGCTGCGGCACCCGCCCGCGCCCGGCGCGGCGCCGCCCTGGCTGTCGTGCAGCAGGGCGTCGAACTCGGCGGCCACCAGCTCGCGCACTTTGCCCAGGCGGTCCAGCATCTCGCAGGTCTCGCGGCCGCCGCGCTGGGGGCACTGCAGACCCAGGCTGAGCGCGATCCAGCGCAGGTCTTCGTCCTGCGTGGGCAGCAGGTGGGTCTGCTGGTCGTCCAGGTACTGGATGCGGTGCTCCACCTGGCGCAGGAAGCTGTACCCGGCGGCCAGCTTCTGTGCCGTGTCGGCCTTCATCAGCCCGCGCGCCACCAGCAGCGGCAAGGCGCGCAGGGTGCTGCGGGTGCGCACCTCGGGGAACTGCCCACCGCGCACCACGAGCAGCAGCTGGACGATGAACTCGATCTCGCGGATGCCCCCGCGCGAGAGCTTGACGTCGTTGGCGCGCTCGGGCCGGCCGGCGGCGCGGGCCCGCGCTTCGTCACGCACCTTGCGGTGCAGCTGGCGCAGGCCTTCGAAGACGCCGTAATCCAGGTACTTGCGGTAGACGAAGGGTGTGACCAGCGCCCGCAGCGCCAGCGCACGGCCGCTGGCCACGGCGGCACGCGGGGCGACCACGCGGCTCTTCAGCCAGGCGAAGCGTTCCCACTCGCGGCCCTGCACCTGCAGGTAGTCCTCCAGCATCGACAGGCTCACCACCGGCGGGCCGCTCTTGCCGTTGGGCCGCAGGGCCAGGTCCACGCGGAAGACGATGCCGTCGTCCGTGGTCTCGCCGATCAGCGCATACAGCCGCTTGACGACGAAGCTGAAGTATTCGTGTACCGACACCGGCCGCTCGCCCGCGGTCTGGGCTTCGCCGCCGTCGCTGTTTTCATAGACGTAGACCAGGTCGATGTCGGAAGAGACGTTGAGCTCGCGCGCCCCGAGCTTGCCCATGCCCACGATCCACAGCCCGATGCGCTGGCCCGCGGCGTCCAGCGGCGGGCCGTGGCGCGCGTCGGCCTCGCGCTCGGCCTGGGCCAGCGCGATTTCCAGCGTGGCTTCGGCCAGGTGCGTCATCGCGCCGGTGACGTGCGCCAGCGGCGCGCCGTGCTCGATGTCCAGCGTGGCCAGGCGTTCCACCACCAGGTGGCGCGCCACGCGCAGCGCTGCGGGCAGGTCGCGCCCCGCCTGCTGCAGGCGCTGCACCAGCGCCGTGACGCCGGCCCAGTCGGGCAGGCCCGGCTGGGCCTGCGCGAAAGCGGCGACTTCGGCGGCGTAACGGCGGCGCACGCGCTGCACGAAGCGGCTGTGGGCGGCAGGGGCTGACAGGGCCTGCAGCGTGGGGTCCATCGTTTTCCCTCCAGAGCCCGGATCTCGGCCGGATCGCTTGTTGTCTTGGTTTTGGCGCGTAGCGTAGCGCCTGGGCACGCCCCGTGCCGGCCTGGGCCTTTGGGCCCGTGACAGGGTGCCGCGGCGCACCACAATGCGGCGATGAAGATCGCCGCCGTGCAGATGGTTTCCAGCCCCGACGTGGCCCGCAACCTGGCCGCCGCCGACCGGCTGCTGGCGCAGGCCGCCGCTGCCGGGGCCCGGCTGGCGGCGCTGCCCGAGTACTTCTGCCTGCTGGGCCGGCGCGACACCGACAAGCTGGCCGCCGCCGAAGACGGCGGCGATGCCGTGCACGGGCCGATCCAGCGCTTCCTGTCCGAAGCGGCACAGCGGCATGACCTGTGGCTGGTGGGCGGCACGCTGCCGGTGCGCACGGCGCAGGCCGATCGCGTGCTCAACCGCTGCTGCGTCTTCGCGCCCGACGGCAGCGAAGCCGGGCACTACGACAAGATGCACCTGTTCGCCTTCGACAACGGCCGCGAAAGCTACGACGAAGGCCGCGCCCTGGCCGCCGGCCATGAGCCCGTGGCCGTGCAGGCCGGGCCGCTGCGGCTGGGCCTGAGCATCTGCTACGACCTGCGCTTCCCCGAGCTCTACCGCGCCCTGATGCGCCCACCTTGCGACGTGCTGTGCGTGCCCTCGGCCTTCACCTACACCACCGGCCAGGCGCACTGGGAACTGCTGCTGCGCGCCCGCGCGGTGGAAAACCAGTGCTACGTGCTGGCCCCCGCCCAGGGCGGCACGCACGAGAACGGCCGCCGCACCTGGGGCCACAGCATGGTGGTGGACCCGTGGGGCGTGGTGCTGGACGTCTGCGAGGAAGGCGAAGGCCTGGCCCTGGCCGACGTGCAGCTAGACCGCATCCAGCAGGTGCGCACGCAGCTTCCTGCGCTGGCGCACCGGCGGCTGTAGGCGCTCAGGCCAGCTTGAAGGGCAGCTCGCGCAGGCGCTGCCCTGTGAGCCGGGCGATGGCATTGGCATATGCCGGCGCCAGCGGCGGCAGGCCGGGTTCGCCCATGCCCTTGGGCGGCGCGTCGCTGGGGACGATGTGCACGGCGATATCGGGCGTGTCGCCGATGCGCGGCATGGGGTAGCTGTTGAAGTTGCCCTGCTGCACCACGCCGTCCTTCAGCGTGATGCGGTGCTCGGGCATCGTCGTGCCCAGAGCCATCATCACCGCGCCCTGAACCTGCGCTTCCACGGTGCGCGGGTTCACGCACAGGTTGCAGTGCACGCCGGCCGTCACGTTCACCAGCACCGGCTTGCGGTTCTTGCCGGTGCCGGTGATCTTGGCTTGCACCACGTAGGCCACCACCGATTCGAAGCTCTCGTGCACGGCCACGCCCCAGGCCGTGCCTTTGGGCAGGGCCTTTTTGCCGTAGCCGGACTTTTCCACCGCCAGCTGCAGCGCGGCGCGGTGGCGCGCGGCCTTGGGGTCTTGCGTGTCGTTGCCCATCAGCTTCATGCGGTAGGCCACCGGGTCTTGCTGCGTGGCCACGGCAATCTCGTCGATCAGCGTTTCCATGACAAACGCGGTATGCGTGGCGCCCACCGCGCGCCACCACAGCACGGGCACCGCCACGTCCGGGTGGTGCACGCTCAGGTTCATCGGCAGCGCGTAGGGTTCGCGCATGCCTTCGGTGGTGGTGCCGTCCACGCCCTTCACGACCATGAAGGGCTCGAAGGGGCTGCCCTTGATGATGCTCTGGCTCACGATGCGGTGGTCCCAGGCCAGCACCTGGCCTTGCGCGTCGAAGCCGATCTCGGCGCGGTGCACCGTCAGCGGCCGGTAGTAGCCGGCCTTCATGTCGTCTTCGCGGCTCCACACCACCTTCACGGGCGCGCGCTGGCCGGCGGCGGCCAGGGCCATGGCCACGTGCGTGGCCTCGCGCACGTATTCGCCCGTGGGCACGGCGCGGCGGCCGAAGCCGCCACCGGCCATCTGCACGACGATGTTCACCTGCTCGGGCTTCAGGCCCGTGGTGGCGGCCACCGCACCCGCGTCCACGCCGGGCATCTGGCTGGCGAAGTACAGCGTGCAGGCGTCGGGCTTCAGGTCCACCGTGCAGGCCAGTGGCTCCATCTGCGCGTGGTTCAGGTAGGGGAAGACGAACTCCGCCACCAGCTTGCGCGGCGCGCTGGCCAGCGGCGCGGTGTCGGCGCGCAGCGTGTCTTGCGGCGCCGGCAGGCCGGGCTTGGCGGCCAGGGCGCGGTAGTCGGCCACCAGCCGGTCGGTGTCGGGGCGGGGCACGGCGGCGATGTCCCATTCGGCCTTCAGCGCGTCGCGGCCCAGCTTGGCCGGCCAGTAGCCATCGGCCACGATGGCGATGCCTTCGCCGCCGCGGTCCAGCTTCACCGGCAGCACGGCGCGCACGCCCTTCACGGCGCGGGCAGCAACGGTGTCGGACGACTTCAGCTTGGCGTTGAACACCGGCGGGCGCACGATCACTGCCGTCAGCTGCCCGGGCAGCTTCACGTCGATGCCGTAGGCCTGGGTGCCGCTGCTCTTGGCGCGCGCCACCTTCAGGCTGGTGGGCTGGCCGATCAGCTTGAACTGCTTCGGGTCCTTCAGCGCCACCTTTTCGGGGACGGGTTCCTTCATCGCCGCTTCGAACAACTCGCCGTAGCTGGCAAAGCGTCCGCCGCCGGCTGGGGTCTTGACCAGGCCCTTGTCGGTGCTGATGAGCTCCGGCGCCACGCCCCACTGCCGGGCGGCTGCAGCCACCAGCATGGCGCGCGTGCGGGCGCCGAGTTCGCGGTACTGCGTGTAGCTGTTTTTCACCGAATTGGAACCGCCCGTGAGGTGCATGCCCATCATCGGGTCGACGTAGTTGCCGGCCTGGTTGCCGAATCCGGTCTTGACCTTGGCCCAGTCGGCGTCCAGCTCCTCGGCGCAGATCATGGCCAGCGCGGTCTCGATGCCCTGGCCCATGTCCATGCGGTTGCACAGCACGGTGGTGGTGCCGTCCCGGGCGATGCTGACGAAGGCGCCGGGCTGCTCGGTCGGCTTCTGGCCCGGCGGCACGGCCGGGGCGTTCTGGGCGCGCACGTCTGGGCTGGCCAGCGGCATGAAGGCCAGGCCGATGACGCCGCCCACGCTGAGGGTGACGAACTGGCGGCGCGACAGCGCGGGGGCTGTGGTGTAGCCAGCGGCGCGGGGCAGGGCTGGCAGATAACGGTCGATGATCATCTCGGGCCCCTTCAGGCGATGGCCGCCGCAGCGTCCAGGATGGCCGCGCGCACGCGGGCATAGGTGCCGCAGCGGCAGATGTTGCCGGCCATGGCCGCGTCGATCTGCGCCACCGTGGGCTGCTTCGTCTTCTGCAGCAGCGCGGTGGCGCTCATCACCTGGCCGCTCTGGCAGTAGCCGCATTGCGCCACGTCGTGCTTGACCCAGGCTTCCTGCACCGCCCGGCCCACCTTGTCGGTGGCCACGGCTTCGATGGTGGTGATGCGGGCCCCGGCCGCGGCCGACACCGGCGTGACGCAGCTGCGGATGGCTGCGCCGTTCATGTGCACGGTGCAGGCGCCGCATTGCGCCGCGCCGCAGCCGAACTTGGTGCCGGTGAGTTCCAGCGTGTCGCGCAGCACCCAGAGGATGGGTGTGCCGGGGTCCACGTCCACCGTGGTGGGCTGGCCGTTGAGGGTGAAGCGGGTGGTCATGGTCGGGCGTCCTGCGGTGGATCGGGTGAGGGCCTTGTACTGCGGTTCGGTGATGGCCGGTTGACGCCGCCGGGCGCGGCTAGCGGATGCCGAACATCATGCGCCGCGCCAGCCAGCGCTGCAGCGGCGGCGCGGCCTGCAGCGCGGCCAGGCCCAGGCCGCGCAGGCTGGGCGCACCCGGCAGCTGCCAGGTGAAGCTGCGGGCCAGGAAATCCGTGGTGGCGATGGTGGCCCAGCGGTCGGGGGCGCGCTGCCATTCGGTGCGCTGGAGCGCCTGGTCGATGTCGCGCGCGCCGCGCAGGGCGGCCAGCAGGCTGTGGGCGTCGCGCAGCCCCAGGTTCAGGCCCTGGCCGGCGACCGGGTGCAGGGTCTGCGCGGCGTTGCCGATGCGGATCGTGCGGCCCTGCACCAGCGTGCGCTCGGCGTTCAGCCCCAGCGGCAGGCCCTTCAGTGGCGACAGCGCCGTGATGCGCCCGGCACTGGGCGGGAACATCGTGTTCAGCACCGCGATGCGTTGTGCGGCGCCGAGGTCGCGCACCGGGTCCTCGGCGGCGTTCACGCACCACACCAAGGCGGCGCGCAGGGCGCCGTCTTCGCCCGGTGGCACCGGCAACAGGGCGGCCGGGCCTTCTCGCGTGAAGCGTTCGAAGGCGCGGCCGCGCAGCGCTCCTTGCAGCGTGGCCGTGCCCACCCAGGCGGTCTGGCCGTAGTCGCGCGCCAGCGCCTTGCGCGGCTGGTTGCCGAACACGCCGCCTTCGGCCACCACGGCCAGATCGAAGGGCTCGGCGATGCCGGCGTCGATTTCCACGCCCGAGGGCAGGGCCTTCAGCGCGGCCACGGGCGTGCCGAAGCGGCTGCGCAGGCGCTGCGGCTGCGCGGCTTCTTCGCGCAGCCAGGCCGCCTGCAGCGCGGCCACCAGCGCGCCGTAGCCCAGCACCGCGCCCAGCAGCGGCACCTGCAGCGCGCTGTGCGTCAGCAGCACTTCGGGCGGGCCGAGCAAGGCGCTCCAGGGCGCGGCCAGGCTGGGCGGCTGCTGCGAGACATGCACCTGCAGGATGGGCTCGGCGGCCTCGGCCGGCCAGGCCTCGAGCCGCTGCAGCATCTGCACGCTGCCCAGCGACAGCGCCAGCGTGCGCGGATCGCCCGACACGTCGGCCCCGGCGGGGCGGGCGTCGAAGAGCGTGATCTGCGCCTGCGGCAGCGTGCGTGCTGCCTGCAAGGCCAGCGCCAGGCCCACGGGGCCGGCGCCGATGATCGCGATAT
Organism: Rubrivivax sp.; assembly: GCA_027489455.1. GTDB lineage: Bacteria > Pseudomonadota > Gammaproteobacteria > Burkholderiales > Burkholderiaceae_C > Rubrivivax. The sequence goes on along the minus strand of JAIXZR010000310.1, from coordinate 8,673 downwards.
GCCAGGCAGTCGTGGCCATGGAAACCCTGTAGTTCAGCCCTATTATTTGCCCGCGCCCCGCTTGGGCGCTTCTGCTGGGAGAAACAGCCATGGCGCTGATGGACTTCATCAAGAAACAGTTCATCGACATCCTGGAGTGGACCGAATCGGGCGACGGCACCCTGGCCTGGCGCTTTCCGATGGCCGGCAACGAGATCCAGTACGGCGGCAGCCTCACCGTGCGTGAAAGCCAGGTCGCGGTGTTCGTCAACGAAGGCCAGGTGGCGGACGTCTTCGGCCCCGGCATGCACAAGCTCACCACGCAGACGCTGCCGGTGCTGACCTACCTGAAGAACTGGGACAAGCTGTTCCAGAGCCCGTTCAAGAGCGACGTGTACTTCTTCAGCACGCGCCAGCAGATCGACCGCCGCTGGGGCACCAGCCAGCCGGTGACGATCCGCGACAAGGACTTCGGCGCCGTGCGCCTGCGCGCCTTCGGCAACTACGCCTACCGCATCAGCGACGCCAAGCTCTTCCACACCAGCATCAGTGGCACGCGCGACCGCTACACCGTGGAAGACCTGGACGGCCAGTTGCGCGGCCTGATGCTGCAGCACATCAGTGATGCCGTGGCGCAAAGCGGCGTGCCGTTCCTGGACCTGGCGGCCAACCAGATCGAGTTTGCGGTGCAGCTCAAAGAGGCCACCGCGCCCGAATTCGCCAAGCTCGGCCTCACGCTGGAAAGCGTGACGGTGCAGAACGTCAGCCTGCCCGAAGAACTGCAGAAGATCCTGGACCAGAAGATCGGCATGGGCATGGTCGGCAACGACATGGGCAAGTTCATGCAGTACCAGACGGCGCAGGCGATCCCGAAGTTCGCCGAAGGCGCAGCCGGTGGTGGTGGCGGCAGCGGCGTGGTGGGCGACGCGATGGGCCTGGGCGCCGGCGTGGCCCTGGGGCAGGTGATGGCGCAGCAGTTGAGCCAGGGCTTGCAGGGCAACGCCGTGGCGGCAACGGCCGCTGCCGCCGCCCCGGTGGGCCTGAAGCCCGACGAGGTGATGGCCACGATCGAGAAGCTGGCCGACCTGAAGGCCAAGGGCATCCTGACCGATGACGAGTTCACGTCGAAGAAGGCCGAACTGCTGAAGAAGCTGGTCTAGCTTGGCTACATCACCGCAGCGCCTGTACCGCGCTGCGTGCCCCAACTGCGGCGCGCCGGTCGAGTTCGCCTCGGCCGCCAGCGCCAGCGCGGTCTGCGGCTTCTGCCGCAGCACCCTGGTGCGCGAAGGCGATGCGCTGCGCCGCATCGGCACCAGCGCCGAGCTCTTCGACGACCACAGCCCCCTGCAGCTGGGGGCCAGCGGCACGCGGCAAGGGCTGGCGTTCACGGTCGTCGGGCGCCTGCAGTACGGGTACGCCCGTGGCACCTGGAACGAATGGCATGTGCTCTTCGACACGGGCGACGACGGGGCCCGATCGGCCTGGCTGAGCGAAGACAACGGCGCCTACGTCCTGGCCTTCGACGCGCCGGTGCCCCGCGACGCCCCGGCCATCGAGACGCTGCGCGCCGGCCAGAACGTGGCCATCGACGGCCGCGGCTGGCAGGTGGCTTCGGTCGAGCAGGCCCGGCTGATCGCCGCGCAGGGCGAACTGCCCAGCCCGCCGCGGCTGGAAGGCGAGTTCACCGTCGTCGACCTGCGCAACGCCGCGGGCGAAGTGGCCACGCTGGACGGCAGCGATCCACGGCAGCCGCACTGGTCCGTCGGGCGCGCGGTGACGCTGGCCGAACTGCGCATGGCCGGGCTGAAGGAAGGCGAGTCGGAGAAGACGCTGAAGGGCCGCGCCCTGGCCTGCCCCAGCTGCGGCAACGCGCTGGCGCCCACGCTGGCCAGCACCCAGAGCCTGGTGTGCGGGCAGTGCACGGCGGTGGTCGACATCTCGCAGGGCGTGGGCGCCGATCTGGCGCACTACGCGCAGAACAACAGCGGCGCCGCGGGCCAGGGCCCGCAGATCGCGCTGGGCAGCACCGGCACGCTGGCCGTGGACGGCGCACCGCTGCCCTGGCAGGTGGTGGGCTACCTGGAGCGCTGCGACATCCCCGAAGATCCGGAAGAAGACACCAGCTTCTGGCGCGAATACCTGCTCTACCACCGCACGGCGGGCTTCGCCTTTCTGGTCGACAGCAACGAGGGCTGGAGCGTCGTGCGCCCCATCACAGGCGCGCCGCGCGTGCGCGGCGACACCGCCGAATGGCAGGGCACGGCCTATCGCAAGGGCTACAGCTACACCGCCAAGGTGACTTGGGTGCTGGGCGAATTCTTCTGGCGCGTGCAGCGCGAGGAGCGCGCCTTCGTCACCGACTACGCGGGCACCGGCGCTGCCTCCACGCGGCGGCTGTCCCACGAGCAGACGGGCAGCGAAGTCATCTGGTCCGCCGGCCAGACGCTGCCGGCGGCCACCGTGGCGGCAGCCTTCCAGCTGGCACCGGCTGCGCGCGCGGCGCTGGAGCGCGACGTGCCGGTGCTGGCCGCGAACGCGTCGGACATGGGCTCGGGCAAGGCGATCGCCTTGTTCGTGCTGGTGGTGCTGGTGATGATGATGCTGTCGAACTGCGGCGACGATGACTGCGACGAAGTCCGCGACACGTATGGCGCCGCCAGCACCGAGTACCGGCAATGCGAAAACCGCCGCGCTGCCGGCGGCAGCGGGCGCGTGGGCGGCGGCAGCTACGGCGGCTGGAGCAGCGGCGGCGGGCACAAGTGAGCGGGCGCCGCGGCGTCCGCATGGGCATGGCAAAGGTTCCTGGAGGATGTGATGGCTGATCTGGAATGGCTCAAACCCGCCGTGGTGCTGGGCTCGCTGCTGTACGCGCTGCTGGGCGTGATCGTGTTCTGGCTGTGCTTCGTCATCATCGACAAGCTCACGCCGTACAACCTGTGGGCGGAGATCGTGGAGAAGAAGAACGTCGCGCTGGCGATCGTCGTCGGCTCCACGGCCATTGCCATCGGCCTCATCGTTGCCGCAGCGGTCAAGGGCTGAGTGCCCTCTCAGGCGTAGGTCTCCCAGCCGGCACGCTCGGCCGCATGCAGGTGCGGCACGTGGTTGAAGGCCAGCAGGTGGTGGCGCTTGGGGGTGAAGGCGAATTCCGTCACCGCGCTGTTGCGGATGCGCAGGTTCAGCTCGATCGTCGCTTCGGCCCCGGTGCCCAGCACCTGGGCCACGGCGGTGGCGATCGGCCCGCCGCTGCTGACGATCAGCACGTTGCCCTGGTGATGCTGGCGCACGTGGTCCAGCGCGCTGGTGACGCCGGCCACGAAATCGGGCCAGGCCGGCATGCCCGCGGGCTGGGTGCGGCCGGCCATCCAGGCGGCCAGGGCCTCGCGCAGCAGCCGGAAGTGCGCCTTCACGATCTCCGGGGTGTCCGGCCGGGGCAGCGGGCCGGTGTGGTGGGCGCGGATCACGGCCTCGGGGTCGTACTCGTTCAGGCCGGGCCACAGCAGCGGTGCGGGCACCTGGCCGTGGCCGTCGGCAATCGCGTGCAGGCTTTGCGCGTGCCGGCGCAAGGTGCCGGTGAGCGCAGCCTCGAAGTGCAGGCCGCGCTGCGCGAACCATTCGCCCAGCGCCTGGCACTGGCGTGTGCCCAGCGGGCTGAGCTGGTCGTAATCGGCGGCGCCGAAGCTGGCCTGGCCGTGGCGCACGAGGTAGAGGGTTCCCATGCCGCAGGATTGTGGCGACGGCCGCGTACCCGGCCTGTCGCGGGGGTGACCTGCCCGTGAGCGGCTGCGCTACCCTCCCGGCGTGAGCCTTCTCCCGCACCCTGGCAGCGCCGCTGCCGATGCCGCCCGGCCTGGCGCCGCCAAGGTCTCGCCGTCGGAGGTGGCGCTGCTGGCCAGCGTCTTCGTCGTCGCCGCCTGCGGCCTGGTCTATGAGCTCGCGGCCGGCGCGCTGGCCAGCTACCTGCTGGGCGACAGCGTGCTGCAGTTCAGCACCGTCATCGGCAGCTACTTGTTCGCGATGGGCATCGGCAGCTGGCTCAGCCGCTTCATCGAGCGCCAGCTGGTGGCGCAGTTCCTGCGCATCGAGCTGCTGGTGGGGCTGATCGGCGGGCTGATGCCGGCCGGGCTGTTCGTCGTGCACAACCTGCTGCCGGCCGAAGCCACGGCGCCGTTTCGCGTGCTGCTGTACACGCTGGTGGGCTTGATCGGGGTGCTGGCGGGGCTGGAGATTCCGCTGGTGATGCGCATCCTCAAGCGCCACTTCAGCGAACGCTATGCGCTCAAGGACCTGGTCTCGCAGGTGCTCACCTTCGACTACCTGGGCGCGCTGGTGGTGGCGCTGGCCTTCCCGCTGCTGTTCGTGCCGCACCTGGGGCTGGTGCGTACCGGGGCCTTCTTCGGCCTGCTGAATGCGGGCGTGGCGGTGTGGGCGCTGTGGCTGTTCCGCGGCGAGCTGCGCAACTTCTGGGCCCACGCTGCGGCCTGTGCCGCCGTGCTGGCGGCACTGCTGGCCACGATGGCCGGTGCCGGCCGGCTGACGACCTGGGCCGAAGATGCCTTCTACGGCAGCGACATCATCCTGCGCCAGAGCAGCGACTACCAGCGCGTCGTCGTCACCGCCGGCCCGGCGGGCGTGCGGCTGTTCCTCAATGGCAACCTGCAGTTCCACTCGCGTGACGAGTACCGCTATCACGAAGCCCTGGTGCACCCGGCGATGGCCGCGCATGCTGCGCCGCGCCGCGTGCTGGTGCTGGGTGGCGGCGACGGCATGGCCGTGCGCGAGGTGCTGAAGCACCCAGGCGTGGAACAGGTCACCCTGGTGGAGCTGGACCCGCAGATGACGCGGCTGTTCTCCCAGCACCCGCGACTCGTGGCGCTGAACGGCAATGCGCTCGCCAGCCCCAGGCTGCGGGTCGTGAACGCCGACGCGTATGCCTGGCTGGAAGGCAACCGCGAGTTCTTCGATGTCATCGTGGTGGACTTCCCCGACCCCACCAACTACAGCATCGGCAAGCTTTACAGCACCAGCTTCTACCAGCGTGCCGACCAGGCCCTGGCGGCGGGCGGCTTCATGGTCGTGCAGACCACCAGCCCGCTGTTTGCGCGCAAGAGCTTCTGGACGGTGGCCGCCACGCTGGAAGCCGTGGGCCTGCAGACCAAGCCGTACCACGCGCATGTGCCCAGCTTCGGCGAATGGGGCTTCATCATCGCCAGCCGCCGGCCCTGGACGCTGCCGCAGGCGCTGCCGCCCGGCCTGCGCTTCCTGACGCTGGAGGGCCTGCCGGCCCTGCTGCACTTCCCGCCCGACATGGCCCGCGTGCCGATGCCGCCCAACCGCCTGAGCCAGCAGGGCCTGGTGGCCACCTTCGAGGAAGAATGGGGCCGCGTGGAGCGTTGACGCCCGTGTCGGAGCCTGCTGCCACCACCGGCGGCATGCCGCGCCGCCACCTGCTGCGCGGTGCTGCAGCCACCGTGCTGGCCGGCACGGCCGGGGCGCTGGTGGCCGGTTGCGATGGCGCCCGTGTGCCGGCGGCAGCGGGTGCCGCCACGTCATCGGCCGCTGCCGCCATCGATCTGCCGCCCGGCCTGCCCGTTCAGTGGGTGGACGCCGAACTCGCCCGCGGCCACCGGCTGCGTGGCAAGGCCGGCAGCCTGCCGCCGCCGGCGGTGCAGCGCCGTGCCGGCGTGCTCGTGGTGGGGGCCGGCGTGGCCGGCCTGGCCGCGGCACGCAGCAGCCTGCGCGCGGGCCAGGCCGACGTGCAGGTGCTCGAACTCGCCAGCCAGCCCGGCGGCAACAGCCGCGGCCACCAGCTGGCCGGCATGGCCTGCCCGCTGGGCGCGCACTACCTGCCGCTGCCCGAGCCACCAGCGCACGAGGTGCTGGCCTTTCTGCACGAAGAAGGCCTGCTGCGCCATGAACTGGGCCGCACCGTGGCCGAAGAGCGCCACCTGTGCCACAGCCCGCAGGAGCGCTTGTTCATCGACGGCGCCTGGGCCGAAGGCCTGCTGCCGCCGGCCGACCCGTCGTCGCGCACCCAGGCCCAGTACCGCGCATTCGCTGCGCAGGTTCGGCAGGCGCAGGCGCAGGGCTTTGCCTTGCCCAGCCTGCGCGCGGCCTGGACGGCTGACCACGCGGCGCTGGACGCGCAGACCTTCGCCGCGTGGTTGGCGCGCCAGGGCCTGGATGATGAAAGGCTGCTCTGGTATCTGGACTACTGCTGCCGCGACGACTACGGCGCCGGGTTGCAGCAGGTGTCGGCCTGGGCTGGCCTGCACTACTTCGCCAGCCGCCACGGCTTTGCTGCCGCCGGCGAAGCCACCGATGCCGGCGAGCCCGTCTTCACCTGGCCTGAAGGCAACGCCGCCCTGGTGCAGCGCCTGGCCGCGCCGCTGCGCGATCGCCTGCACACCGGCCGCACCGTGCTGCGCGTGGAAGAGGCCCGCCACGGCGTGCAGGTGCTGGCCTGGGACGAAGCGGCCCAGCATCTGGAGGCCTGGCAGGCGCAGCGCGTGCTGCTGGCCGTGCCGGTGTTCGTGGCGGCGCGGCTGTGGGCCCAGCCGCCCGCAGCGCTGCAGCAGGCCGCCGCTCAGCTGCAGTACGCGCCCTGGCTGGTGGCCAACCTGCACCTGGACCGCCCGCTGCTGGACCGCCCCGGCGTGCCGCCGGCCTGGGACAGCGTGGCCTATGGCGGCGGCGGCCTGGGCTGGGTGGACGCCATGCACCAGAGCCTGCGCACCCAGCCCGGGCCGACGGTGATGACGGCCTACCGCAGCCTGCTGCCCGCCGAACGGGGTGCCCTGCTGCAGCTGGCGGCGGCCGACGGCGCGCGCTTCGCGCTGCAGGAGATGCTGGCCGTGCACCCCGATCTGCCGCGCCGGCTGCGCCAGGTGGCGCTGCAACGCTGGGGCCACGGCATGGCCATCCCCGCCCCAGGCGTGCGCAGCAGCGTGCAGGCGGGCGCCCTGGCGGCGCTGCGCCAACTGCGGGGCCGCGTGCGCCTGGCGCACAGCGACCTCACGGGCAGCTCGGTCTTCGAGGAGGCCTACACGCTAGGCTGGCAGGCCGGCCGCGCGGCCGCGTGAGGACGCAGCCGCGCGTGCCGGGCAGGGCTCAGTCCGCCAGCGGCAGCTCGCGCCAGTTCAGGCGGCGCAGCCCGGGGTTCGGGTCGAGCTTGAACTTGAACTCGCCCGTAGCGCCGGTGTCGGTGCCGCCGATCAGCCGCGCCTTGCCGTTGACGCTGAAGAAGCGCAAGTCGGTCAGGACGCCCGGCAGGCGATCGTCGATGAAGCCGACCGTGGTCTCGCCCGTCTGCAGCACGCTCTGGCCTGAACCCAGGTCGATGGCGTAGACGCGGTTGCTGCCCGAGGGGCTGCAGACATCGCCCGAAGGCACCATCGCCGAGAAGGCGACGACGCCCAGGAAGCTGGTCGGATCGGAAATCACGCGCCAGCCCTGCCCGCCAGTGGCGGTGCCCAGGTCGATCCACCAGCCGATCTCGGTGGCCAGGTCCAGCGTGATCGGGGTCGTCAGGTTGGTGAGCTTGCGCAGCCGGCTGCCGGTGCCCGTGTTGCGGATCGGGAAGCTCATGCCCGCGGGCAGCGTGCTGGGCTTGTTGAAGACGTTGCCGGTGCCGTCGATGATGGCGTAGAAGCCCTGCGGCTGGGTGTCGCCGATGTCGCTTCTGGCCAGCAGCCGGCCGCTGCCCACGGTGACGAAGCGGCGGTTGGTCTTGGGTTGCACCACGATCAGCGGGCGGCTCGTCACCGGCACGGGGTTGCCGCTGCTGTCGGTCAGCTCGGCCAGCTTCACCGGCGCCGCGTAGCTGCCGCTGGTGGGCGTGAGGTCCACCCGCCAGAGGTTGCCCAGCAGGTCGCCGGCGTAGACGCTCTCGGCGGTGAAATCGCTGCGGTCGGGGATGAAGGCCTGCACGTGCACCAGGCCCGCGGGGCTGCTGGGGGTGCCGGCACCGGTGCCGATCTTTTCCAGCAGCGCGCCGTTGCGCGGGTTGACGATGAAGAAGTAGCCCTTGCCGTCGGCGTTGTTGTGGCCGCTGCCGAAGATCAGCACCCAGCCGTACTTCCTGGTCTTCACCGCGACCGGCTCGCCATAGGTGTAGCCCAGGTCGCTGTGCGTGAACTCCCACAGCACCTTGCCGGCGGCAGCACTCTCGCTGGTGAAGGCCGCGGGGTCGGTGACGTCGATGGCGTAGTAAGCCCGGCCGCCCTTGCCCAGCGCGCCCACCAGCACCGATCGCCAGGTGGGCGAGCCGCTGCCGCCCACCGTGCGGCCCATGTCGATGTCGAACACGCTGATCGGGCCGTCGACCAGGAAGCGGTGCGAGAAATCGGGGTTGCCGCGGTGCTGCAGGCCGGTCTGCGCCGGCGCGCCCGTCGGGCCCTGGAACAGCACGCCAGGGACGTAGGCGAAGATCTCGGTGCCGCCGGCATCCGTGGTGACGGACCCGTTGATGGCATGCAGCATGCCGGCATTGCTGCCCACGTAGACCACGGTTTCGCGGTCGCGCCAGGTGGTGCGGAACTCGCCATAGCCCGGGTTGGTGGCCGACGAGTAGGGCGCCGAGGGCCGGCCCACCGGGCGCAGCTTGGAGCCCACGATGTCGCCCACCGGCGAGGTCCGCGCGCGATAGGCCTTGCTGCTGGTGCTGACGCTGGAGCCCTGCTCGTGCGTGGGGTCGCC
>JAIXZR010000173.1 GCA_027489455.1 Rubrivivax sp. | reverse complement strand
ATGAAGAACAGCCCCAGCAGCACGTCGTGGAAGGGCCGGATGTCGGTCTCGACCTGGTGCTTGTATTCGGTCTCGGCGATCAGGATGCCGGCCACGAACGCGCCCAGGGCCAGGCTCAGGCCGGCGTGTTCGGTCAGGTAGGCCAGGCCCAGGGTGATGAGCAGCAGGTTCAGGATGAACAGCTCTTCGCTCTTGCGCCGCGCCACCAGGGTCAGCCACCAGCGCATCACGCGCTGGCCGCCCACCAGCAGCACCGTCAGCAGGCCGATCGCCTTCAGCGTGGCCAGGGCCAGTTCGCTGGCCATTTCGCGGCCGGTGCTGCCCAGGGCCGGGATCAGCACCAGCAGCGGGACCACGGCCAAGTCTTGGAACAGCAGCACGCCCATCACGCGCTTGCCGTGTTCGCTTTCCAGTTCCAGCCGTTCGGCCATCATCTTCACGACGATGGCCGTGCTGCTCATCGCGATCGCGCCGCCCAGCACCACCGCGCCCTGCCAGCTCATCTGCCAGGGCTGCCCGGCAAACTGCGTGTAGGACCAGACCAGCAGCGCATGGCCGGCCAGCGTGCCCAGCATCGTCAGCGCCACCTGCGACAGCCCCAGGCCGAACACCAGGGTGCGCATGCTCTTGAGCTTGGGCAGGTTGAATTCGAGCCCGATGACGAACATCAGGAACACGACGCCGAATTCGGCCAGGTACTTCACGCCCGCGCTGTCCTGCGCGACGGCCAGCGCATTGGGGCCGATGAGCACGCCCACCACCAGGTAGCCCAGCATCGGCGGCAGCTTGAGCGAACGGCAGATGACCACGCCCAGGACGGCGGCGATCAGGTACAGGAGGACAACTTCGAGGGTGCTGGCCATGGGGTCCCTAGAATGCCTGATCGTATTCGACGGTCCTGGCGCAGCCCTGTGCCGAGCAGCCAAGAAGGTCCACCTGTGAGCCTGTCACCGCCCCAGACCGCCGGCTTCGACCCGGCCCGCGCCCTGCAGCTGGCAGCGCAGACCTTCGAGATCGAAGCCCGCGCGCTGCTGGGCCTGGCGGCACGCCAGGGGCCCGGCTTTGCGGGCGCGGTGCAGGCCATGCTGGCCTGCCGCGGGCGCGTCATCGTCATGGGCATGGGCAAGAGCGGGCACGTGGGTCGCAAGATCGCAGCCACGCTGGCGTCCACTGGCACGCCGGCCTTCTTCGTGCACCCGGCCGAAGCCAGCCATGGCGACCTGGGCATGGTGATGCCCGGCGACGTGGTGCTGGCCATCAGCAACAGCGGCGAGGTCGACGAACTCGCCGCCATCCTGCCGGCGCTGCGGCGCCTGGGCATCACGCTGGTGGCGATGACGGGCAAGCCTGAATCCAGCCTGGCCCGGCATGCCGACTGGGTGCTGTCCAGCGCAGTGGAAGAAGAAGCCTGCCCGCTGAACCTGGCGCCCACGGCCAGCACCACGGCGCAGATGGCCCTGGGCGACGCGCTGGCGGTGGCGCTGCTGGACGCGCGCGGCTTCCGCGAAGCCGATTTCGCGCGCTCCCACCCCGGCGGCGCGCTGGGCCGCAAGCTGCTGATGCACGTGCACGACCTGATGCGCAGCGGCGCTGACGTACCCGTGGTGGCGCCCGCGGCCAGCTTCAACGACCTGCTGCGCGAGATGACGAGCAAGGGCCTGGGCTTCACCGCCGTGGTGGATGCCGATCGCCGGCCGGCCGGCATCTTCACCGACGGCGACCTGCGCCGCCTGATCGAACGCGGCGAGAGTGGCCACGCGCTGGCCAGCCTGCGCGCGGCCGACGTGATGCGCCCTTCACCCCGCACCGTGCCCGCCAGCGCACTGGCCGTGGACGCCGCCGGCCTAATGGAACAGCACCGCATCACCAGCGTGCTGGTGGTCGACCCCGAAGGCCGCCTGGTGGGCGCGCTGAACACCAACGACCTGCTGCGCGCGAAAGTCATCTGATGCCGGCCCTGCACTTCGCCCCGGAACTGCTGCTGCGCGCCCAGGGCCGCGGGCTGGCGATGAAGGCCGCCATCTTCGACGTCGACGGCGTGCTGACCGACGGGCGCATCTACATCGGCGAAAGCGGCGAAGCCTTCAAGGCCTTTTCGACTTTGGACGGCCATGGCCTGAAGCTGCTCAGGCAGGCGGGCATCGAGCCACTCGTCATCACCGGGCGCGATTCGCCGGCCTTGCGCCGGCGCGTGGCCGACCTGGGCCTGGCCCACGCCGTCTACGGCGCCAGCGACAAGCTGGCCGCGGCCACGCCGCTGCTGGCGCAACTGGGGCTGGACTGGGCCGACGTCGCCGCGATGGGCGACGACTGGCCCGACCTGCCCTTGCTGGCACGCGCCGGGCTGGCCTGCGCGCCCGCCCATGCGCATGCCGAAGTGAAGGCCGTCGCCCACCACGTCACCCAGGCCGCCGGCGGGCACGGTGCGGCACGCGAGGTCTGCGATCTGCTGCTGATGGCCGCCGGCCGCTACGCGGCGCTCTTGCAGGGCCATCTGCAGACGCTGGACGGGGCATGACCACGGGCGCGGGCGCCCCGCTGCCGACCGGCGCCCGCGCGGGCGGGCTGGCGCCGCCCGGCCCGCCGCGCGCCTGGGGCCGCTGGCTGATCGCCCAATTGACCAGCTATCTGCCACTGCTGCTGATGCTGCTGCTGGCCCTGGGCACCTGGTGGCTGGTGAAGAACTCGCCCCTGCCCCCCGGACCGGCGGGCGAAAACACGGTGCGCAGCGAACCCGACTATTCGATGACCGGCTTCGCCGTCGAACGCTTCGACGCCCAAGGCCAGCTGATCCTGCGGCTGGAAGGGGCCGTGATGCACCACTACCCGGCCACGGATCGCATCGAGATCGAGACCGTGCGCATCCGCGCCATCAGCCCGCAAGGCCGTGTCACCCTGGCGCATGCGCAGCGCGCCCTGGCCACCGGTGACGGCAGCGAGGTGCAGCTGCTGGGCGGCGCCGAGGTGACGAGCAGCGACGCCGAGGGCACGCCACTGGTGATGCGCAGCGAGTTCCTGCACGCCTTCTTCGTCACCGAGCGTGTGCTGTCGAACCGCCCGGTCGTGGTGGTGCACGGCGGCACCGAGGTGCGCGCCGCAGGCCTGAGCTACGACCACCCGAGCCAGAAGCTGGAACTCACTGGCCCCACGCGGCTGACCCTGCCGCCGCGGGGGCGCACGCGGTGACGCTGGCAGCCGGGGCCGCAGGCGGGGCCAGCGCGCCGCTGGTGTTCATCACGGGCGCGTCCAGCGGCATTGGGCAGGCACTGGCCGCGCGCTACGCGCAGGCCGGCTGGCGGCTGGCGCTGGTGGCGCGGCGCACGGTCGAGCTGCAGGCCTGGGCCCGGGCCCAGGGCCTGGACGACGCGCGCTGCGCGGTCTACGGCGCCGATGTCGCCGTCGGCGACAGCATCATCGCCGCGGCCGGGCAGTGCTTGGCGCAGCAGGGCCTGCCCGACATCGTGATCGCCAGCGCCGGCATCAGCGTGGGCATGGACACCGCCGAGCGTGCCGACCTGGACGTGATGCGCGATACCTTCGCCGTCAACAACCTGGGCCTGGCGGCGACCTTTCACCCCTTCCTGGCGCCCATGCGCCAGCGCGGCAGCGGCACCCTGGTAGGCATTGCCAGCGTGGCCGCCATCCGCGGGCTGCCCGGCCACGGTGCCTACTGCGCCAGCAAGGCCGGGGTGGTGGCCTACTGCGAAAGCCTGCGCGGCGAATGCCGGGGCAGCGGGGTGCGCGTGGTCACGGTGCTGCCGGGCTACATCGCCACGCCGCTGACGGCGCGCAACCCGTATTCGATGCCCTTCCTGATGGCCGCGCCCGACTTCGCCGAGCGCGCCTTTCGCGCCATCGCCCAGGGCCGCAGCTCGGTGGTGATCCCCTGGCAGATGGCCTGGGTGGTGCGCATCCTGAGGCTGCTGCCCGACGGCCTGTTCGACCGGCTGCTGTCCGGGCGCGGGCGCAAGCCGCGGCGCAGCGCCGGCGGGGCGTGAGCGCACCCCGGCGCCCGTGAGAGCATCGCGGCACTGCCATGATGATCGACGTCGTTGTTCTCTTTTTCCTGCTGGGCGTGTTCGCGCGCCTGGTGAAGAGCGACCTGCGCCTGCCCGAGGCGCTGTACGAGACGCTCTCCATCTACCTGCTGCTGGCGATCGGGCTCAAGGGCGGGCTGGAGCTCAGCCGCCAGCCGCTGGTGACCCTGCTGCCGCAGATCCTGGCCTGCGTGAGCCTGGGCTTCGCGATCCCGTTCCTGCTCTACCCGCTGCTGCGCTGGTGCCGGCTGGCCGGGGCTGACGCGGCGGCGCTGGGCGCGCACTTCGGATCGGTCAGCGTCGTCACCTTCGCGGTCGCCACGGCCCGGCTGCAGCGCGAAGGCCTGCCGTACGAGAGCCACGCCGCGCTGTGGGTGGCGGTGATGGAAGCCCCGGGCCTGGCCGCCGGCATCCTGCTGGCGCGCTGGTCGGCGCGGCAGGCCCAGAGCAAGGCCGAAGGCGGCGCTGGGCGCACGCGCTGGGGCGAACTGGCGCACGAGGTGCTGTTCGGCAAGAGCGTGCTGCTGCTATTGGGCGGCATCCTGATCGGCGCCGTGGCGGGCGATGCTGGCGTGAAGCCGATCCAGGCGGTGTTCATCGACCCTTTCAAGGGCGTCCTGGCGCTGTTCCTGCTGGAGCTGGGCCTGGTGGCCGGGGGCCGGCTGGCCGAGGTGCGGCGCTTCGGCGCCGTGGTGCTGGTGCTGGGCCTGGGGCTGCCGCCGCTGCTGTCGCTGCTGGGCGCCGGCGTCGGGCTGGCGCTGGGCCTGTCCACCGGGGGCGTGGCGCTGCTGGCCACGCTGGCGGCCAGCGCCAGCTACATCGCCGCGCCCACGGCCATGCGCATGGCCGTACCGCAGGCCAATGCGGCCTTGTCGATCACGGTCGCGCTGGGCGTGACATTTCCATTCAACATCCTGGTGGGCATTCCGATGTACATCGCATTGGCCCGGCAGCTGACGGCATGAAGACCGGCCCTGCCCAGCCCCGCCCCGGGGCGGCCGCCAGCGCCCGCGGTCCGGGGCGGCCCCAGACAGTCACGGCGCGGCGCCGTTGCATGGAAACTGCCCCATGAGCCCCAAACATCCCAAGACCTTGCTCGTGATCGCTGCCGAGGCGGCGATCGAACGCGCCCTGCTGCGCGAGGCGCGCGAACTCGGCGCGCAGGCCTGGACCGTCACCGATGTGCGCAGTGCCGGCATCGAGGGCCTGCGCGAAGGCCAGTGGGAAGCCGACCGCACGGTGGAAATCCGGCTGGTGTGCGAGCCCGATGTCGCCGACGCCATCGCCGCGCAGGTGCTGGCCGAGTACGCCCCGAACTACCAGGTGGCGATGTACTTTGCAGCGGTGTCGGTGCTGCGGCCGGATCACTTCTAGCCGTCTGCGTCGCACCATGAAAAAAGCGCGTGGCTCCTGGAGCAACGCGCTTTTCTGGGTGGCTGCCTGTGGCAGCCCGTGATCCGCAGGGCGATCAGTCCCCGTAGCCGCCGCGGCTGCCGCCACCGCCGCCGCCACCACCACCGTAGCCGCCACGGCTGCCGCCGCCGCCACCGCTGCCGTAGGGGCTGCGGCCACCGCCGCCACCGCCGCCGCCGTCGGGGCTGCGGCCACCGCCGCCACCGCCTGCACCGCCGCCGCCACCACCGTAGCCGCCACCACCACCGCCGCCGCCGCCGTAGCCACCGCGGCTGCCGCCGCCGCCACCGAAGCCGCCGGGGCGCTCTTCGCGCGGGCGGGCTTCGTTCACGACGATCGCGCGGCCTTCGAGCGGCTGGCCGTTCATGCCGTTGATGGCCGACTGCGCTTCCGCGTCAGAGCCCATCTCGACGAAACCGAAGCCCTTCGAGCGCCCGGTGTCACGGTCCATCATGACCTTGGCCGACGAGACGGTGCCAAATTGCGAAAATGCCTGGTGCAGCGAATCATCGCGGACCGAGTAGGCCAGGTTGCCGACGTACAGTTTGTTTCCCACGGGGAGCCCTTAATCAAAAACCGAAGTAACCATGTGGAGCTTGGACCCTGCGTGAACCAATCAGGCGAAAGGCGCGGCTGCCAGACACAGACTCGGTATTATGAAGTTGACTTTTTCGCGCCTGTAAAGCGCTGACGCGTCAGTTGTTGTTTTGTCGCCCCCGAAGAAACCCTCGAAAGACTGAACTGCGCGCACTCTCCCGCCTGCCACGCACCAGCGCAGGGCGCCACGGCCGGGGCCGGCCCCTAGGATCGACGGCATGGACCTGTTGAAACCGCTGATCGCGCTGCTGGCGATCGTCAACCCGATCGGCGTGGTGCCGTTCTTCATCCACTTCACGCAGCACCTGTCGCGCGAGCAACGCCAGCGCACGATGCGCATCAGTGCGTTCTCGGCCTTCATGGTGATCGCCATCAGCGCCCTGGCCGGCCTGAAGGTCATCGAGTTCTTCGGCATCAGCCTGGCTTCCTTCCAGGTGGGCGGCGGTTGCCTGCTGCTGATCAGCTCGCTGGCCATGCTCAATGCGCAACCCGCGGAGACCCGGCCCGACGACGTCAAGGAAGGCCAGGAGAAGGTGGATTCCGGCGCCAGCATTGCCGTCGTGCCGCTGACGATCCCGCTGCTGACCGGGCCGGCCACCATATCGACGATGGTGATCTACGCCGAGAAGACCCGCCATCTGTGGGAACTGGGCGTGCTCGTCGGCTACGGCCTCGTGATCGGGCTGGCCACCTATGCCGCATTCGCCGCGTCGGGCCGCATTGCCCGCGTGCTGGGCAAGACCGGCATCAACGTGATGACGCGGCTCATGGGCCTGATCCTGGCTGCGATGGCGGTGGAGCTGTTGGCCGATGGCCTGACCAAGCTGTTCCCCGTGCTGGGCAGTCACCTTGCGCGCTGAGGGGTGACGCCGGCGGGTTAGTCCGGATGCTGCCGGCCCGGCGCCCGACTACATTCCCGCGACTCGTGCGGCACGCCCGTTTGGTGCGGCCGCGGGAGGTTCGAGGAGACAAGGCGAGCCATCGCCCCCTGGCCAGGCAACGGCCCGGCACCAGCAGCCCCCCTCGGCTGGTGACTGTCCAGCAGGTGTCCCCAGGCCACAAGCTGCATCGGGCTGATCGATCGGCATTGCGGGCCAGGCCCCGGTGGATCGATGCCAGCCACGGGATCCTGAGGGGCAAAAAGCGCCGCACCGACGGCGCTTTTTCGTGTGCTCCCGGCACTGGCGGCCGCCTAGGATCCGCGCACCTCCCCGCCGGTCGCTGCCATGTCCGTGAACCCTGAACTTCGCACGCTGGACATCGCGATCCCGGCCCAGCCGCAATCGCTGGTGCAGCTGTCGCTGCTGCTGGCCGACGAGAACATCAACCTGCAGGCGGCATCGGCGCTGATCGAGACCGACATGGCGCTGGCATCGGCGGTGTTGAAGGCCGTCAATTCGTCGCTGTACGGCCTGCGCGGGCGCGTGCAGAGCGTGCAGCAGGCCGTCACCTACCTGGGCATGCGGGAAGTGGCGGCGATCACTTTCGAGATGGGCCTGCGCGCAGCCTTCCCGCCCGCGCCCGAGCTCGATCCGATCTGGCATCGGGCTGCACGCCGCGGGCTGCTGATGGGGCGGCTGGCGGCCGCGCTGTCGCTGGACGCCTGGGGCGCGCATTCGGCCGGGCTGTTCGAGGAATGCGGCAAGGCGGTGCTGTTCCGGCATGCGCCCGACCACTACCGCAGCATGCTGCGCGCAGTGCAGGACGACACGGCGCTGGTACAGCTGGAGCACACCGGCTTCGGCGTCAGCCACGACGCCCTGGGCGCGGCGCTGTGCGAAAGCTGGGGCCTGGGTGCCGCGGCCGTGGCCAGCGTGCGCCACCACGTGCAGGCCCGCGCCACGCTGCGCCTGCCCGACATCCCGGCGCGGCGCCCGATCTGCGCGCTTTCGGTGCTGGCGGGCGGCTGGCTGGACGCGCCCGACGACCTGCCGGCGCTGATCGAGGCCGTGGCGCCACAGGCCGAGCTGGACCCGCTGCTGGTGCTGCGCGCGCTGCAGCGCGTGGGCGGCCAGCTGGCAGAGGCCGACGAAACCGGCGCCATGGCCTGATCCCGCCGCGCGGGGCACAGCCCACCCAAAAGGGTGGGCCTGCGGGAAGACCTGCTGTCACAAGCCCCGGGCCTTGGGTAGCCTCGCGAGCTTTTCCTGCAACTGGCTGCCCTCTGGCAGCTCGCACCGCCATGGCCCAAATCGCCAAGCCCGAGACGCTCGCCCTGCAGCGCCTGTATCACTGGGAAACCACCACGCCCGAGCGTGTGGCCTTGACGCAGCCCCTGGGCGGCGGCGCGGTGGCCGAAACCACTTTCGGCGAGCTGCTGAACCAGGTGCGGCGCATGGCCGCGCACCTGCAGAGCCTGGGGCTGCCGCCCGGGTCGCGCATTGCGCTGTTGTCGAAGAACACCTCGCACTGGCTGATGGCCGATTTCGCGATCTGGATGGCAGGCCACGTCTCGGTGCCGCTGTACCCCACGCTGGCCGCCGGCACGATCCGGCAGATCCTGGAGCACAGCGAATCGAAGCTGCTGTTCGTGGGCAAGCTCGACGGCTGGGCCGGCATGAAGCCGGGCATCCCTGCCGGCCTGCCCTGCATCGTGCTGCCGCTGGCGCCGGCCGACGCGCTGGCCAGCTACACGAAGTGGGAAGACATCACCGCCCGCACCGCGCCGCTGGCCGGGCAGCCGGTGCGGCCGGCCGATGAGCTGTGCACGATCATGTACACCTCGGGCACCACCGGGGCGCCCAAGGGCGTGATGCACACCTTCGGCAACTTCGCGCTGGCGGTGCAGGACGGCCTGAAGCGCGTGCCGCTGCGGCAGGACGGCCGCATGCTGAGCTACCTGCCACTGTCGCACGTGGTCGAGCGCAGCCTCGTCGAGCACGGCCTGCTGGCCACCGGCATGCACGTGTACTTCGCCGAGAGCCTGGACACCTTCACGGCCGACCTGCAGCGCGCGCGGCCAACGGTGTTCTTCAGCGTGCCGCGGCTGTGGGTGAAGTTCCAGCAGGGCGTGCAGGCCAAGATGCCGCCCAAGAAGATGGACCTGTTCCTGAAGCTGCCGATCCTGAACGGCGTGGTCAAGAAAAAGGTGCTCGGCGCGCTGGGCCTGCAGGACTGCATCTTCGCCGCCGGCGGCGCCGCGCCCATGCCGCTGGAGCTGCTGCGCTGGTATTCGCGCCTGGGTCTGCGCCTGGCCGAGGGCTACGGCATGACGGAAAACCTGGGCGCCACGCACATCACCGAAGGCGGGCTGGACGCCGCCGGTACCGTGGGGCGCCCCTATGAAAGCGTGCAGTGCCGGAT
>JAIXZR010000228.1 GCA_027489455.1 Rubrivivax sp. | reverse complement strand
GACAAGTTCCTGCTCCAACTGGAAAGCCAGCTGACGGAGAAGAAAGTCGAAGTCACTTTTACCGACGCGCTGCGCAAGCTGCTGGGCAAGAAGGGCTTCGATCCGCTGATGGGCGCACGACCGATGCAGCGCCTGATCCAGGACACCATCCGCCGCGCGCTGGCCGACGAACTGCTCTTCGGGCGCCTGGTCGATGGCGGGCGCCTGACCGTGGACGTCGACGATCAGGGCGAGGTCTCGCTCGACATCCAGCCGCCCAAGCGCAGCGACAAGCCCAAGACCGAAGCAACCGCGGCCTGAGCGCCGTTGCCGCGCTGTGAGGGCCGGGCCGCTGCCTACGGGCGGCGAGTGGCTGTCTCGGTCAGCGGGTCCTGCCGGTAGTAGCGCTGGAAGAGCGCGTAGATGTCGGCGTGCTCCTGCTGCAGCATCTGCGGGTGCGTGAAGAAGGCTTCGCTGGCTACCGCGAAGAACTCCTCGGGGCCGTTGGCGCCGTAGGGGTCCAAGCCTGTCTGCCAACCTTCTGACTCCGCGCGTTCCACGCGGCTGGCGAAGTCGTCGTGCGCGCCCAGCAGGGTGGGCAGCCATTCGTTGCGTGGCAATTCCGGCGGCAGCAGGGGTACCCCGTCGGCCAGGCCGTCCTGCATGTCCAGCACGTGGGCGAACTCATGGATGACGACGTTGTAGCCCGGGGCCGCCCCGCTGCCCGCCGCACGCACGTCCTGCCACGACAGCATCACCGGCCCGCCTTCCATCGCTTCGCCGGCCAGCACCTCGTCGTAGGCATGCACCAGGCCGTCGTCGTCGGCCACTTCGCGCCGCGCCAGCACCTGCCCGGGATGCACGACGATGCCGACGAAGCCGTCGTAAGCCCCCAGGCCCAGCCGTAGAACGGGCAGCACGGCCTGCGCAGCGATGGCCACGACCATCGCATCGTTCAGGCGCAAGCCGCCAGCGGCGTGGAATTCCTTGCGGTCCAGGAACAGCCGCGTCAGGCGCAGCAGCTCTTGCGCGTCCTCGGCCGTCTGGCGGCGCAGGAAGGGGTACCGCACCAGGGTGCGTTTCCACAGGTCGGCCGGAATCTGCCGCCGCGCCAGCGCGGCCTGCTCGCGCCGCGCCTGCAGGCGCTGCCACCAATGCTGCAGCATGGCCCGGTGCAGCCTTCAGCCGGGGCTTAGCCGGCCAGCGGCGGCAGCCGCTGGAAGCCGTCGCGGCTGAGCCGCAGCACTTCAGCGCGGGCTGCGGGCGGTCCGGCGGCGGTGTCGAGATCCCAGTCGCTCAGCACATGGCGCTTGAAGCCCGGCGCCAGGGTGTTGCTGCCCGGGCGGTGGGTGTGGCCATGCACCAGTTCCGAGGTACCCATGGCGTGCATCCAGCGCACGGCCTCGCCGGCATCGGCGTCGCTGGCGACATCGCCATCGAAGCGGCGGCGCGCCTCGCTCGCGCGGCGCATCTGGGCCGCGATTTCCAGGCGCTCGGCCAGCGGGCGTTGCAGGAAGCTCTGCTGCCATGCCGGGCTGCGGACTTCCTGGCGGAAGGCTTGGTAGGGCAGGTCGTCCAGGCACAGCGCGTCGCCGTGGCTGAGCAGCACGCGCTGGCCCCAGGCCTTCAGCACGGTCGGATCCGGCAGGCCCACGGCGCCAGAGGCCCGCAGCATCGCCGAGCCGAGCAGGAAATCGCGATTGCCCACCATGATGCCCAGCACGCGGCGGCTGGCAGCATCGGCCAGCGCATCGACGCAGCGCGCCTCGAAGGGCCGCGCGCGGGCGTCGTCGCCTACCCAGACTTCGAACAGGTCACCCAGCACGAACACCGCGTCGGCGGGCGTTTCGCGCACGTGGTGCGCGAAGGCCGCAAACGTGCGCGGCATGGATTCGCACAGGTGCAGGTCGGAAATGAGATCGATCGCCGTCCACTGCTCGGGCGCCAGGAACTCGAAGAAGTTCGGCAGCGGCGGCGGCAGGGCTTCAGGCAGCGGGCGCGCTGCCGGCGGGGTGTCGGCGCCCGCAGCGCCCATCAGGCCAGGAGCGTGACGCGCTCGATGCGCACGTCGTCCAGCGGCACGTCGTCGTGGAAGCCCTTGCGCCCGGTACGCACGCGCTCGATGGCGTCCACCACCTCGGTGCCCTCCACGACCCGGCCGAAGACGGCGTAGCCCCAGCCTTGCGCGTTCTCGGCACGGAAATCCAGGAACGCGTTGTCGGCGGCGTTGATGAAGAACTGGGCCGTGGCGCTGTGCGGGTCATTCGTGCGGGCCATGGCCAGCGTGTACTTCTTGTTCTTCAGGCCATTGTTGGCCTCGTTCGGGATCGGCGCGTTGGTGCCCTTCTGCTTCATGCCGGGCTCGAAGCCGCCACCCTGCACCATGAAGCCCTGGATCACGCGGTGGAACACGGTGTTGTCGTAATGGCCCTGCTCGACGTAGGCGAGGAAGTTCGCCACGCTCTGCGGCGCCTTCTCGTCGTCGAGCTCGATGCGCAGGCGGCCTGCGCTGGTGTCCATCTGAACGGTCTTGGTCATGTCTTACTTCTCCAGGGTGGCTTTGATGATGAGCACGGGGGTGACGGGCAGGTTCCCGTGCGTGCCGCGCGGCTGGGTGGGCAGGAGACGGATCTTGTCCACCACGTCCATGCCTTCGACCACGCGGCCGAAGACGGCATAGCCCTCGCCATCACGGGCGTTCGCCTGGTCCAGGCGCAGGTTGTCGGCCACGTTGATGAAGAACTGCGACGTCGCCGAATCCGGCACCGCCGTGCGCGCCATGGCGATGCTGCCGCGCACATTAGACAGGCCGTTGCGGCTTTCAAGTGGGATGGGGGGGCGCGTTGGACGCTCCGTGAGATCGGGCGTCATGCCGCCGCCTTGCACCATGAAGCCGTCGATGACGCGGTGGAAGATCAGGCCGTCATAGTGACGGCTCTTCACGTAGCCGACGAAGTTCTCGACGGTCTTCGGGGCCTTTTCGCGGTCCAGTTGCAGGACGATGTCGCCCAGGCTGGTTTTCAGGCGCACGGTCTCGGCCAGGGCGGGCACGGCCAGGCTGGCCAGGGTGGCGGCTGCAAGGATCAGGCGGGATAGCTGTTTCATCGGGTGTCCACGGCACGGTGAGAGTGCCCGCCTTGGGCACGGGGCGTGCACCAGGCGCGGCGGGCGCGAGTCTAGCGGGCTGCGGGCGGGCTGGTCGCCGCAGGCAGGGCCGGCGACAGCGGTGACGCCGGGTTCACCAGCAGGCCGCGCGCGATCTGCAGTTTGCGCAGCACGGCCGGATCGGCCGCGGCGCCTGCCGTGCCGGCTGTCGCCTGCTCCCAGGCCTGCACCGCCAGCATCAGGTGCACCTGGCCCAGGTTGGTGCGGGCAGCCCGGTGCTGCGGGTCGGCCCGCAGCGCTTCCTGCAAGCTCTGTCGCGCGCTTTCCAGCTGCCCGGCCCGGGCCTGCAGCAGGGCGATGTTGTTCAGGGGGTCTGGCAGCTCGGGGTACTGCTGGTGCAGTTCGCGGAACACCGCCAGTGCCTGGCTGTCACGGCCCAGGTCCATCAGCGAAACGCCCTGCATGAAGCGCAGCTGCGCGTTGTCAGGCTGGCGCGCCAGGGCCTGCTGCACCACCGCCAGTGCGCCAGCGGCGTCCCCTCGGGCCAGGCGTTCGCGTGCATCGTCCAGTTCGGCGGCTTGCGCTGCTGGCACCAGGGCGCCGCAAGCCAGCATCAGCACAAAGGCCGTCGAGCGCCAGGCACCCGGGGCCCAGCCCGCCTTCGGCCGAGCTCGGGGTGCCGGCATCGACGCCTGGCACCGCAGGGCAGGGGAAGGGCGAGCTTGGGGCAGCATGCTGTTGGGGTGGCCTGGGTGAATGACCCGTGGCCTGGCGCCTGGGGCCTGGGGCGTCGGGCTGGGCCGACGGGCCCTCGGAATCGGGGGACTGCTGGGGGCTTGGAGGGCGTGGCGATCGTGGCCGGCGCCGACCCCAGGGCTATACTGAAATCGATTCTATCGGCCGCCCCCCGCAGCCGGCGAATACCTCGCTCGCGACGTGTTCGCAGCACCCGCGGGAAACCGCGGCCGACGGGCACACGCTGTCCCACACCCTTTCTCAGCCCCGCCGGCCGCCAGGCATGACGCTACGCATCCACAACACCCTGTCGCGCCGGCTCGAAGCCTTCGTCCCACTGCAAGCTGGCCACGTGCGGATGTACGTCTGCGGCATCACGGTCTATGACCTGTGCCACTTGGGCCACGCGCGCATGATGCTGGCCTTCGACGTGGTCTACCGCTGGCTGCTGGCCAGCGGTTATCGCGTGACCTACGTGCGCAACATCACCGATATCGAAGACAAAATCATCCGGCGTGCGCTGGAGCGCGGCCTCACCATCCGGCAGCTCACCGACGAAATGATCGCCGCGATGCATCGCGATCTGGACGCCTTGGGCGTGGCCCGCCCCACGCATGAGCCGCGGGCGACCGAATTCGTGCCGCAGATGCTGGACATCATCGGCCGGCTGCACGACAAGGGCCTGGCCTACCAGGCCGAAGGGGGCGACGTGAACTTCCCGGTGCGGCGCTTTGCCGGCTACGGCAGGTTGTCCGGCAAGAGCCTGGACGAGCTGCGCGCCGGTGAACGCGTGGCCGTGGCCGACGACAAGCAGGACCCGCTGGACTTCGTGCTCTGGAAGCGAGCCAAGCCCGGCGAGCCCGCCGAAGCGCAGTGGCCCAGTGCCTGGGGCGATGGCCGCCCGGGCTGGCACATCGAATGCTCGGCGATGAGCTGCGCCCTGCTGGGTGAGCCTTTCGACATCCACGGTGGCGGCATGGACCTGCAGTTCCCGCACCACGAGAACGAGATCGCGCAGAGCGAAGGCGCCAGCGGCGAGCCCTTCGTCAGGACCTGGATGCACAACGGCTTCCTGAATGTCGACGACACGAAGATGTCCAAGTCGCTGGGCAACTTCTTCACCATCGCCGATGTGCTGAAGTCCTTCGATGGCGAGACCATCCGCTTCTTTATGCTGCGCACGCACTACCGCAGCCCGTTCAACTTCAGCACCGTGGCGCTGGAGGAGACACGCAGTTCGCTCAAGCGCCTCTACACCGCCCTGCAGGCCGCTGGGGACGTGCCTGCACAGGCGGCAGTCGACTGGGCCGAGCCCCGGGCTGCCGCCTTCAAGGCCGCGATGGACGACGACTTCAACACCCCCGCCGCGGTGGCGGTGCTGTTCGAGCTGGCCGCCGCAGCCAACCGCGGGCAGGTGCAGGACGCCGCGCTGCTGAAGGCGCTGGGCGGCGTGCTGGGCCTGCTGCAGCAGCCGCCCCAGGCCTACCTGCAAGGCGGTGCCACGCTGGACGAGGCCGAGATCGAAGCGTGCATCGCACAGCGTGCTGCGGCCAAGTCGGCACGCGACTTCGCGGCGGCCGATCGCATCCGAGCCGAGCTTTTGGCGGCCGGCATCGTGCTGAAGGATTCGCCCCAGGGCACGACCTGGGTGAAGGCCTGAACATGCCCAGGGCCGCGGGTCAGCCTGCCCCTGTGCCTTCGGGCCACGTCACGCCGCCTTACTGGGACGATGCCTGCCGCCATCTGTCGCGGCGCGATCGGGTCCTGAAGAAGCTGATCCCCAAGTTCGGCGAAGCCCGGCTGAGCAGCCGCGGAGATGCCTTCACCACGCTGGCCCGCAGCATCGTCGGCCAGCAGATTTCGGTGAAGGCGGCGCAGTCGGTCTGGGACCGTTTCAGTGCCCTGGCCGCAGCGCCGGGCAGCGCTTTGCAGGCAGCCCAGGTGCGCGCCCTGGAGCCGGCGCGCATGCGCGAGGCGGGCTTGTCGGCGCGCAAATGCGAGTACCTGCTCGATCTGGCCCGCCACTTTGCCGGCGAGGCCCTGCACGAGGCCGACTGGCAGGCGATGGACGACGAAGCCATCATCGGCGAGCTGGTCGCGATCCGCGGCATTGGCCGCTGGACCGCAGAGATGTTCCTGATCTTCCACCTGATGCGCCCCAACGTCATGCCGCTGGACGACCTGGGCCTGATCAAGGGCATCAGCCTCAACTATTTCAGCGGCGAGCCGGTGTCGCGCGCCGAAGCGCGCGAAGTGGGCGAGGCCTGGGCGCCCTACCGCTCTGTGGCCACTTGGTATATTTGGCGCAGCCTCGATCCCGTCCCCTCGGACTACTGAAGCGGGCACCATGAGCAAAAGACACTTCCTGGACTTCGAGCAGCCGATCTCCGAGCTCGAGTCGAAGATCGACGAGCTGCGCTACGTGCAGAACGAATCGGCCGTTGACATCTCCGACGAGATCGAACGCCTCTCGGCCAAGAGCCAGCAGCTCACGCGGGACATCTACTCCAACCTGACGCCCTGGCAGGTGACGCAGATCGCCCGCCACCCCCAGCGCCCCTACACGCTGGACTACGTGAGCCAGATCTTCACCGACTTCCAGGAATTGCACGGCGACCGCCATTACGCCGACGACCTGTCCATCGTCGGTGGCCTGGCCCGCTTCAACGGGCAGGCCTGCATGGTGCTGGGCCACCAGAAAGGCCGCGACACGAAGGAGCGCACGCAGCGCAACTTCGGCATGAGCCGGCCCGAGGGCTACCGCAAGGCGCTGCGGCTGATGAAGCTGGCCGAAAAGTTCGGCCTGCCGGTGTTCACCTTCGTCGACACCCCGGGCGCCTACCCGGGCATCGGTGCCGAAGAACGCAACCAGTCGGAAGCGATCGCCCGCAACCTGTTCGAACTGTCCAAGCTGCGTGCACCGATCGTCGCCACGGTGACTGGCGAGGGCGGTTCCGGTGGTGCACTGGCGATCGGCGTTGCCGACCACGTGATGATGCTGCAGTACGGCATCTACTCGGTGATCTCGCCGGAAGGTTGCGCCTCGATCCTGTTCAAGAAGGCCGAGCGTGCCAAGGAAGCCGCCGAGGCGATGCGCGTCACGTCGAAGGACCTGCTCGAATTCAAGCTGATCGACGAAATCGTGCCGGAGCCGCACGGTGGTGCGCACCGCGATCCGGCGCTGATGATGGCGACCCTGAAGGAGCGCATCGTCAACCACGTCGAGCGCCTGTGCCGCGTGCCGATGACCAAGCTGCTGTCGGATCGCTACGGCCGCCT
>JAIXZR010000108.1 GCA_027489455.1 Rubrivivax sp. | reverse complement strand
TAGAGCGCGCGGCCCTTCAGCGCCGGCCATTCCAGCAGCACCGCCAGCGTCATGCCGATGGCGGTGGAAAACAGCACCGTGAGGCCCGCGAACAGCACCGTCCAGATGAAGATGCTGACGAACGGCCCGCGGAAATCAGCGTCCAGCAACATGCGGCTGTAGTTCGCGAACCCGACGCCCACCGTGAAGCCCGGCTGCACGCGTTCGCCACTGGGGCTCTCGAAAAAGCCGGTGGCCGGGTTGGGCGCGTAGACCGTGCCGCTGGCCAACTGCTTCACCGCGCCACCGGGCTGGGCTTGCCACAGGGCTTCGATGCGGCCGAACTCGCGCAGGCCGGCATAGCGCAGCACCTCGCCCGATCCGTTGCCGCCCGATCCGTCGGCGCCCGGCAGCTGCAACTGCAGCGGCAGCAGCCCGCTGCGCAGGGCGATCACGTCACGCAGGCCCAGCGGCTCGGCCAGGGCGGTGCTGCCTTGTGCAGACAGCGGCACGGGTGCAGCAGCGCTGCCGTCCAGCGGCAGCGGGGGGCTCAGCAGTGCAACACCGGCACTGCCTTCGGCCGGGGCCAGGCGCAGGCGGTAGGCCTTGCCTTCACGGTGCACCGTGTAGCGCCGCGCGCTGGCTTCGTCCACCACGGTCTGGTCCAGCAGGTAGGCTGCAGAACGCTCCTGCGTCAGCAAGTTGCTCGACGAGTAGTTGGTGAAGCCGATCTGGACCGTGTAGAGCAGCGGAAAGGCCACGAACAGCAGCATGCCGGCAACGCCCGGGAATAGGTACTTCCAGGCCACCGACGTGGCCGTGGCGTAGACGACGATGGCCGCCGCACCGAACACCAGCGCACCCATGGCCACCATCGGCTGCCCGGCGGTGTACAGGCCGAAGACGAACCACAGCAGGGCGATGGCGGCCAGCGCGCCGATGCCCGCCTGCAACCAGGGCGTGCGCGCTGGGGCTGCTGCCAGGCTGCGGCTCATCTCGACAACATCCGGGCGGCTGCGCCGTCCAGCGCTTCTTTCGGCGCCTGCCGGCCGCTGGTGATGGCTTCCAGCGCGGCGTCCATGGCCGGGAAGAAGCGGCCCATCTCGGGGATGTTGGGAATGGGCTCGCCCGCGCGCGCGTTGGCCATGGTGGCGACGATGCGCGGGTCGCTGCTCAGTTCGCGGTAGTAGGCCTTGTTGGCCGGCGTGCCCAGGGGCACGTCGGCGCTGATGATCTTCAGGCTCTCGACCTTCAGCAGGTGGTTCTCGATGAATTCGCGCGCCACGTCCTTTATGCGGCTGGGCGCGGTGACCATTCAGCCCAGCACGCCCACGAAGGGCTTGCCCGGGCGGCCGTCAAAGCCTGGAATAGGCGCCACGCCGAAGTCGATGCCGACCTTGCGCACGTTGTCCCAGGCCCAGGGGCCGCTGATCATCATCGCCACCGCGCCACGTGCGAACGAGGCTTCCATTTCAGAATACCGCGCGCCACGCGGCATGCGGCCTTCGCGGATCAGGCGGTCGAGCATCTGCACGCCGCGCAGCGCGCCGGGGTTGTTGATGCCGGTGGTCCTCGGGTCCGGTTCGCCTTGCGCGCTGCGGCCGAAGACCTCGCTGCCTGCACCGGCCAGCAGCGCCCAGCTGAAGAACGACTGGTTGTACGGCCACAGGATGGCGCGCTTGCCCTGCTTTTGCAGCTGGTCGTCCAGCGCCAGCACGTCTTCCCAGCGGGTGGGCGGCGTGCGTACCAGCGCCTTGTTGTAGATCAGGCCCACGGCCTCGATCGACAGCGGATAGCCCCAGGTCTGGCCGCGGTAGCTGAAGGCCTGCCAGGCGGCTTCGTCGATCTCGTCGCGCACGCGCCTGGCCGGGCGCACCGGCACGATCAGGCCCGACTTGGCCCATTCGCCCACGCGGTCGTGCGGCCAGCACATGATGTCCGGGCCCTTGCCCGCGGCGGCCGCGGCCTGGAACTTGTCGGGCGCGCCTTCGGGGTGCTGCACCACCACCTGCACGCCCGATTCGGCGGTGAAGCGGTCGCCCACCTGCTGCAGCCCGTTGTAGCCCTTGTCGCCGTTGATCCACACCAGCAGGCGCAGCGGCTGTGCCACCGCCGTGGCCGTGGCCAGCGCGGCCAGGCCCAGCGCTGCTGCCAGGCGCAGGGGCAGACGCAGAGCCAGATGCGGGCGCCAGCGTGCGTCAGGCCGCATGCGCGTGGGCCTGCGTCGTGCGCATGAACGCGACGCCCTGGGCGTCGAAAAGATAAGTCCGGGTCGGTGGCACCTGCAGCGCCAGCGTGCTGCCAGCGGCAAGCTTCTGGTCGCCAGGCACGGTGCAGGTCAGCACCTCGTCCAGCGCGGGGTGGCTGCAGTAGGCGTGGGTCATGCTGCCCAGGCTTTCGACGAAGGTCACGCGGCATTGCAGGGCGTTGGTGCCGTCGGCAGCGCTGCCCCCGGCCTCCAGGTGTTCGGGGCGCAGGCCCAGCGTCACGACGTCGCCCGCTTTCGCGCGGCTGGCGTCTACCGCGCAGCGCAGTGTCTCGCCGCTGCCGGCCAGCTTCACCAGCGCTTCACCGGCGCTGGCCTGCAGCAGTTCGCCACGCAGGAAGTTCATCGCCGGGCTGCCGATGAAGCCAGCAACGAACAGGTTGGCCGGGTGGTCGTACAGCGCCATCGGCGCACCCACCTGTTCGATGCGGCCGGCCTGCAGCACGACGATGCGGTCGGCCAGCGTCATGGCTTCCACCTGGTCGTGCGTGACGTAGACCATCGTGGTCTTGAATTCCTGGTGCAGCTTGGCGAATTCGTAGCGCATCTTGACGCGCAGCGCGGTGTCCAGGTTCGACAGTGGCTCGTCGAACAGGAAGACCTGCGGCTGGCGCACGATGGCCCGGCCGATGGCCACGCGCTGGCGCTGGCCGCCAGACAGGTCTTTGGGCAGGCGCTGCAGCAGGTGGTCGATGTTCAGGATCTTGGCTGCGCTGTTCACGGCCTGTTCGATCTCGGCCTTGGGCACCTTGGCCAGCTTCAGGCCGAAAGCCATGTTGTCGAACAGGTTCATGTGCGGGTAGAGCGCGTAGCTCTGGAACACCATGGCGATGCCGCGCTCGGCCGGCGGCACGTCGTTGACGACGCGCCCGCCGATGGCCAAGGTGCCTTCGGTGATGTCTTCCAGCCCGGCGATGGTGCGCAGCAGGGTGCTCTTGCCGCAGCCGCTGGGGCCGACGAACACCATGAATTCGCCGTCGCGGATCTCCAGGTCGATGCCGCGCAGGATCTTCACTTCGCCGTAGGCCTTGCCGACCCCGGACAACTTCACGTCGGCCACGTCTTGTCTCCGCTGGGCCCCTGGTTTCAGGGCCGCTTTGTAGAGAATATACAGGCGCCAGGCGGCAGCAACAACCGGCTCTACCCACCGAACTTTTGGCGTTTACCCTTGAAAATCAGACACTTAGCTTTTTCTCGGGCTTGGCAGATGTAGCATTACTACAAGACTTGGGGCCTGACGATGAACCTGAACGAACGCCGCGCCGGGGTCGTGCTGCACCTCACCGCCCTGCCCGGCCCCCACGGCAGCGGCGACCTGGGCGAGGACGCGCACCGCTTCGTGCACTGGCTGGCCGGTGCCGGGCAGCGGCTGTGGCAAGTGCTGCCCGTGGGGCCGGCCGGGCCCGGCGATTCACCGTACCAGAGCCCTTCGGCCTTTGCCGGGCACCCGTTGCTGGTGGCGCTGCCGCCGCTGGCGCAGGCCGGTTGGCTGGATGCCGCCGCGCTGGCCGAGCCCCCGGCCTTCAACCGCCAGCGCATCGACTTCGCCACCACCGGCCCCTGGCGCATGGCACGGCTGCACGCCGCTGCCGCCGGCTTTGCTGCCCGCGCCACGCCAGCGCAGCGCAGCGCCTTTGCCGCCTGGCGCGAAGCCCAGGCCAGCTGGCTGGCCGACTGGACGCTCTACGCCGCGCTCAAGGAAGCCCACCAGGGCCAGCCCTGGTGGGCCTGGCCAGAAGACGGCGGTGCCCTGGCCCGCCGCGAGCCTGCCGCCCTGGCCGCCGCGCGCCAGCGCCACGCCACCGCCATCGAGGCGCACGCCTTCATCCAGTGGTGCTTCGACACCCAGCTGGCCGCGCTGCGCCAAACCGCGCAGGCTGCCGGCGTGGCCCTGATGGGCGACCTGCCCATCTTCGTGGCCCACGACAGCGCCGACGTCTGGGCCCGGCCCGATCTCTTCCTGCTGGGCCCCGACCACCAGCCCACCGCCGTGGCCGGCGTGCCGCCCGACGGCTACAGCCCCGAAGGCCAGCGCTGGGGCAACCCGCTGTACCGCTGGGACGCCATGGCCGCCGAGGGCTACGCCTGGTGGCTGGCGCGCGTGCGCCGCGCGCTGGCGCAGGCCGATGTCTTCCGCATCGACCACTTCCGCGGCTTTGCCGGGCATTGGGAGATCCCCGCCAGCTGCCCCACCGCCATGGGCGGCCGCTGGGTGCCCGGGCCCGGCGCGGCGCTGTTCGACCGCATCGAAGCGGAACTGGGCCGCCTGCCCATCGTCGCCGAAGACCTGGGCCTGATCACGCCCGACGTGGTGGCGCTGCGCGAACGTTACGGCTGGCCCGGCATGCGCATCGTCTACGAAGGCCTGATGCAGGGGGCCGACCACGGCTTCCTGCCGCACCGGCATGTGCCGAACGGCCTGGTCTACAGCAGCACGCACGACAGCGACACGGTGGCGGGCTGGTGGGCCGGCGCACCGCAGCAGCAGCGCGACTTTGCGGCCGCCTACCTGGGCATCGACGCCGCCGCCAGCCCGGCGCAGGCGGCGCAGGCGGTGCTGCGCGCCACGCAGACCTCGGTGGCCAACCTGGCCCTGGCCCCGCTGCAGGACTTGCTGGGCCTGGGCAGCGAGCACCGCATGAACCGCCCCGGCACGGCCGATGGCAACTGGGGCTGGCGCTTCGACTGGCCGATACTGGGCGAGGCGCTGGCGCCCGCGCTGGCACGGCTGGCGCAGGTGGCCGCGCGGGTGCCGGGCTAAAGACGCAGCGCCGCCGCCAGCACCGGGTCACGCCCGGCGGCGATGTCGGCCACCGTGGGGGCCACGGGCACATCGGGCGCGATGCCGGCGTCGGGCGCATCGGCGCGCGCGTACTGGCCCACCAGCGGCAAGTCCACTTCCAGCCCCGTCTCGGGCAGGCGCACGAAGAAGAAGCCACCGCCGGTGATGCCGCGCTGGTTGCCGCCCGTGGCGCCGCCGATCAAGGTGCCCAGCCGATGCTGGCGCACCAGCTGCGCAAAGCGGAAGGTGGCCGAGCTGTTGGTGCTACTGGTCAGCACGCGCAGCGCGCCGGCAAAGCGGGGGCCGCGCGGCTCGATGCTGCGGGCGGTGGCGCTGTCGACGAAGCGGTACCAGCGGGCGTCTTCACCCCGGCCTTCGCGCGCGCCGGCCAGGGGTTCGACGCGGTCGCCCCAGTCGAAGAAGCTCTTGTCCCAGGTGTCCAGCGGCGCGCGCAGCGCGTCGGGCACGCGGCGGTAGCGCACCAGGCGCTCGCTGCCTTCGTCGCGCAGCACGCGCGTGGCGCAGCGCGCCAGGATCAGGTCGCCGCAATCCAGGCCGCCTTCGTTGTCGCGCAGGTCCACCACCAGGGCGAGGCTGCGGCGTTCCGCGATCTCGTCCAGCGCCGCGTTCAGCCAGCGCTGCCAGTCCCAGCGGCTGTTGTACAGGCCCCAGCCGCCCATCGTCAGCACGGCGCTGCCATCAGGCTCGTAGCGCAGTTGCCAGGGCGGCGTGGCGTCGGTGGCGTCGGTGGCGTCGGTGGGGGCGGGCGGGGCGGGCACGGCGCTGCGGCGTTCTTCCAGGCCGATGGCCTGCACTTCCTGGCGGCGCGTGCTGCCGTCGGGCAGGCGCAGGTCCAGCACGAAAAGGCTGCGGGACCCGAAGGCCTGGGCGAAGAAGATGTCGAAGGTCTCCCAGCCATCGCGCCCGCGCACCGACAGCAGGGCCAGCTTCTTGGCGTCGTTGTGGCCGTCGGTGCGCACCAGGGGCAGCAGCTGGGCCAGCACCTCGGCCACGGGCATGCCGTCGATGGCCAGCACCTCGGTGCCGCGCGCCAGCGTGCCGCCCGTGACCACCATGCGCGGGCCCAGCCAGGTGAAGGTGAAGGGCAGCTTGTCGCGGCCCGCGAACAGCGCCTGCTGCACGCTGCGGCGCTGGTTGTAGAAGTTGGCGTAGGTGTGGCCGCAGCGCACGGCCGCCGTGAAGCGCGAGAGTTCACGGAAGGCCGTGGCCAGCGGCAAGTCGCGGCTGAAGGTCTGGTGCAGGGCCTGCACCCGGGCGTGGTACTGCGCTTCGGTCTGGAAGCGCAGCAGCCCGGCATGCAGGGTGTCGTAGAGCTCCGCCAGCAGGGCCA
This sequence comes from Rubrivivax sp., assembly GCA_027489455.1. GTDB lineage: Bacteria > Pseudomonadota > Gammaproteobacteria > Burkholderiales > Burkholderiaceae_C > Rubrivivax. The sequence continues at coordinate 1,114 of JAIXZR010000108.1, read as the reverse complement.
GATCGGCCTGCAGCTCGCGCGCCGTCAGCACGGCCTTGGCCGGGGGTGGGGGTGACGGTGGGGGTGACGCGGTGGCCTGCGCCGCGGCCGGCCCGGCGACGGCCCAGCAGGGCAGGGTGGCAGCGGCCTGCAGAAGGCGGCGGCGTTGGGGCTCAGGCACCGGCTGGCGGCTGGGGGTGGAAGCTTCAGGTGTCGTCATGGGGCCCGACTGTGCCGCGCCGCCACCCGCGCCGCAGGCAGGATGCGATAGACCACCAGACTCTGGCCGCGCAATGCCAGTGTGGCGGCGTCAGATGAGGCGGGCTGATGCCCTGCCCGGCCCGCCGCCCCGGCAGGCCACAGGCGCTGCAGCCTCTCGCCGGCCGCCAGCCCGGGCACGGCCACGCGCGCGGCGTGCTCGCCATAGTTGATGAGGACCCCCGTGCGCTCGGCCCCCAGCCGGCGCTGCCAGCCGGCCACCAGGCCATCATGGAACGAGGCTTCGAAACTGCCGCGCGCGATCGACGGCCAGGCATTGCGCAGGCCGATCATCGCGCGGTAGAAGTTCAGCAGCGACGTCGGGTCCGCCGCCTGCATCTGTACGTTGTGCGTCAGCACGTTGGGCGCCACCGGGCGGAAGGGCTGGCCGCGCGTGAAGCCGCCGCGCTGTGCGTCGGGCGCCCAGCTCATGGGCCCGCGGATGGGCAGGTCGGCGCTGCTGCCAGGTGCAAAGCGCTCGGGCGGAATGCCGGCCATGCCGACTTCTTCGCCGTAGTAGATGAAGGGCGTGCCCGGCTGCAGCAGGTAGGCGGCGGCGGCCAGCCGGTAGCGGCGTTCGTCGCCCTGCAGCTGGTCCATCACGCGGCGGCCGGCAAAGATGTCGTGGTTGCTCAGGAAGGTGGCCATCGTGGGCGAGGCGCTGCGCCAGAACTCGGCCACGCGCTGCACCGATTCGGGCTTGCCGCGCGCCGCTTCGATGATGTGGTGCACGAAGCCGAAGGCGAACGCGCCGCCGCACACCGCCGGGTCGCCATAGGCCTGCGGCTCGGCCGTGGCTTCGCAGACGACGTAGCGGTGTTCGTAGCCCTTGATCAGGTCTTGCAGGCGCTTGGTGAGCGCACGGCTCTCGGGCTGG
>JAIXZR010000231.1 GCA_027489455.1 Rubrivivax sp. | reverse complement strand
GCGCGAAAACATCCGCTCAGCTCGTTCGCAGAAGCGACCCGCTTCGCTCTCGCTGCTGTCCCTGTCACGAGCACGAATGATCGGACCTTCACCACGGTTAACGCCGGCTGCACGCCGGGCTCACCAGTGCATGCGCCACATGCCCGGACGCGCCGTCGACGGCGCTTGGCTTTCAATTCGTGAGTTCGGCGTGCAGCCGACGTTAGGCGCACGGACGGTGGTTGAGTCGGGCGGGTGACAAGGACAGCAGCGAGAGCGAAGCGGCTCGCCTCGGGTGAGGCTGTGAGCGGTCGTTCTCGCGCGATGTCGGTGGCAGGCCAGCGGCGAATTGCGGTTAAGCGCCTCTTCTTTGGTGACTTTCTTCTGGCGCAGCAGAAGGAAGTTACCCGCCATCGCGGGGCGGATTCCCGCGGCGGTGCACCGAGTCGAAAGGCTCGAAGCAAGAGCATCCAACACGGCACTCACCCGAAGCCCACCATCAACCGACGACAGAAGGAATCGTCTGCAACGTCCTCTGGATGTACTCCACCAGCTGCGTGACCATCCACGGCCCCGCCACCGCCAGCGTCAGCACCGCGGCAATGACCTTGGGCACAAAGGACAGCGTGGCCTCGTTGATCTGCGTGGCCGCCTGGATCACGCTGATCACCACGCCCACCAGCAGCACCACGATCAGGATCGGCGCCGACACCAGCATCAGCATGTACAGGCCTTGCTGGCCGAAGGTGAAAACTTGTTGGGCATCCATGTCGGTCTCGGAAGAAGAGTCAGGTCACGAAGCTCGCCGCCAGCGAGCCGAGCAGCAGGTTCCAGCCGTCTGCCAGCACGAACAGCATCAGCTTGAAGGGCAGGGCCACCAGCACCGGGCTCAGCATCATCATGCCCAGGCTCATCAGCACGCTGGCCACGATCATGTCGATGATGAGGAAGGGGATGAAGATCATGAAGCCGATCTGGAACGCACTCTTCAGCTCGCTCGTCACGAAGGCCGGCAGCAGCACGCGCAGCGGCACGTCCTCGCCCTTCACGTCGGCGGGCAGCTTGGCCAGGCGGGCGAACAGCTGCACGTCGCTTTGCCGCGTCTGCTTGAGCATGAATTCGCGCATGGGTTTGATGCCGGCTTCCATCGCCTGATCGGCGGGCAGGGTGCCGGCAGCGAAGGGCGCGTAGGCCTGTTCGTAGACGCGGTCGAAGGTGGGCGCCATCACGAAGAAGGTGAGGAACAGGCTCAGGCCGATGATCACCTGGTTGGGCGGCGCGGCCTGCGTGCCCAGGGCCTGGCGCAGCAGGCTGAGCACGATGACGATGCGCGTGAAGCCCGTCATCAACAGCAGCACCGCCGGCAGGAACGACAGCGCGGTGAAGAAGATCAGCGTCTGGATCGGGACCGAATAGCTGGTGCCGCCCGGGCCCTGGGCGGTGAGCAGCGGCAGGCTGCCCGGCTGCTGGGCCCAGCTGGGCAGCGCCAACAGGCATAGGCCCAGGGCCAGGCCGGCCAGCCGGGCCAGCCGCTGCAGTGGCCGGGCCGTCATGCCGCCCCCGGCGGCTGAGTGTCGGCGCTGCCGCGGCGCAGGCGGCCCAGCAACTGCGCAAACGCGGCGGCCGGGGGCGGTGGGGGCAACGGCGGCTCGTGCGCCTGCGCTGCCATCGTGTGCAGTGTGCGGATGCCCTGGGCACTGACGCCCAGCACCAGCCACAGGCGTTCCTCGCCCTGGCCCACTTCCACCGTCACCAGCTTGTGCTGCGCCGTCAGCGGCAGCACGGCCACGGTGCGTGGCGTGCCCGCGCCGCCGCCGGCCTGGCCCAGCGGCGTGCGCTTGAGCAGCCACAGGCACAGCGGTATGGCCGCGATGACGGCCAGGAACCACAGCAGCGCCGTGATGCCTGAAGACGCATTCATGTTCTGGACAAGCGCCGCATGCGCTCGCTGGGGGTGACGATGTCGGTCAAGCGGATGCCGAACTTGTCGTTCACCACCACCACCTCGCCCTGCGCGATCAGGTAGCCGTTGACGAGCACGTCCATCGGCTCGCCGGCCATCGTTTCCAGTTCCACCACCGAGCCCTGCGCGAGCTGCAGGATGTGCTTGATGGGGATGCGCGTGCGGCCCAGTTCCACGGTCAGCTGGACGGGGATGTCCAGGATCATGTTCAGGTCGTTGCCGGTGTTGCCGGCCGGCGTGCCCTGCGAGAAGTTGGTGAACTGTGCCGGCGCCACGCTCTCGGCCGGCATCGCCACCTCGCTGGCGGTGTTGCCGCCGGCGGGCTTGCTTTCGGCCAGGGCGGCGGCCCATTCGGCGGCCATCTTGTCCTCTTCGGACAGGCCTGGGGTGTCGTCGGTGTCAGCCATTGGCGTTGGACTCGCTGATCCAGGTCAGGTTGGAACTCGTGATCAGCCGGTCCACCTTGAGCGCGTAGCGGTTGTTGCTGGTGCCGTAGTGGCAGTCCAGCACCGGCACGCCGTCGACCTTGACCTGGATCATCGGGTCCAGGTCGAGTTCGATGAAGTCGCCGGGCTTGAACGACAGCAGTTGCTCCACGGTCGCCGGTGCGGTGGCCAGCTCGGCCACCAGGTCGACTTCGGCCGACTGGATCTGGGTTTTCAGCAGGTTGATCCAGCGCCGGTCGGGCTCGGCCGAATCGCCCTGGATGGTGCTGTACAGCACGTCGCGGATCGGCTCCAGCGTGCTGTACGGGATGCAGAAGTGCACCGACCCGGTGGTCTCGCCGATCTCGAGCGTGAAATTGGTGGCCACCACGATCTCGCTGGGCGTGGCGATGCTCGCGAACTGCGGCTGCATCTCGCTGCGCACGTACTCCAGGTCCACCGGGTAGATGCCGGTCCAGGCCTTCCTGAATTCCGTCGTGATGACTTCCACCAGCCGGGTGATGACGCGCAGCTCGGTCGGGCTGAAGTCGCGGCCCTCGATGCGGGTGTGGTACTTGCCCACGCCGCCAAAGAGCGAATCGATGACCGCGAACACCAGGCTCGGGTCGCAGACGATCAGCCCGTTGCCGCGCAGCGGCTTGACGTTGACGATGTTGAAGTTGGTCGGCACCACGATCTCGCGCAGGAAGGCACTGAACTTCTGCACCTTGATGCCGCCGATGCTCACTTCCGGGCTCTTGCGGATGAAGTTGAACAGCCCGATGCGGATGTTGCGCGCGAAGCGCTCGTTGATGACCTCCATCGTCGGCATGCGGCCGCGGACGATGCGTTCCTGGCTGGACAGGTCGTAGTCACGGATGCCGCCGGAGGACACCTCTTCCTGCTCGAGCTTCTGGCTCTCGCCGGTGATGCCCTGCAGCAGGGCATCGACTTCATCCTGCGAAAGAATCTGCTGATTCATGCTCGCGTACCCAACGACAGCCGCTGCTGCCGAGCGAAGCCAGCCAAGCTTCCCGCCGCGGAACCGGCTCTGCCGGTCCGCTGGCGGGCGGCCCCCTCGGGGGGTAGCGAGCGCCAGCGAGCTTGGGGGCTCGTGTTCATTGAATGATGAAGTTGGAGAAGTGAACCGCGGTGATCGGCAGGTCGGGTTCGGCCTGGCGCTTGCGCTTCTTCTTCGGCGGGTCTTCGGCTTCGGCGTCGGCGGGCTCTTCCTCGGGCACGTCCACGCCCAGCGCGCGCGAGGTCTCGCGCTGGATGCGCGCAGCCAGCCGCGTCTTGCCGTCGCGCGCCATCAGCTCGGCGGCGGTGCTGTCGGAGAGGGCCAGCAGGATGTTGTTGCGGATCACCGGCATGAAGGCCTTGATCTGGGCCTCGACGGTGGCATCGGCCAGTTCCAGCGTGATGCCCACCTGCGCATAGCGCTCGCTGTCGCGGTCGGCCAGGTTGACGGTGAAGGGGTCCAGCGGCACGAAGCTGGGCACGGCCTTCGGGTCGTGCTTGGCCACCTTGGGCTTCTTCGGCGCGGCCTTCTCGCCGCCGTCCTCTTCGGCCGCGGCGGCTTCTGCGGCGGCGGCGCTCTTTTTCATCATCACGACGGCGGCGACACCGCCCAGCAGCAGCACGGCGACGACGGCGCCAATGATGATGATCAGCTTCTTGTTGCCCTTCTTGGCGGGGGCGGCTTCGGCGGCGGCGGCGGACATCGGGGCTCCTTCGGCCAGGCTCGCCGCGCCGCGCCAGGGGGGCAGGGCGCAGGCAGCTCGGCCTGTTCAAACCATTATTGAGAGCCCCTGGCTGCGCCCATGCCGCGAAAAGCAGGGCCGAAACCCCTTGTTCTGCGCTGCCTCGGCGCAGGCTCAGGCGTAGACATCGACCACGCCCAGCACACGCGCGCCGGGCGGGCCGGCCCGGCCGGGGTGGCCCGGGTCGCCGCCACTGGGGGCCAGCGCACGCTGGCTCGCACCCTGCCAGGGTGTGCCCTCCTGCCGGGGCGGTGGCGGGGGCTGGTCGAAGACGCCGCCGCCGGCCAGGGTGAAGCCGGCGTCGGCCAGCGTGGCCGCCAGGCCTGGCAGGGCCTGTTCCAGCGCCTGGCGCGTGGGCGGGCGCTCAACGGCGAAGCTGACCTGCGCGGCCTGCCCGTCGAGCGCGATGCTCACCTGCACCGGGCCCAGTTCGGCCGGGTTCAGGTGCAGCTGGGCTTCCTGTACGCCTTCCTTCAGCCACAGCGTCACCTGCGCGGCCAGTTGCGGGGCGAAGCCGGCGCTGCCCGGGGGGGCGGGCAGGCTGGCCTGGGCCTGCGGTGCACGGGCGCTGTCGCCCGGGGCAGGCGCGCCTGCCAGGGCGGGCCGGTCTGCGCCCAGTGGCAAGACCGCATCGCCAGCGTTCCCTGCGCTGCCCGTCGGCGCGGCTGGTACCGCTGCCGTGCCGGCGTTGGCCACCGCGGCGCTGCCTGCGGCCGCAGATTCGCCTGCGGCGGCCAGGGTCGCGCTGTCCAGGCGGGCTGCGAAGCCGTCCTGGCGATGATCGAGCGTGCCCGCACCGCGCTGGGGGTGCAGATCCTGCGCGCCGCCGGGCGGCCAGGGCAGCAGCGCGTGGGCTTCGCGGTCGCTCGCCGCCTGGCCTGCACCTGCGCCCGCCTTGACGACGGCAGCGCGTTCTGCGGCCAGCGCCACGGCGGCCTGGGCCGCGCGCGTGGCGGCGTTTCGGGTGGCCTGCTGCGCAGCGGTGGCCGTGGCGCGAGATTCGTCGCTGGCGCCGTCGGCTCGCGGGCTGCCGGCTGCGGCACGCAGGCGGGCCGCGGCGGTGTCATCGCTGTCGACGGCCGGCTCGGCATCGGCGCCCCGCAGGGCGTTGCTGCCTTCCGGGCTGGTGGCCGTGGCCGGCGCCGTGGCGCCGGGCCGGGCGCGCGGGGCGCCGGGTGGCAGGCCGGCAGCACGGCGGCCGGGGCGGCTGGCGGGCGCGGCATCGTCGCGGCCGGCCGCGGTGGCGCTGTCGCCTTCGGCCGTGTCGGCAGCGCTGGCGCCGGCGCGGCTGGCGGTGCGTGCGCCAGCGGCGGCCGGGGCGTCGCTGGGGCCCGGGCTGCGGCCGGCGGCAGCTTCAGACGGTGCGCCTGCATTGCCTGCGCCGCCCGGCCCTGCGGCATCGTTCGCGGGGCGTTCGCGGTCGGCTTCGCGCCGGGCCTGCAGGCGGGCGGCCTGGCGGTTCTGCTCCAGCACGCGGGCAAAGGGGTCGTCGCTGAAGGCCTGGCCGGCACCCGTGGCCGGGCGCGGTGGGTCCACGGCCGTCAACGCCGGGTTCGGTACCGGCCGCAGGGCCGCGGGTGGGCTGGGCAGGAGGCGGGTCGTCATGGCGTGTCCTTGGCATGCGGCAGGGCAAAGTCGCCCGCGCCGCGGCGGTGCTGCTGCAGGGCGCTTTCGTCGGTCTGGCGTTGCTCGCGGCCTTGCTGCAGGCGGCGCTGCTGTTCGTCGCGCCGGCCCAGCAGGCGGCGCACCGAGGCCACGCGCAGCTCCAGCGGCAGCAGGGCCTGGCGTTGCCGGTCGACGGCGGCGATGGCGGCCAGGCGCTGGGCATGCTGCTGGTCGATGGCGTCTTCCAGCCGGCCGCTGAAGCCCTGGTGCACCTGAAGCCGGTCGATCGACGTGTGCACGTGCACCCCGGGCAGGCGCTGGCGCAGTTCGCTGCGGTACTGGTGCAACTGCTCGGCCTGCAGCTGCAGCCGGCGGGCCTGGGCTTCGGCCTGTGCCAGCGCGGCCAGGGCGGCGTCGCGTTCGCGCTCGGCCTGGGTCAGCAGGGTCAGCAAGGCGGTGCTCATGCGGGCGGCGGCATCACAGGCCGGTGACGGCCCGCAGCTGCGCCCGGCTGGCGTCCAGTGCGGCACGGTCGTGCATGTCCTGCTGCAGCAGCGCTTCGATCTGCGGTTGCTGGCGCAGCGCGGTGTCGAGCTCGGCGTCGCTGCCGGGCGCGTACGCGCCCAGCTGGATCAGATCGCGCGCCTTGTTCAGGCGCGCCAGCCACTGCCGCAGCCGGCGCGCGGCCAGCACCTGGTCGTGCGGCACCACGGCGCCCATCACGCGCGAGACGCTCTTCTCGACGTCGATGGCCGGGTAATGGCCGCTTTCGGCCAGCTCGCGGCTGAGCACGATGTGGCCGTCCAGGATGCCGCGCGCCGCATCGGCGATCGGGTCCTGCGGGTCGTCGCCTTCGCTCAGCACGGTGTAGAAGGCGGTGATGCTGCCCACGCCGTGCAGGCCGTTGCCGCTGCGTTCCACCAGCTGCGGCAGCTTGGCGAACACGCTGGGCGGGTAGCCCTTGGTGGCCGGCGGCTCGCCGATGGCCAGCGCGATCTCGCGCTGCGCCATCGCATAGCGCGTCAGGCTGTCCATCAGCAGCAGCACGTGCCGGCCCTTGTCGCGGAAGTGCTCGGCAATGGCCGTGGCATAGCTCGCGCCCTGCAGGCGCACCAGGGGCGGCGCATCGGCCGGTGCGGCCACCACCACGCTGCGCTGGCGGCCTTCGGGGCCCAGGATGTCCTCGATGAATTCCTTCACCTCGCGCCCGCGCTCGCCGATCAGCCCGACGACGATGACATCGGCCGCGGTATAGCGCGCCATCATGCCCAGCAGCACGCTCTTGCCCACGCCCGTGCCGGCAAACAGGCCGATGCGCTGGCCGCGGCCCACGGTGAGCAGCGCGTTGATGGCGCGCACGCCGGTGTCCAGTGCCTGGCGAACCGGGGCGCGGTCCATGGCATTGATGGCGCGGCGGGCCATGGGCTCGGGCTGCACGTCAGCCAGCGGCCCCTGGCGATCGATCGGGTGGCCCTGGCTGTCGACGACGCGGCCCAGCAGGCCTTCGCCCATGGGCAGGTGCAGGCCGCGGTCTTCGCGCCGGCGCCAGGGGTGGCGGTCGGTGCCGAAGCGCGGCGGCACCTTGGGTGCTTCGCGCGGCAGCACGCGCGCGCCGCTGCTCAGGCCATGCAGGTCGCCCGTGGGCATCAGGTAGGCGCGGTCGCCGCTGAAGCCCACCACCTCCGCCAGCACCGGGCGCTGGCCGGGGCTCAGCACTTCGCAGACGCTGCCCACCGGCACGCGTACGCCGGCGGCTTCCAGCACCAGGCCGGTGACGCGCAGCAGCGTGCCCTCGGTGGCCAGTGGTTGCGGCTGGGCGGCGTGTTCCTGCAGGTCGGCCAGGTAGCGCAGCCAGTGGCGGTCGCGGCGTTCCACGCGCTCGGCGATGGCGGGTGGGCGCGGGGGCGTGGCGGCGGGGGGCTGGGGCATGGGGCCTGGGGCGTGGGGCGTGGGGCTGGCAGGTCGTTAGAACTGCGTTTCCGCGGGTTCGTCGCGGTCGTGTTTTGGCGCCGGCTGCGGCCAGGGCACGTCGGCCCCCAGGGCCGCGGCGGCCTGGGCCCAGCGGGCGGGCAGGCTAGCGTCCACGGTGCCGGCGTCGGACACCACGCGCACGCCGCCGCGTTCCAGCGTGGCGTCGGGCAGCAGCCGGGCGCCGCGGGCGCGCAGGGCTTCCTCGGAACCCTCGGCCACCAGCGGCAGATCGGCCGGGTGCACGTGCACGCTGATGTGGCGGGCGCTCAGCATCACGCTGTTGACGGCCTCGGCCGCCACGCGCGCCACCACGGCCGGGTTCTGCTGCAGTTCGGCGCGCAGCACCTGCTGCGCCAGCTGCACCGCCACCTGGCTGACCGACTGCGCCAGGCGCCGGTCCAGCGCCGCGAACTGGGTATCGAAGCCGTCCAGCAGCGCACCGATCTGCGCCGTGGCCTGGCTGGTGAAGCTGAGCTTGAAGCCTTCCAGCGCCGCCGTGCCGTCGCGGTAGCCGTCCTGGTAGCCCTGCTGGCGCGCGGTGGCCAGCCGGGCGCGCCATTCGTCTTCCGAAACCTTGGCCGCGGCGGCGGGGTCGGCGGCCGGCGCGCCGCCAGGGTGCGGGCTGCGCGGCTCCTGGCGCCGGTCGCCCAAGGCGCCAGGCTTCCAGCTGGCGAAGTCGCCCAACTCTTCGCGCGGAATGAAGCGCGACAGCGGCGTCCCCGCCTTGCTGCCCGGAGGCGGCGGAATGTTCTTGAATCCTCTAGACGAATTGCTCATCGCCGCCTCCAGCCAACACAATCTGTCCTTCATCGACCAGACGGCGCACGATCTTCAGGATTTCCTTCTGCTCCGCCTCCACTTCCGACAACCGTACCGGGCCGCGGGATTCCAGGTCTTCCTTCAGCGTCTCGGCGGCGCGGCTGCTCATGTTGCGGAAGATCTTCTCCTTCAGCTCGGGCGTGGAGCCCTTCAGCGCCAGCACCAGCGATTCGCTCTGCACTTCCTTCATCAGGGCCTGGATGCCCTTGTCGTCGATCTTCTCGACGTCGTCGAAGGTGAACATGTTGTCCATGATCTTCTGCGCCAGGTCGGCATCGGCCTCGCGCACGAAGTCCAGCACCGATGTCTCCACGGCCGAGCCCAGCATGTTCAGGATCTCGGCCGCCGTCTTCACGCCGCCCAGACTGCTCTTCCTGCTGCGGTCGCCACCGGCCAGCACCTTGCTCATGACCTCGTTCAGGTCGCGCAGCGCCAGCGGCTGGATGCCGTCCAGCGTGGCGATGCGCACCATCACCTCGTTGCGCTGGCGTTCGGTGAAGAGCTTCAGCACGTCGGAAGCCTGGTCGAACTCCAGGTGCACCAGGATGGCCGCCGCGATCTGCGGGTGCTCGTTGCGCAGCAGTTCGGCCACCGACGTGGGGTCCATCCACTTCAGGCTTTCGATGCCGGTGACGTCGCTGCCTTGCAGGATGCGGTCGATCAGCAGCCCGGCCTTTTCCTCGCCCAGGGCCTTGCGCAGCACGCTCTTCACGTACTCGTTGCTGTCGGCCACCAGCATGTGTTCGCTGGCGGCCACCTTCTCGAAGTCGTCTAGCACTTCTTCCACGCGCTCGCGCGTCACCGCCTTCATGCGCGCGATGGTTTCGCCCAGGCGCTGCACTTCCTTGGGCGCCAGGTGCTTGAAGACCTCGGCAGCTTCTTCCTCGCCCAGGCTCATCAGCAGGATGGCTGCGCTTTCCAGGCCCTTCTCGTCCATGCTGCCGGCCATGCTCAGGCTTCCCCGGACACCCAGCCGCGCACGATGTTGGCCACGGCCGCAGGGTTCTGCTTGGCCATGGCGCGCGCGGCTTCGAGCTTGTCACTGTTGGCGGGCGCGGCCAGCTGCGGCAGGGCGCGTGCTTCCGCCCCGGGCAGCGCGGCATCGCCGTCGACGACTTCGTTCAGCCCGCTGCCGGGCGCTGGCGGCTCGGGCGGTGCCAGCATCTGCTGCACGGCCGGGCGGATCAGGCTGAAGATGGCCACCAGTGCCACCACCGCCAGCGCCAGCGGGGCAGTGGCGGTCTTCAGCAGGTCCAGCAGCCAGGGCTGCTGCCACAGCGGCGTGCTTTCCTCGGGCGGCGGGGCATCGGTGCGGAACGGGGCGTTGATCACGCGCACCGCGTCGCCGCGCTCGGCGTTGAAGCCGATGCCCTGCTGCACCAGGGCGGTGAGCTGCTCGATCTCCTTGTCCGTCATCGACACGGTGGTGGTCTTGCCCTTGGCGTCGGTGTTGGTCTTGTGGTTCACCACCACGGCGGCGTTCAGGCGCTTGACGTTGCCCACGGCGTTGCGCGTCACCGTCACGGTGCGGTCGACTTCGTAACGCGTGGCGGCCTCGCGCCGGTTGCTGGCCCCGGCGGCGCCGCCGGCGCCCTGCAGTGCCTGGGCCGGGCCGTTGATGGGTGCGCTGGCGGGCGCCTGCGGCTGGTTGCTGGCGGCCCCCGGCACGCCGGCGGCCGGGGCGTTGCCCGGGCCGCTGCTTTCTTCCGATCGCTGCTCGCGTATCGCCACCGGGGCATCGGGCCCCTGGTTCGGGCGGTAGGCCTCGGCCGTCTGCTCGACGCGCGCGAAGTCGACCTCGGCCGTGACGGTGGCACGCACGTTGTCGCGCCCCACCACGGGTTCCAGCAGGGCCAGCACGCGCTTGAGGTGCTGGGCTTCGATGTCGCGGCGGAACTGCAGCTGCTGCGAATTCAGCCCGCCTTCGCTTTCGCTTTCGGCCGCGCCTGAGAGCAGCGTGCCGCTGCCGTCGATCACGCTCACGGCCTTGGGGTGCATCTCGGGCACGCTGGAAGAGACCAGGCTGACGATGCCAGCCAGCTGGCTGCGGTCCAGCGTGCGGCCGGGGTGCAGTGACAGGATGACCGATGCCGAGGGCTTTTGCTGCTCACGGAAGAAGCCGTTCTGGTTGGGCAAGGCCAGATGCACGCGCGCGCTCTTCACCGATTCGAGCGACTGGATCGAGCGCACCAGCTCGCCTTCCTTGGCGCGCTGGAACTTCATGCGCTCGGCGCCCTGCGTCTGGCCGAAGCTGTCCTTGTCCAGCAGCTCATAGCCCGGGCCGCTGGCGCTGCCGTTGCCGCTGTAGCCGGCGCCGGGCAGCCCGGCGGCGGCCATCTTCATGCGCAGCTCGGCCACGCGGGCCGAAGGCACCAGGATGCTGTTGCCGCCGTCGGCGATGCGGTAGGGCACGTTCATCTGCACGAGCTGCTCGATGACGCGCCCGCCGTCCTTTTCGCCCAGGCCGGGGAAGAGCACGCGGTAGTCGCTGTCGCGGCTGGTCAGCGCCAGCAGCACCAGCACCGTCACCAGTGCGGCGGCACCCACTAGCGCCATCAGCTGGGTGCGGCCGGGCAGGGCCTGCCAGCGCGAAGCCAGGCCGGTGCTGGCGGGGACGAGGGGTGGTGCGGCGGTCGTGGCGACGGCGTTGTCCATGGGGTGCGGTGACTGCGGAAGACGTGGCGGCCGGTCAGGGGCCCGCCATGTCCGCATTCTTGAGGTCGGCCTGCGTGACCGGTGGCACGAGAAGGCGGCCCTTGGCTGCGCTGTTCGCACCATCGCGCGCCGCAGGGCTTGCCTACAGTGCGCAGCGTGGAGGCAGCATGAACGATCTGTCCGGCCTGCGATTGGCCCCTTTCGATTTCAACCAGGCGTTGGCCCGCGCCGGCATGCGGCTGGAAGGCCAGGCCGGCACCGAGCCAGTGGCCCCCGGCGGCTTCCAGGCGGCGATGGCGCAGGCGCTGAAATCGGTCAGCCAGTCGCAGAACGAGGCCAGCACGCTGCAGCGCGAGCTGATGCTCGGCAACCCGGCGGTGAGCGTGGAGCAGACCATGATGGCGATGACGAAGGCGCAGATCGGCTTCCAGGCCACGCTGCAGGTGCGCAACCGGCTGGCGCAGGCTTACAGCGAGATCATGAACATGCAGGTGTAGAAGCCCCCAGGCTTGTCGCTGCGCGCCTGCGCCACCCCCCGAGGGGGCTCAGGCAGCGGCCCGGCAGAGCCGGTTCCGCGCCTGTCCTTGGTTAAGTCACGGCTTCTGGACAGGTCTGCGCGGAAGCCTCGTGCGCCAGCTTGCCGACGGGTTGCGGGCGTCCCAGCAGGAAGCCTTGCAGCTCGTCACAGCCCAGGGCCTGGAGGGCGCGGCGCTGGGCTTCGGTTTCCACGCCTTCGGCGTTCACGCGCATGCCCAGCGCATGGCCCAGCGAGACGATGGATTGCACGATCAGGTCGGCCTTGCCGTCGCGCGCCAGGCCTTGCGTGAAGGCGCGGTCGATCTTCAGTTTGTCGAACGGGAAGCGCCACAGCGTGGCCAGGCTGGAATAGCCGGTGCCGAAGTCGTCCATGCCGATCTTCACCCCCAGGCCCTGCAGGGCGCCCAGGGTCTGCAGGACCTGATCGGTGTCGTTCATCAGCAGTGATTCGGTGATCTCGAGCTGCAGCCGCGCTGGCGGGATGCGCGCGGCCTGCATGGCTTGCCGGATCTCGGCCACCAGCGCGTCGCCGTCGGTGAACTGCGCGGCCGACAGGTTGACGGCCACGGACAGCCCGGCCGGCCAGCCCGCAGCTTCACGGCAGGCGGTGTGCAGCACCCAGCGGCCCAGCGCGCGGATGAGCCCGCTTTCCTCGGCCAGGGGGATGAATTCGCCCGGGCTCACCGGCCCGTGCACCGGGTGCTGCCAGCGCGCCAGCGCTTCGTAGCCCTGCAGGGCGCCGCTGCGGCCGCACACCAGCGGCTGGTAGTGCAGCTGCAGGCCATCGTGTTCCAGTGCCTGGGCCAGGTCCAGCGTCAGCTGGCGGCGGCGCTGCGCCAGCGCGTCCATTGCCGGGTCGTAGAAGCCGTAGCGGCCGCGGCCGTCGCGCCGCGCGCGCTGCAGCGCGAGCTCTGCGTGCTGCATCAGGCTGTCGGCGTCCCGGCCGTCGGTGCCGCACAGCGCTGCGCCCACGCTGGCCGTGGCCTGCGCCACGGCGCCGTCCAGCGGGTAAGGCTGCGCCAGTGCGGCCAGCAGCCGCGCGGCCAGGGCCTTCACATCGGCGCTGCCAGCGACCCCGGTCTGCAGCACGGCAAAGCGGTCGCCGCCCAGGCGGCCCAGCAGGTCGGCGCCGCGCAGGGTGTTGTGCATCCGCTCGGCCGCCTGGGCCAGCAGCTGGTCGCCAGCGGCCTGGCCGTGGTGCTCGTTGATGTGCTTGAACTGGTCGATGTCCACCACCAGCAGGGCCACGCCGGGGCCGCTGGCGGCGGGCTCCGTCGCATCGGCCGGCGGGGCCGGCTGCTGTGCGCAGGCCAGGCGCAGCTGCTCGCGGAACATCGGCAGGTTCAGTGCGGCTGTCAGGCTGTCGTGCTCGGCCAGGTAGTGCAGCCGGCTCAGCTGGGCCTGCTCGGCCTGCATGCGCCGCCGCCACAGCGCCACGCCCAGGGCAAAGCTGGCCAGCAATGCGCCGGCTGAAAGCAGCGCGGCGGTGCGGAACGACGCCGAGATCAACTCGTCGCGCTCGGTCTGGTCCAGGCTGATGCCGAGCACGCCGACGGTGCGGCCTTCCAGCGCGATGGGCACGAAGGCCTGGCTGTAGACGAGCGGCAGCGTCAGGCCGTTGCCCTGCCGGATGGCCAGCCGCGTCTGCCCGGCCAGGGCTTGCGCGATGGCCGTGGCTGCCGGTGGCGGGCTACCGACGTCGGCTGCGGGCGCGTCGGGGCTGGCCGCCGGCGCCGGCACCAGGTCGGCCCGCAGCACGGGGTGGCCGTCGGCGCCGTAGACCTGCAGCCGGAACATCCCGGCCATGCCGGCCAGCGATTCCAGCAGGCGCTGCGTCGGCGCGGGCAGCGCCAGCGGCAGGTCGGCCTGCAGCCCGGTGGCCAGCTCGGGGGCGATGTGCTGCAGGTGCTGGGCCAGCTCGACGGTGGTGCGGGTGGCCTCGACCTGCAGGTGCGCGCGGGCCAGCCGGTCGATGCCCAGCAGCATGGCCATCAACGCCAGCAGCGCCGCGCCCACCCACAGCATGCGGTGGAAGTGCGGTAGCCCCGGCAGGGCTGGCAGGTGCAGTGGCCCGGCCGGCGCAGCAGGCCGCGGCCGGGCATCGGCCTGCCGGTGGGCGGTGCGGGGGGGCGCGTCCGTGCGTGTGGCCATCGGTGGTGGTGCCGGGCTGGGGCGGGGCAGGCCGGTGGCCGCTAGCAGGCGGGGTAGCGGCGCGCCAGCGCGGCCGCACCGGGCCCATGGGCCGGCCCGGCGTCACTGCGCGGCACGCAGATGCGGCTGCGGCCCAGCGTGGCCAGCTCGACGCGCAGGCGGTCGCCCTGGCCGGACTGCAGATCGGCCCGCCAGGCGCTGCCGCTGGGCGCTGCGGCGTTGCCTTGGCCGGCCTGGGCCGTGCCCTGGGGCTCGAACCGGGCATGCACCGGCTGCAGCAGGGCGATGCCGGGGTAGTGGCTGGCCTGCACGGCCTTGAGCCGGCACTGCGGCGCCGCCGGGGCCTGGCAATCGCAGCCGGCCTGGGTGGCCACGGCCCAGCACCAGGTGCCGGTCCCGGCCTGGGATTGCACGTGCAGGGCCTGGCCGCTGCGCGCGGCTTCCATGCGGGCTTCGGCCAGATCGGCGGCCAGGCCTTCGGCGGCGGCGGCCAGTTGCTGGCGTTGGGCCATGGCGCTGACCGATGGCAGCGCCAGCAGCGCCAGCACCGCCAGCACGGCCAGCGTGGCCAGCACCTCCAGCAGCGTCAGCCCGCGCGGGCCGTGCCGGCCGGTCCGTGCGCCTGCGCTCACGGCTGCCAGCACCGCGGGTGCGGCCCCAGGCTGACAAAGCCGCGCTGCACCTGCACCGTCAGGCGGCTGCAGTCGCCGTCGCTGGCCTGGCGGCTGCCGGGGCGGGCGGTAGCGCTGGCGCGGTAGCTGTCGCCACCGGCTTCGTCCAGGGTCACGTCGTACAAGCCCTGCGGGCTGCTGGCCGAGACCTGCCGCCCCAGCGACTGCAGGTCATGGGCGTACAGCCCGTGCTGGGCATGGTGCTGGGCCTGGGCCTGCTGCAGCTGCACCAGTGCCTGCACGGCGTCGCCGCGGCCGGCCTGTGTCAGCGCCGGGCGCAGCTGCGGCCAGGCCAGGCTGAAGAGGATGCCGGCCAGTGCGCAGCCCACGGCCAGTTCGACCAGCGTGAAGCCTCTCGCGGCGGCCACCGGCAGCTGCTGCATGACGCATCAACCCAGCGTCAGCAGGCGGCGGCGCTTCTGTGCCTGCTCGATCCAGCGCTGCAGGCTGCGTTCGGCCTGCATGCCGGACGGCCGCCAGGCGCACCCCAGGCGCACACCGCGGTCGCCGGTCTGCAGCACCATCACGTGCTGCAGCGTCAGCGCTGCGTTGAATCGCGTCAGCTCGTCCAGTTCCACCAGCACTTCCGACAGCCGCGTGCCGACCTGCAGGGTGGGCACGTCGTGCGGCAGCCACAGTGCGCAGCCACCGATGCTGACGTCCAGCACGCGCAGCGCCAGTGGCATGTCGGGCATCGAGGGGTGGCGGAAGTAGGCTTTCGGGGCCTGGCGCTCGGGCGTGCGCACGCGGTAGGCCTCGCGGCGCTGGAAGCGGTAGATGTCGCGCGGCATCGCCGCCTGCAGCGCGCAGGCGTTGAAGCTGCGCACCAGCAGCAGGCCGGGCAGATCGAATTGCAGCTTCACGCTTTCCAGGTAGGCCACGGCCACCACCTCGTCGGCGTCCACCAGCGCCTGCAGCTGCGGGTGAGATGCGTCGGCGCTGAAGTTGAGCCTGCCGCGCTGGTCGTCCAGGGCCCACAGCGCGGTGCTCATCGAGCTGCCGTCGGGGGCGTTCAGGATCACCGGGGTGTTGCCGTCGCGCAGCTGGCGCAGCAGGGCCAAGCGTTCGACGGGCTGGCTGACGCGGAACTGCGCGAAGGCGTCGGTGCTGCCGCTGGCGTCCAGGTCGGCGGGCCGGGTGTCTTGGAACATGGCGCGGCCTGTGGTCGTCAGTGCACGACGTGGCGGCGTCCGGCCAGCGTCTCGTCGAGGTCCTGCAGCCAGGGCTCGGCGAGCTGACGGATTTCCGCGTCGTTGATGAGGATGCGCTGCATGATGCGGGACTTCATGCGCGCGGCTTCTTCCTGCTCGGCCGTGCGCGCACTGCGCAGGCGGGCTTCGGTGCTGCCGCTGCCGGCCGTGTCGTCATGGCGCAGGGCTTCGGTCTTGAGCTGGCTGATCAGCAGCACGCAGGCGCCTTCCAGGCGCACGACCTCGTCCCACTGGCCGGCGCGGGCGGCGGCCAGCATCTCGGCGCTGGCGCGTTCGATGGCCTCGTAGTAGCTGAGCAGTTGCGGGTCCATCGGGTGTGCGGCTTCGGCGCGGTGCAGGGGGGTCGGGGGCGGGGCGTGGCGGCTGCGGCCAGGCTGTCGGCGTGGCGGCCGGGTCATGGGCCTGGACGGGCTGGGGCCGCCGCGGCGGGCTGGCCGCCGCGCTGCGCCGGGCTGCTGCCGGCGATCGAGGCCCAGGCCTCGCGCAGGGGCTGGATCAGGCGCTGGCATTCCTCCAACGCAGCTTCGTCGCTGCGCAGGTTGGCTTGCGTGAGCCGCTGCGCGACATAGCTGTAGAGATCGTCCAGGTCCTTGGCCAGCGTACCGCCGGCGCGGGCGTCCAGCCCGGCGCGCAGGCCTTCCTCCAGGATGCGCACCGCCCGGCCGATGGCCATGCCCTTGGCCGCGGCATCGCCTTGCCGGATGGCCCCGCGGGCCTGGGCGACGGATTCGACAAAGCCGTCGAACAGCATCGCCACCAGGGCATGCGGGCTGGCACCGGCGAGTTGGGATTCGACCCCCACCTGCTGGTACAGCCCGGCCGACAGTCGGCGCTGGGCGAAGGGTCTTGCCATGTTCGGGCTGGCGTACATCGGGGCGGGAAGACTCAGGCTGCGATACCTGTTTATCGGCCCCGGCCCGCAGCCACTTGAGGCGCTGGCGGGTGTCGAAAAGCAAGCACTTCCGCCCCCCGGCCCGGCCTCAGCGGTTGTTGCCGTTGTTGTTGGTGTTGCCGAACTGCTGGTTGACGTAGGCGCCCAGCGCGTTCAGGCGCGACAGGTTGCTGTCCATGGCCGAGTACTGCGCCACCAGGCGGTCCTGGAAGCGCGAGACGCGGTCTTCCAGGCGCGCCTGGCCGTCGCTGTTCTTGTTGATGAGCTTCTGCAGCCCTTCGGTGCGCGTGCTCAGCGAGCCGTCGATGTCCAGCAGCTGCGAAGCCAGCTGCGACAGCCGGCGCGTGAAGCCCTGCGCGCCGGGGTCGGCGCTGCTGCTGTTGCCGAAGGCGGCCTGCAGCTCGGGCAGTTTTTCCAGCGCTGCGTCGAGCTTGTCCTGGTCGATCTTGAGCGTGCCGTCGCGCTGCACCTGCAGGCCGATGTCCGAGATCCGCGGGAAGGCCGCGGCCGCGGCCGAGGGCATGCTCAGCACGGCCCTCAGCCGTGCCTGCACGGCGGTGATGGCGCTGTCGCCCTGCAGGCTGCCGGCGCGCTTGCTCGATTCGTCGTAGCGCGTCTGGGTGCTGATGAACTTCGCCAGGGCGTTGTAGGCATCGACGAAACCCTGGATCGCCGTCTGCACGCCGGCGCGGTCGCTTTCCAGGTTCACGGTCACGGGCTCGGTGCCGGTTTCCTGCCGCAGGCGCAGGTTCAGGCCGTCGATGACGTTGCTGACTTCGTTGCTGGCGGATTCGATGGCGATGCCGTTCACGGTCAGCTCGGCGTTGGCCCCCGATGTCCGGCTTTCCATGCCCGTGGTGCCGGCCGGCGGGTCGTAGGCCAGGCGGGACAGGCCGGCGCCGTCGTTGGGCGCGCCATCGGCGTCGCTCACCTGCACGCGGAAGCCGTTCTCCGCGCCACTGGCGTTGGACCGCATGCTCAGCCGCGTGCCGTTGGTATCGGTCACCAGCGTCGCGGTGACGCCGGCGCCGGCAGCGTTGATCTTGTCGCGCACCTGCGCCAGCGTGTCGGTGTCGCTGATGCTGATGTTCACGGCGGTGCTGTCGGCCTTGGGTGCAAAGCTGGCCGGCGAGCCCGACCAGCGGCCGAGCTCGATCGTCATCGTGCCGGCACCGGCCAGGCTGCTTGGCGTGCCCAGCGGGCTGGCCGACACCAGGGTCTGGCTCTGCGCCAGCTTCTGCACCGCCACGGTGTAGCTGCCGCTGACGGCCCCGCTGCCGCCACTGGCGGAAACGGCTGCGTCGCGGCTGCTGGTGGCGACCGACCGTTGCCACAGCGTGGCCGTGTTCAGGGCGTTGCTGGCGTCCTGCAGGCCGCTGAAGAGGCTCTTGATCTGGCCGTAGGACGAGACCTGGGTCTGCAGCCGCGTGGCTTCGCTGCGCATCTGCTCCAGCGGCTTGCGCTCCAGCGCGACGAGCTGCGTGACGATGCTGTTGATGTCCAGGCCGCTGCCAATGCCGAGCGATGTGATGGTGGCCATGGTCGGGTGCTCCCAGGGTTGGGCCGGGGGCGCGGCGCGCCCGGGGCCGGTCGAATCAGCAGAAGGGATCGTTGGGCGCCTGCGCGCCAAAGCGAAAAGGGTCCTCGGGGCAGCCGGCAGCCACCCCCTTGGACCCTTCTTCGGCCGGCCGCCACCGGACTTGAGACCGGCGCGCCGTGAACTTTGTATCTTGACGTCAGCGCTGCAGCAGCGACAGCACCTGCTGGGGCAGCTGGTTGGCCTGCGCCACCATGGCGTTGCCGGCCTGCTGCAGGATCTGCGCGCGCGACAGGTTGGCGGTTTCGGCAGCGTAGTCGGCATCCATGATGCGGCTGCTGGCGGCGCTCTGGTTTTCGGAAGCCACCATCAGGTTGGCGATCACGTTGTCGAAGCGGTTCTGCACCGCGCCGAAGGTGGCGCGCTGGCTGTTGACGGCGTTGATGGCCGTGTCGATCAGGCCGATGGCCGTCTGGGCGTTGACGCCGTCGACGCCGTCGATCACCTGCGGCGGCACATCCGCGCCCGTCAGCACGACGCCACCCAGCAAGCCGGTGATGTCGGCCGATGCCGTCCAGTCGAAGGCGTCGACGGTGATGCGGTCCAGCGCGGCGTCGTTGTTGGCGCCGATCTGGAATTCATAGGCCGTGGCCGAGGCCAGGATGTTGGCGCCGTTGAACTGGGTGCCGCCTAGCGTCCGGGTGGCTTCCTGCGCCAGCTGCACGTATTCCTGGTTCAGGCTGGTGCGGTCGGCTTCGCTGTTGGTGCCGTTGCTGGCCTGCACGGCCAGTTCGCGCATGCGCTGGAAGATGTCGCCTACCTTGCCCAGCGCGCCTTCGCCCACCTGGGCCATCGAGATGCCGTCGTTGGCATTGCGGATGGCCACGTTCATGCCGCGCGTCTGGGTGTTCATGCGCTCGGCAATCGCCAGGCCAGCGGCGTCGTCCTTGGCGCTGTTGACGCGCAGGCCCGAAGACAGGCGCTGCATCGATGTCGACAGCGAGTTCTGGCTGGTGGCCAGGTTGCGCTGCGCATTGAGCGAAACCAGGTTGGTGTTGATGGTCTGGGGCACGGCAAATCTCCTTGGGGCGGTGTCCCGGCAGGGACGGCAGTCGGTTCTCCTGGCGGTTCGAACCGACGGGGTACCGAAACGCTGATAGCGAGATTACGGCGGCGCCTGGCGAAGCATTCGCCCGATAAGGCGCAGGAAAGCGGCCCAGTCCTGGTCCCTTCCCCTGACCTCGGTCCCCTGTCCCCTGTTCCTTGCTCCCTGCCCCATGGCCCCTGTGCTGGCCGTGCCCACTGCAGGCCCCAATGCAAAGGGCCCACCATCGCTGGCGGGCCCCTCGTGCTGCGCGGCGCTGGCCGCGCGCTGTGTTGCCGGGCGATCAGCGCAGCAGCGCCAGCACCTGCTGCGGCAGCTGGTTGGCCTGCGCGACCATCGCGTTGCCGGCCTGCTGCAGGATGCTGGCGCGCGACAGGTTGGCGGTCTCGGCAGCGTAGTCGGCATCCATGATGCGGCTGCGGGCGGCGCTCTGGTTCTCGGAAGCCACCATCAGGTTGGCCACCACGTTGTCGAAGCGGTTCTGCACCGCACCGAAGGTGGCGCGCTGGCTGTTGACGGCGTCCAGCGCGGTGTCGATGGCTTCGATCGCCGCCTGGGCCGCCGTGCCATCGGTGCCCTCGATCTGCAGCGTCGGCGTGCCGGTACCCGTCAGCACCGCAGCGCCGGTCACGGCAGTGATGTCGCCGTTGGCCGTCCAGTCGAAGCCGGTAACGGCGATGCGGTCGAGGTCGGCTTCGTTGTTGGCACCGATCTGGAACGTGTAGTCGGTGGCCGAGGCCAGGATGTTCTCGCCGTTGAACTGCGTGCCGCCCAGCGTCCGCGTCACTTCCTGCGCCAGCTGCACGTATTCCTCGTTCAGGCTGGTGCGGTCGGATTCGCTGTTGGTGCCGTTGCTGGCCTGCACCGCCAGTTCGCGCATGCGCTGGAACAGGTCGCCGACCTTGCCCAGCGCGCTTTCGGCCGTCTGCGCCAGCGAGATCGCGTCGTTGGCGTTGCGC
Organism: Rubrivivax sp.; assembly: GCA_027489455.1. GTDB lineage: Bacteria > Pseudomonadota > Gammaproteobacteria > Burkholderiales > Burkholderiaceae_C > Rubrivivax. The sequence goes on along the minus strand of JAIXZR010000231.1, from coordinate 11,638 downwards.
ATCGCCACGTTCATGCCGCGCGTCTGCGCCGACATGCGCTCGGCGATCGCCAGGCCGGCGGCGTCGTCCTTGGCGCTGTTGACGCGCAGGCCCGAAGACAGGCGCTGCATCGACGTGCTCAGCGACGACTGGCTGGTGCTCAGGTTGCGCTGGGCGTTGAGAGACACCAGGTTGGTATTGATGGTTTGGGGCATGAAGAAACTCCGTTCGGTTGGTGACCACAGGCAGTACGCCTGACAAGCAGCAGCGGCCTCGATAGGCGCGCCTTCGGGCTGATCGGTTGGTTGCGCCCTGTGCTGCCTGTCTGCCGTTCCGCCCTGCGGCAGCCTTGCGGCCGCCCCGGGGCGGATCTCGCCCGGGCCTCCCGCTGCCGGCAAGCCACCGCCCCTGGTTTCACATCTGGCGGCAGCCGCACGGCCCGTGATGGTCCGGACCCCGTGCTGCGGGACGAGTCTCGAAGCACGTTGAAGCCTTTTTCGTCGTCACCGCGCAAAGCTTTAGCGCTTTACTGAAACTTGCATCTCCCAACGCGCGATAAGCGGCCGGGTGGCGGTGCAGTTCGGGCGCTCTAGCATGCGCGGCATGAACACCCCGCCTGCACCGATGCCCCCCGACCGCGCCGCCATCCAGGCCGCTGCCCTGCGCATCCGCGACCATGTTCGCCACACGCCCGTGCTGCGGCTGCCGGGCGCTGCGCTGGGGCTGCCGGTGGGCGAGCTCTGGCTGAAGCTGGAGCACCTGCAGCGCAGCGGCAGCTTCAAGGCCCGTGGCATGTTCAACCGGTTGCTGCAATGGCGCGAGACCGCGCCCTGGCCCGAAGCCGGCGCGCTGGTGGCCTCGGGCGGCAACGCCGGCATTGCCGTGGCCGATGCCGCTGCGGCGCTGGGGCTGCGCTGTGAAGTCTTCGTGCCGGCCACCGCCCCCGCGGCCAAGCGCGAGCGGCTGCAGGCGCTGGGCGCCACCGTCGTAGCCGTGGGCGACAGCTACGCCCAGGCGCTGGCCGCCTGCCAGCAGCGCCAGCGGGCCAGCGGCGCACTGTGGATGCACGCCTACGACCAGCCCGAGGTGCTGGCTGGCGCCGGCACGCTGGCCAGCGAGATCGAAGCCGACGCCGGCCTGCCCGACCGCGTGCTGGTGGCGGTGGGCGGCGGGGGGCTGGTGGGCGGCATGGCGGCCTGGTTCGAAGGCCGGGTGCGCGTGCAGGCGCTGGAGCCTGCGGGCGCACCCACCCTGCACGCGGCGCGCGCGGCCGGCGGCGCAGTGGATGTGGACGTCGGTGGCCTGGCCGCCGACGCCCTGGGCGCACGCCGCATCGGCGCCCTGGCCTGGGCCCTGAACCGCTACATCGCCAGCGCCGACATCGTGCCCGACGCCGTCATCCACCAGGCCCAGCGCCTGCTGTGGCAGCAGCTGCGCCTGGCCGTCGAGCCGGCCGCGGCCCTGCCGCTGGGCGCGCTGCTGGCCGGCGTCATCGCGCCGGCACCGCACGAGCGCGTCGCCCTGGTGCTGTGCGGGGCCAACTTCGACCCCGCGGGCCTGGCCACGGTGGCGTGAGCCAGAATCCGCGGCATGTATGAAGTCGAGCCGCTGCCGGCCACGCCCTGGCGTCGCCGCCTGCTGATCCTGGCCTGCGCGGTGGCCACCGTCTACATGATCCTGAGCCAGGTCACGGCGCGCCCGGGCGCGCCCGACTGGAAGCCGCCAGCCACTGCCGACAAGCCGCGCTGTGCGCCGGGCCAGACCACCGATTGCGTGGGTGGGGTCGCCACCGTGATCGTCACGCCGGCCGCAGCACCCGCACCCGTGCCGGCCAGCCCGGCGGCGTCGCCCGCGGGGCGCTGAAGCAGCCCCTGGCCTCAGGCCAGGGCGCGCCCGGGTGCCAAGGCGCGGGCGATGCGCTGCCGCCCCACCGTGGGCCTGGGCACGCGCATCGGGAACCAGGCGCGCACGTCCTCGTCCAGGCCGATGCCGTGCATGTAGTTGTAGAGCGCCTTCTTCAGCCCCTGGCCCAGGGCCGTGTGGTCGGTGCCGGTGGGATCGATGAAGCCGACGTCGTTCTTCGCAAACCGCCCCGGCGGCAGCGGCAGCAGCGTGACGCCGTAGTCCTGCGGCGCCTTGCCCACCGGGGAATGCACGGTGCAGGCGAAGCGGTGGAAGTAGCCGCTGTGGATGCACCCGGCCTCGAACAGCTGGCGCACGTATTCCAGCGCGTCCACCGTGTCCTGCACGGTCTGGGTCGGAAACCCGTACATCAGGTACGCATGCACCAGCACGCCGGCATCGGCAAAGCCCTTCGTGACGCGCGCCACCTGGTCGACCGACACGCCCTTCTTCATCAGCCTCAGCAGCCGGTCGGACGCCACTTCCAGCCCGCCGCTGATGGCGATGCAGCCGCTGTCGGCCAGCTGCTGGCAAAGATCGGGCGTAAAGGTCTTCTCGAAGCGGATGTTGCCCCACCAGCTGATCTGCAGCTGGCGCTTCTGGATCTCGGCGGCCAGGGCCTTGAGCGACTTGGGCGGTGCGGCTTCGTCGACGAAGTGGAAGCCCGTCTGCCCGGTTTCCTTGATGATGGCTTCGATGCGGTCGGCCAGGGTCTCGGCGCTGGCGGCATCGAAGCGCGAGATGTAGTCCAGGCTGACGTCGCAGAAGCTGCACTTCTTCCAGTAGCAGCCGTGGGCCACGGTGAGCTTGTTCCAGCGCCCGTCGCTCCACAGCCGGTGCATGGGGTTGAGCATGTCCAGCAGCGACAGGTACTGGTCCATCGGCAGCCCGTCCCAGGTGGGCGTGCCCACGTCCGAGAACGCGACGTCGGCTTCGCCGATGTCGATGTAGCGCACCGCGCCCTCCTGGCGCATGAAGGTGCGCACCAGGCGGCTGGCGGAGCGCTGGCCGCCATAGTGCTCCAGCAGTGCCAGCAGAGGGCGCTCGCCGGCGTCCAGAGTCACGGCGTCGACGAAGTCGAACACGCGCGGCTCGGCCAGCTCGCGCAGCTCGGTGTTGACATAGCCGCCGCCCAGCACGATGCGCACCTGCGGCCGCGCCGCCTTCACCGCCTGCGCGATGCGCAGCGCGCCGTAGACCGCCCCGGGGAAGGGCACGGACAGCAGCAGCACGTCGGGCGCGTGGGCTTCCAGCGCCTGCAGGGCAAGCTGCTGCAGCAGCGTGTCCACCAGCGTGGGCGCGGCAGCCAGGGCCTGCGCCAGGGGGTCGAAGCTGGGCTGGCTGCTGGCCAGGCTTTCGCCGTAGCGCACGAACTCGAAGCGCTCGTCCACGGCCTGGCGCACCACGTCGGCCAGGTCGTTCAGGTACAGCGTGGCCAGGTGGCGGGCGCGGTCCTGCTGGCCCAGCGCGCCGAAGGCCCACGCCAAGGGGTCGGCACCTTCGGGGTCGTGCACGTAGTGGTCCAGGGCCGCGAAGCGCGGGCCCTCGGGCAGCCAGCCGCGCGCGGCGATGCGGTGCGCCAGCGTGGGGTCGCGCCCTTGCAGGAAGGCCAGCGTCGGCGCCAGGGTGGCGGCGTAGCGGTCGAACTGCTCGTCGAAGGCCCGCAGGCTGGGCCCGCGCTGGCCGGGGGGCAGGGCCTGCGCGGCCGCCCGCAGGGCCCGCAGGCCTTCAGCCGAGAACAGTGCCAGCACCAGGCCCAGGGCCAGGTCGACCTGCTGCGCGGCGACCCCGCGCGAACGCAGGAAGCCGGTGAGATAGGCGGTGGAAGGGTAGGGCGTGTTGAGCTGCGTCATCGGCGGGATGACGGCCAGCACGCGCAGTGGCGGCAAAGGCACGGGAAGAGCCAGTCAGGCCGGCGGCCGGGTGGGCTGCCGAGAGCGCCGGATTCTGCCAGCCGGGGCGCAGCGGGCCGCGCGCCCGGCCAGGCTCAGGCCGCGACGCGCTGGGCGCTGCGGCTGGCGGTGCCGGGCGCTGTCGGCTGCTGGCGCGCCGCCTTGGCCAGGGCCTGGCGGGCCAGCGCTCCGGCAGTGGCGGCGGCCGGGCCGCCGCTGGCCAGTGCGGCAGCAGCGGCGGCGTCTTCACGCTTGTAGACGCCGCAGCCCAGCACGACATCGGGCGCCACGCCTTCGACGTAGGACGTCTTCATCGCCACCTCACCCGTCACCGGGTGGGTGTAGCGGTAGTCGACCCAGCCCCCGCCCTGGGCGGCGCGCTCGTAGGCGTCGGCCACCAGCTGCCGGCCATCCACGCCCGGCACGTCCAGCACCGACGTGCCACAACGCGCCGGGTTACCGCCGAAAGCCCGGTAGGTGCCTTGCGGGTCCAGGGCGAAGACGTACATGTCGCGATCGGTCCAGGCGGCCGCGTCGCCCGTGATTTCGGCCAGCGCTGCCGTGCCGCGCTGCCGGTACAGCGCGACGGCACGCGTCACCATCGCCTGGGCCTCGTCGGCACTGCCCTGGCGCAGCGTGAAGTTGGCCACCGCGCCCGCCAGGCGCCCGGCGCGATGGCTCAGCAGATCCGAGCTCTGCATCGCCTGCTCCACCATCTGCGCGTTCTGCTGCGTCAGCGTGTCGATCTGCGCCACGGCCTGCGATATCTGCTGCACGCTGCTGCTCTGCTGGCCCGCGTTGCCCGCGATCGCGCGCACCTGCTCGGCGACTTCGCGGATGCCCTGCACGATGCCGCTGAAGGCTTCACTGGCGCTGCCCACCTGGTGCACGCCCTGGTCGACGTGGCTGACGGAGTCCGTGATCAGGGTCTTGATCTCGCGCGCCGCCGCTGAACTGCGCTGGGCGAGGGTGCGCACTTCGCTGGCCACCACGGCGAAGCCGCGGCCCTGGTCACCGGCACGGGCGGCCTCGACGGCGGCGTTCAGCGCCAGCAGGTTGGTCTGGAAAGCGATGCCCTCGATCACGCTGACGATGTCGTTGACGCGGCGCGAGCTGCTCTGGATGTCCTTCATAGTCTGTACCGACGTGCCGATGGCGTGGCCGCCGTCCTCGGCCATTCCGCGCACGCGTGCAGCCAGGCTGTCGGCAGCCTGGGCGGCGCCGGCCATCTGCGACAGCGCGCCGGTGAGATCGTGCACGCTGGCCGCCGTCTGTTCCAGGCTGGCAGCCTGGGTCTCGGTGCGCTCGTTCAGCGCCCGGGTGTCGGCCGCCAGGCGCAGCCCGGCGTTGGTGACCATGCTGGCGTTGCTGCGGATGTCGGCCACGATTTCCGACAGCTTGGCAGCCATGCTGTCCAGGGTGCGGCCGACTTCGGCCACCTCGTCGCGGCCGACGATGGCTTCCTGCGCACCGAAGTTGCCGCCGGCCAGCAAGGCCACGCTGCGCTGCAGCGCCTTGACGGCCCCGGCAGTGGCGAAGAAGAAGCTGAACGACAGGTAGACCACCCCCGCAATGCCCAGCAGCCCGACCAGGCAGGCGCCCGCCAGCAACCATTGCAGGTGCGTTTCGCGCTGCTGCAGCAGCACGCTGAGCCGCTGCGTGGCGCTGCGGCCGGCGGTGGCTGCACCTTCGATGGCCGCCGTTCCGGTGTCGAAGTAGGCCGCCGGGCTCAGCCTGATGTCACCCTTGACAACGATCTGGCGCACCAGGTCCGCGAAAGCCTGCGACCGCGCCGCGGCATCGTCGAAGCCGGCCGGGCCCGATTCACCGGCCCGCTGCAGCGCAGCGACGGTTTCGCGCAGCGGCGGCAGCGCGCTTTCCAGCAGCGCACGTTTTTCGACCAGCGGCAGCCAGGCCTGCAGATCCATTTGGCCGCGCCGGATCAGGGCTGCGCCCTGCCCGCGCATCTGGCCCATCGTTTCTGTCCAGGGCAGCAGGTGCCCGGCGCTGAAGACCATCAGGTGGAAGGTGGCGGCCTCCGGGTCCAGCAGCAGGCCGCTGGTCTCGGCACTCTTGCCGGCCAGGGCGATCAGGCCCCGGACCTGCTGTGTGTGCAGCGCAAAGCTCGCGGGCGCATCGGCCGGGTGGCGGCCGGCCGCCAAGTCGCCCAGCGCGGCGTGCAGCGGCTGCCAGTGCGCCTGCAGCTGGAGTTGCGGGGATTGACGCACCGCCGCATCCAGCGTCGCGAGCCTGACCTTCAAGTCCTGGCGTACAGCCTGCAGCTTGTCCTCCAGCCCCGTGTTGCCGGCCAGGGCCAGGTTGACCAGGCCACGGTGCTTCTGCGTCAGCAGCGCCACTTCCACGGTGGGCTCGAGCACGGCACTGCCGGCCAGCTCGCGCTGGGTGTCGTGCAGCCGCTCATGCAGACTGCTGATGGCATAGGCCAACATGCCGCCCAGCGGCAGCAGCAGCACCACGCCCATGAAGACCAGCCGCCGGGCAAAGCCCATCTGGCGCATCAGCCACAGGCCCGGCTGCAGGATCAGGGACAACAGGGAACGATGTCGTGCGCTCAAGGCGGCTTCCTCCGAACGCAGGCGGCGGCCGTCGCCGGCCCGCTGCAGGGGGTATCGGCCGCCATCGCAGCGGCTTGAGCCACGGGCGCAGGCGCCTAGTCGGTGCGGGTGATGAAGTCGCGCAGCACGGCCATGGCCTCGTCGGGCTTGTCGCGCCAGGCGCCATGGCCCACGCCGGGGAAGCTGACCAGGCGGCCCCAGGGGGCGGGGATGGCGGCGGCGATCTCGCGCGCGTCTTCCAGCGGCGTCACCGGGTCTTCCTCGCCCGCCATCACCAGCACCGGGCACCGCACGGCCGCCAGGCCCGGCCGCAGCTGCATGGTCTGCTGTTCGCCGCTGGCCGACGTGAAGAGGATGTCTTCGCGCATCAGCGTGCGCAAGCGGGCCTGTGGATCGGCCGGGGTGGTGTTGTAGAGATCACGGCAGTGGGCGTTGTACGGCGCCCAGGTGGCTGCGCAGGGCTGCTGCCAGAACGCCTGGGCCGCGGCGCGCGCGGCCGCGCCGCCCAGGCGCTCGAACACGGCCAGCTTGCGTTCCAGGCCCATGTGATGGGTGGTGCTGGACAGCACCACCTTGGCCGGGTGCTGCGGGTGGCGGGCCAGGTAGCGTTGGGCGACGAAGCCACCGAAGCTCTGCCCCAGCACGATGGGGCGGGTGATGCCCAGGGCATCGCACAGCCGCACGACATCGTCGGCCAACACGTCCAGCGTCCACTCGCTGGCCGGGCGGGGTGTGCTGCGGCCGTGGCCACGGTGGTCGTAGTAGACGATCTGCGCCACGTCGGCCAGGCGGCTGAAGATCGGCTTGAAGCTGGAATGGTCGTACCCCGGGCCGCCGTGCAGCAGCAAAAGGCTGGGCTTTTCGCGCAGGCGCGGGCCGTCGGGCACCCAGCCCGGCCCCTCCACATCGACGAACAGGCGGACTTGCGGGGCAATCTCGATCAGCATGGGCGTGTGTCCAGGGCCAGGGCCGGCAGGTTGGCGTTACCGTGGGCACTGTAAGCGGGCCCGCCAGCACGCGGCCCGCCCCCGCCACGCGCATAAAACCTGCTTCCCTGCCGCCCATGAACCCCACGACCCCCGTTTCGACCCCGCATGCCGCGGCGGGATCGCCCATCCTGGCCTGGCTGCAGCGCCTGCACGAGCGCCACGCGGGCCTGGCCGCGGGCCGGATCGCCAGCTACATCCCTGAGCTGGCGAAAGCCGATCCCGCCCACTTCGGCATCGTCATCGCGACGGTGGACGGGCAGGTTTACGAAGTCGGGGACACGCGCGTGCCCTTCACGCTGCAGTCGATTTCCAAGGCCCTGGTCTATGGCATGGCGCTGGAAGACCAGGGCGCCGATCGGGTGGCGCAGGCCATCGGCGTGGAGCCTTCGGGCGACGCCTTCAACAGCATCAGCCTGGAGCCCGGCACCGGGCGACCGCGCAACCCGATGATCAATGCCGGCGCGATTGCCACGGCCGCGCTGGTGCGCGGGCGTGAGGGCGGCACCCCCTGGAGCCGCCTGCTGGCCACGCTGTCCGATTGCGCTGGGCGCGGGCTGGACGTGGACGAGGCGGTGTTCGAATCCGAGCGAAGCACCGGGCATCGCAACCGGGCCATCGGCCACCTGCTGCGCAACTACGAGATCCTGCAGGGCGATCCCGAGCCCGCGCTGGACTTGTACTTTCGACAGTGCTCCGTGCGCGTGGACTGCCGCGATCTCGCGTTGATGGCCGCCACGCTGGCCAACGCTGGCGTGCAGCCACAGACCGGTCGCCGCGTGTTGGCGGCAGAAGTGATCGGCCCGATGCTGAGCGTGATGACGACCTGCGGCATGTACGACTTTTCCGGCGAATGGGCCTGGCGCGTGGGATTGCCGGCCAAGAGCGGCGTGGGCGGCGGCATCCTGGCGGTGTTGCCCGGGCAACTGGGCATCGGCGTCTTCTCGCCCCTGCTGGACGAGCGAGGCAACAGCGTCCGCGGGGTGCGCGCCTGCGAGGCGCTTTCGCGCGAATGGGGGCTGCACTTCCTGCAGCCGCCACGCCCGGCGGCTGCGGGCGTGCGGGCGCACTACACGCTGGCGGGCGTGCGGTCCAAGCGCCGGCGACCGCCCGCCGACGACGCCGTGTTGCGGGCCCAGGGGGGCCGTGCGCTGGTGTTCGAGCTGCAGGGCGACCTGCGCTTTGCAACCCTGGAACCCGTGCTGCGGGCCATCACCACCGCTGGCGCCGGGCTGGACTTGGCCGTGCTGGACTTTGCGCGCGTCCACGCCGCTGACGCAGCCGTGGTGCGCCTGCTCGAAGGGCTGGTGGGCACCTGCGCCGCCCATGGGCAGCATTTGGTGCTGACGCGCGTGCGCCGCGGCGATCTACTGGCCGAACTGGGGCAGGAGCTGGACCCGCGCGCTGCGCCGGCACTGATCTTCCAGCCCCAGCTGGACCTGGGCCTGGAATGGGCTGAAAGGCAGCTGCTGGCCCGCCATGGGCAGGCCGGCAGCGGCACGACTGCCGAGACAACGCTGCAGCAGCAGTTGCGCGCGCAGCCCCTGTGCGCCGGGCTGGCCGAAGAAGGGATTGCGCTGCTGGCCACCAGCGTGCAGACGCTGGCTTTCGAGCAGGGCAGCCTGATCGTGCGCCACGGCGAAGCGGCCGACGGGCTGTACTTCCTTCTGGCCGGGGAGGTGAGCGTCCTGGTGCACCGGCCGCAGGGCGGGCAGCAGCGTCTGGCGACGCTGTCCCCAGGCATGAGCTTTGGCGAGCTGGCGCTGGTGCAAGGCAGCCAGCGCTCTGCCGACGTACGCGCCGACACGGCTGTGCAATGCGCCTGCCTGCGTGCCGAGGCATTCCAGCGGCTGGCGCGCGAGCACCCGGCGCTGATGGTCCGGCTGTTGCACAACATGGTGTGTGCCCTGGGCGACACCGCCGTGCGGCTGACGGCGGAAGTGGCTGCACTTTCCGGCTGAAGCCTGGTGCGAAGGGAAACCGGGAGATGGATCAGTTCGACGTAGTCGTCGCCGGAGCGGGCGTGGTGGGCCTGGCGGTGGCGCGTGCGCTGTCGACATCGGGCCTGGCGGTGCTGGTGCTGGAACGCGCCGGCAGCCATGGTGCCGGCATTTCGTCGCGCAGCAGCGAAGTCATCCATGCCGGGCTGTACGGGCAGCCGGGCACGCTCAAGGCCCGGTTGTGCGTGCGCGGTCGCGCACTGCTGATGGACTTCTGCCGCACGCATGGCGTCGACCATCGCCGTTGCGGCAAGCTGGTGGTGGCCACGCCGGGACAGGACGAATCGGCGCTGGAAGACCTGCAGGCAAGTGGCCGCGCAAACGGTGTGGACGATCTGGTGCTGCTGTCGGCGCGGGCCGCCATGGCGATGGAGCCGGCCCTTCGGTGTGTGGCAGCGCTGCATTCCCCGAGCAGCGGCATCGTGGACAGCCATGGCCTGATGACGGCACTGCTGGCCGATGCCCAGGCCCATGGCGCGGTGGTAGCGATGCGCGATGGCCTCCGTGCCGCTGTACCGTGCCCTGTTGGCTGGCAGGTGACCAGCGACACCGGGTTCGGCCTGCAGACCCGCTGGATCGTGAATGCGGCTGGGCTGGGCGCGCAGGCGCTGGCCGGGGCGCTGGCAGGCTTTCCGCCAAGGCACATTCCGGCCCGCCATCTGGCTGCTGGCCGCTACTTCGCGCTGGCGCGCCGGGCGCCGTTTCGACACCTGATCTACCCGTTGCCGGTGGCCAGGGGCCTGGGCATCCACCTGACGCTGGACTTGGCGGGCCAGGCCCGCTTTGGCCCGGATGTGGCGTGGCTGGTCTCCGACGCAGCCGGCGATGCGCTGGACTACAGCGTCGATCCTGGCCTGATCGGCGATTTCGAGGACGCCATCCGGCGCTACTGGCCTGGCCTGCCGGATGCTGCGCTGGCCCCAGGCTATTGCGGCATCCGCCCGAAGTTGAGCGGGCCGGGCGAACCCGCCGCTGACTTCAGGATCGATGGCCCCAGCGAGCACGGTTGCGCCGGGATCGTGCAGCTTTTCGGCATCGAGTCGCCTGGCTTGACAGCCAGCCTGGCCATCGCCGAACGGGTGGCCGACATCATCTGTAGCAGCGACGCCTGAGGCGAGGCCGCGTGCATGGGTTGGCGCCGCGGGGCTGCTGGCGTCAGCAGCCGGGGCCCTGCGGCAAGCGGCCAGGGCGGGCGCCTGCAGGAACTTGCTGCCGCGGGCACGCTCTACTCTGGCAACTACTCCAGGAGGCATCGTGCCGAACACTCTCGAGCCCAGGCAACGCCCGGCATCACATCGCCTGAGTGCGCGCGCGAAACGCGTTGGTTCAGCCGCTGTCGTGCTGGTGGCCGCCGCAGCGCTGGCGGGCTGCGCCACCATGAGCGATCGGGATCGCGGCACGGCGCAAGGGGCTGCTGTCGGCGCGATTGCGGGTGCCATCCTGAGCTCGGCCACTGGCGGCCGTGCAGGTACGGGTGCCGTGGTGGGCGCGGCGGCTGGCGCGGTGGCAGGCAACTTGTGGTCCAAGAACATGGAAGACAAGCGGCGTGCCATGCAGGCGGCGACATCCGGCACCGGTGTGGTCGTGGAGCGAACGGCCGCCGACGAATTGCGGGTGCAGGTGCCCAGCGACATCTCGTTCGCCGTCAACAGCGCCGGCATCGAAGCGCGCTTGCGACCCGTGCTGGATGCCTTCGCGCAAGGGCTGGACCGCCAGACGCTGGTGCGTGTCGTCGGCCACACCGACAACACGGGCAGCGACGCAGTGAACGACCCCCTTTCGCTGAGACGCGCAGAAAGCGTCCGCAGCTATCTGGAAGACCGGGGCGTGGCGGCGGCCAGGATCGAGGTGTACGGACGCGGTGCGCGCGAACCACTGGTTGCGAACGACACGGCAGAAGACCGCGCGCGCAACCGCCGGGTAGAAATCTTCCTGCGCGAGCCGCGTGCAGGCAATGTGCCTTGACGCCTGTGAGCCGATGCGCCTGCAGCATGGTGACGAGCCGCGCGCAGCCGGGGCCCGGTAGGGGCTGATGAAAAAATCTTCGCCGAGGGCGTTGACAGGCCCCTCGAACCGTGTCACAGTCTAGGGCTTCGCTGATCGCAATTCATCGCGCTTCAGCAGTTCTTTAACAACACACAGCCGATAAGCGTGGGCGTTTGAAGGCGAGTGCTGGGATGGCTACAGAGATGTAGTTGTTCTGGTCTTAGGACCTTAAACGCTCATGGAAATTTGGAAATGAATTCTAGAGATGGAGTTCTTTTCGATTCCTTAGAGCAAACATGATCGAACTGAAGAGTTTG
>JAIXZR010000073.1 GCA_027489455.1 Rubrivivax sp. | reverse complement strand
AGGAAGCGCCACAGCACCGCCACCGCGATGCTGCCGCCCAGGATGGAAGGCAGGTAGAACGCGCTGCGGAAGAAGTTGATGCCGCGCAGCTTGAAGTTCAGCACGTGCGCGATGAAGAGCGCAAAGCCCACGCGCAGCGGCACCGCCAGAACGGCAAACCACAGCGTCACGCCCAGGCTCTTGACGAACAGCGGGTCGTCGCCGAAGAGTTCCTTGTAGTTCTGCAGCCCGATGTATTCAGGCGGGTCGATCAGGTCGTACTGCGTGAAGCTGAGCGCAAAGCTCATCACGAAGGGGAAGAGCTTGAACAGCAGCACGCCCAGCACGAATGGCAGGACGAACAGGAAGCCGAGCTTCTTGTTCTCGTACATCAGTGGCTCCCCCCCGTAGCGCCTTCGGCGCTCCCCCCCAGGGGGGCGCAGCCAGCGGCCCGGCAGAGCCGGTTCCGCGGCTGCCGCTTGGGGCTAGCTTGCATCACCGCGCCAACCAACCGCCGTCAACGGCGACGGTGTAGCCGTTGACGTAGTCGCTGGCCTTGCTGGCCAGGAAGACGACCGGGCCGGCCAGGTCGTCCGGCACGCCCCAGCGGCCGGCGGGGATGCGTTCGAGGATCGACGCATTGCGGGCCTCGTTCGCGCGCAGCGCAGCCGTGTTGTCGGTGGCCATGTAGCCCGGCGCGATGGCGTTGACGTTGATGCCGTGCGCCGCCCATTCGTTGGCCATCAGCCGGGTGATGCCCATCACGCCGCTCTTGCTGGCGGTGTAGCTGGGCACGCGCACACCGCCCTGGAACGACAGCATCGACGCGATGTTGATGATCTTGCCGCCACCGCCCTGGGCGATGAACTGCCGCGCCACGGCCTGCGAGAAGAAGAAGACCGTCTTCAGGTTGATGTTCATCACATCGTCCCAGTCCTTCTCGGTGAACTTGATCGCATCCTCGCGGCGGATGATGCCGGCGTTGTTCACCAGGATGTCGATGCGGCCGCTGAGCTTCAGCGCTTCGGCCACCAGGCCTTCCGTTTGGCCGCTCTGGCCCAGGTTGGCGCGCAGGTCCACGAAGCGCCGGCCCAGCGCCTCGATCTCGGCGCGCGTCTCCGCGGGCTCGCTCAAGTTCACGCCCACGATGTCGGCGCCTGCTTGCGCCAGCGCGCGCGCCATACCCTGGCCCAGGCCGGTGTTGCAGCCGGTGACGATGGCCGTTTTGCCGGCAAGCTGGAAGAGGTCGAGGATGCTCATGGTGTCGGGGCGGGGCCTGGGGCGCAGGCTGGCAGGGCGGCCGGGCAGCCGCAGTGGGCAGCAAGTCAGCGTGCGCTTACTGAATCAGATGGGCCCTTGGAATGGGGCACAGCGGGGCCGGGCTGTGATCGCAGCCTGGCCGGGGGCCGGGCTGGGGTGGCAGACCGTGGCCGGAGGCTAAGGCAGGTCAGGGCAAGCGTGGAATCATGGTTTCCCTTTAGTGAACCACTGTTTCATTTTTTAGTTCGATCGCTATAGTACCTGTGAATCAGCGTTCCGAAAGCCGCTTCATGTCGCACGCCCCGCCCTTCTTCTTCAGCCATGCCGACACGCCCTGGACCGAGCTTGGCGACGGCATCCGCCGCAAGATCGTGGGCCACACGCCCGAGCTGATGAGCGTGCTGATGCAGTTCGACAAAGGCGCCGTAGGCACGTCACACGCCCATGACGGGCACGACCAGATCGGCTTCGTCGTGGCCGGCAGCTTTGAAGCCGTGATCGACGGTGAGAAGAAGGTGCTGCGCATGGGCGACGCCTTCATCGCCCCGCGCCTGCGCAGCCACGGCGTGGTGTGCCTGGAAGACGGCAGCCTGCTGCTGGACCAGTTCAGCCCCCGACGCAACGACTACCTCTGACCCCGCGGGGCAGCGCGCACTGCAGCGCGTTGCCCCACTTCCACCGCGGGCGCCCTGCGCGTGCCTGCATCCGACCGCCCACCCAAGACGGCCAACCCGCTGCGGGCCATCGCCTGCCCCACTGGCGCCCACTGCGCCCGGCCTTGCGACAGCGCAGCCCCCGCAGCCCACGGAGACACAAGATGCAGAACCACCCCCGCCCCTCGCGCCTGGCGCACACCATCTCGGCCGCGGCCGCCCTGGGCCTGCTGGCCACGGCCGCGCAGGCGCAGACCACACCCAAGCCAGCGGCACCCGCCGCGGACACCATCACCATGACCGGCATCCGCGCCTCGATCGAAAGCGCGCTCAAGGCCAAGCGGGAAGACAAGGGCATCGTCGATGCCATCACGGCTGAAGACATCGGCAAGTTCCCCGACACCAACCTGGCCGAAAGCCTGCAGCGCATCCCCGGCGTGGTGATCGACCGCGATGCTGGCGAAGGCCGCAACATCAGCGTGCGCGGCCTGGGCGGCGACTTCACGCGCGTGCGCATCAACGGCGTCGAAGCGCTGGCCACCACCGGCGGCACCGACAGTTCCGGCGGCGCCAACCGCAGCCGCGGCTTCGATTTCAACGTCTTCGCTTCCGAGCTGTTCAACAAGGTCACGGTGCGCAAGAGCGCATCGGCCGATGTCGAGGAAGGCAGCCTGGGCGCTACCGTCGATCTGCAGACCTCGCGGCCGTTCGACTTCAAGGGCTTCACGGCCACCGCGTCGGTGAAGGGCCGCTACAACGATGTCGCTGGCAAGACCGATCCGCGCCTGGCCTTCCTCATCAGCAACACCTTTGCCGATCGCAAGCTGGGCGTGCTGTTCTCGGGTGCCTACTCAGAACGCAACCTGTTCGAAGAAGGCTTCAGCACCGTGCGCTGGGACAACGGCGCATCCAGCGGCGGCTTCTGCGCGCCCGTGGGCGTGACGCCGGCCAACCCCAGCACCAGCACCGCCACCACCTGCGGCCCGGCCGCGCAAGGCGTGCCGCGCCTGGGCGCCAGTGCCGGCGCCACCAGCGCCTACAACCTCGCCAGCAGCGCCGACAACTTCCACCCCCGGCTGCCGCGCTACGGCCGCCTCACGCACAAGCAGGAACGCCTGGGGCTGACGGGCGCATTGCAGTTCCGCCCCAGCGACAGCACCCTGCTGACGCTGGACCTGCTGTATTCCAAGCTCAAGGCCACGCGGCAGGAAGACTTCCTGCAGGCCATCAGCTTCAGCCGCACCGCCGCGCAAGGCGGCAAGCCGCAGACCAGCGTGGTGCAGGCCGAATACGCCCCCAACGGCGCGCTGCAGTACGGGCTCTACAACGGCGTGGACATCCGCAGCGAATCGCGCTTCGACGAACTGTCGACCGAGTTCACCCAGCCCAGCCTGACGCTGGAGCAGACGCTGACCGACACGCTGCGCCTGAGCGCCCGCATCGGCCGCGCCGAATCGAAGTTCCGCAACCCGGTGCAGACCACCACGACGCTGGACGCGCTGAACGTCAACGGCTACAGCATCGATTTCCGCGGCAACGACCGCCTGCCCAGCATCCGCTACCCCTTCGACGTGACGCAGGCCGGCGGCCCGCTCGCCCTGGTGCCGGTGCCGCAGGTGACCAGCGGCACGCAGCCGGCCACGGTGACGAACACGACGACGAGCGAGATCCGCATCCGCCCGCAGGGTGCCACCAACGTCAACGATGTCGCCAGCCTCAGCCTGGACTGGGACGCCGTGCCCGGCACCCTGACGATCAAGGGCGGCGCCGACTACAAGAAGTACAGCTTCGACACCTTCGAGTTCCGCCGCGTCAACCAGAACGACACGATCTTCGCGCCGCCAACGGGCACCAGCGCAGCCAGCCTGACCACCACCATCAGCGGCTTCGGCAAGGGCCTGGGCCTGCCCGCGGGCACGCCCACCACCTGGGTGATCCCCAACCTGGCGGCCATCGCTGCGGCTTACGACATCTACTGCAACTGCATCAAGGCCGGCCCGGCCGGTGGCCCGGGGGACTTCACGCTCTCGTCCACCACCAACGGCAACGCCCGCGGCAACAACCGCAAGGTGGTCGAGACCGACACCGGCGCCTGGGCCATGGCCGATTTCGAGACACGGCTGCTGGGCACCGCCGTGCGTGGCAACCTGGGCCTGCGCTGGGTGGAAACCGAGCAGGTGGCCACCGGCTACCAGGCCAACGCGGCGGGCACCGAAGTCACGGTGGTGAACAAGTACACCGACACCCTGCCCTCGCTGAACCTGTCGGCCGACCTGACGAAGGACCTGGTCGTGCGTTTCGCCGCGGCCAAGGTGATGTCGCGCCCGCAGCTGGGCAACCTCAACCCCGGCGGCACCATCAGCACCACCGGCACGCTGAGCGTGACCAGCGGCAACCCGCTGCTCAAGCCCTTCCGTGCCACCACCTACGACGGCAGCATCGAGTGGTACCACGGCCGCAACGCGTTCATCGGGCTGGGGCTGTTCTACAAGGACATCAACACCTACATCCAGAGCCTGCGCACCACGGTGCCCTTCCGCGACACCGGCCTGCCGCTGAGCCTGCTGCCCAGCAACTTCACGGGTGACGAGGTGTTCCAGGTCACGCAGCCCATCAATACCAACGGCGGCAAGTTGAGCGGCTTCGAGATCAACATCCAGCAGCCCTTCACCTTCCTGCCGGGCGTGCTGTCGAACTTCGGCACGCTGCTGAACTACACGCAGGTCAAGAGCAAGATCGACTACGCCGTCTCGCCCACCAGCGCCAGCGTGATCCGCGACGACCTGATCAACCTCAGCCCCAAAAGCTGGAACGCGTCGATCTACTACGACGACGGCACCTTCAGCGCGCGCCTCTCGGGCAGCTTCCGCGACGGCTTCCTGACGCGCGTGCCAGGCCAGAACAACAACGACGTCGAGGGCAAGAACAGCACGGTGAACGTCGACTTCTCGATGTCCTACAAAGTCAACCAGCGCTTCGAGGTGACGCTGGAAGGCGTGAACCTCACCAACGAGGCCAACGACCAGTTCATCAGCCGGGCGCGCAACAGCGCGGTCGTGTATCACAAGACCGGGCGGGAGTTCCTGCTCGGCGCGCGCTACAAGTTCTGAAGCCAGCGCGGCTGCTCGACACTGCAATGAAGCGCGTTCGTCAGCGGGCCCGGGCCTGGTTGGCCGCGTGGGCGGGGTGCGTTGCGGGCGTCACGGGTGCAGCGGCTGCGCCGGCATTCGACGCCGAAGCCGAGCGCCCGGCCCTGCTGCTGGTGGGCGACAGCACACTGGCCCCGCGCACCGGCTACGGCAACGCGCTTTGTGCCCGCGTGGCGCCGCCGCTGGCCTGCCTGAACCTGGCCCGCGGCGGCCGCAGCACGCTGAGCTACCGCGCCGAGGGCCTGTGGGACGAGGTCCTGGCGCGGCTGCGCGCCGGCGCGCCAGGTGTGCAGCAGCATGTGCTGATCCAGTTCGGCCACAACGATCAGCCCGGCAAGCCGGGCCGCAGCACCGATCTGGCCACGGAATTCCCCACCAATCTGGGGCGTTATGTCGACGAGGTGCGTGCGGCCGGTGGCGTGCCCCTGCTGGCCACGCCGCTGACGCGCCGCAGTTTCCGCGGCGACCAGCTGAACAACGACCTGGCAGCCTGGGCCGAAGCCACCCGCCGCGTGGCCGCCAACAAGGGCGTGCCGCTGCTCGACCTGAACCGCATCAGCGCCGCCGCCGTGCAGGCCCTGGGCCAGGCCGGCGCCGACGAACTGGCGATGGCGCCGCCGCCACCCGCGGGGGCCAGCGGCAAGACCGACTTCGACCGCACGCACCTGGGCCCCAAGGGCGCCTGCCTGTTCGCGCAGCAGATGGCCGAAGAACTGGCGCGCCAGGTGCCTGCCCTGGCCGGCGCGCTGCGACCAGGGCCCGACTGCGCCGCCCTGCCCCCGCCGGCCGCCCCGGCCACGGTGCAGGGGCTGCCTACGGCAGCAGACCCGCCATCGCCGCCATCGGGATGATGGCGCCCCGGTGCTGCACCACGCGCGCTGCCAGCCGGTTGCCGGCCCGCGCGGCATCGGCCGCGGAGGCGCCCTGCAGCCGCGCGGCCAGGTAGGCGCCGGCGAAGCTGTCGCCGGCGGCCGTGGTGTCCACCACCTGGGCCACGGCTTCGGTGGGCACCTGGAAGGCCGTTTCGCCCGCCAGGCGTACCCAGGTGGGCGCCGCGCCGCGCTTGACGACCACCTCCGCCGGCGGCAGGCCCAGGCACTGGGCCAGCTGGCGGCTGGCATCGGGCTGGGCCCACAGGGCCTGCTCGTCGTCCAGCGTCACCAGGGCCGTGCTGGCCAGGGCGTAGGCACGGGTATAGGCCTGGCGCGCCTGGGCGATGTCGGGCCACAGCCGGGGGCGGAAGTTGTTGTCGAACACCACCTGCGCCCCGCGCGTGCGCAGGCCCTGCATCAGCGCGAACAGGCGCTCGCGCCCGGCTGCGGGCAGGATGGCCAGGCTGATGCCGCTGACGTACAGCAGCTCCAACGTTTCTGCCGCGGCTTCCAGCGGCGTGGGGCGCGCTTCGCAGCCGGCATCGAAGTAGCTGCGCGCCGCGGCGCTGTCGCGCCAGTAGCTGAAGTGGCGCTCGCCGCGCTCGTCGGTGTCGATCATGTAGAGGCCCGGCATGCGCCCGGGCAGCCGGCGCACCAGATCCAGCTGCAGGCCTTCTTCGGCCCAGCGCGCCAGCAGGCCACTGCTCAAGGCATCGTCGCCCAGCGCGGTGGCGTAGTGCACGGCCCGGCCCGCTGCGGCGCTGCAGCGCGCCAGGTAGACGGCGGTGTTGAAGGTGTCGCCGCCATAGCCCTGGTGCAGGGTGCCGAAGGCCTGGCCCTGCAGCTCCAGCATGCATTCACCGAACAGGGCCACGTGCGGCGTGGAAGCGGGGGTGAGCATGCTGTTCACCATGGGCAGATCCTAAAAATGAAACGCTGTTTCATTGTGTCATGGCCGTGCCAGGCATCACAATAAAGTTCTTGAAACGTTATCCCAATGAATTCAAAACAGCTCGAGGACGACCTGCACGACAGCCGCCAGCCCGAATCCGTGGCCGCGGTGCTGAAGGTCTTTGCCATCCTGCAGGCGCTGGCCGAACGCAGCGAAACCGGCATCAGCGACCTGTCGATCCGCCTGGCCATGCCCAAGGCCACGGTCTACCGCTTCCTGAACACCATGAAGACCCTGGGCTACGTGCGCCAGGAACCCGACAGCGAACGCTACGGGCTGACGATGAAGGTGTTCGAACTCGGCACCAAGGCGCTGCAGTACCCCGAGTTGGTGGGCCTGGCCAACCCGCAGATGCAGATGCTGGCCGACCGCACCGGCGAGACCGTGCACCTGGGCATGCTGATCGACAGCGAGATCATCTACGTGCACAAGGTCGACAGCCGCCACATGCTGGGCATGTATTCGCGCGTCGGCCGGCGTGCGCCGATCCACTGCACCGCCATCGGCAAGGTGCTGCTGGCCTGGGAAAACGCCGAACGGCGTGACCACGTGCTGCAGGGCGTGAAGTTCGAGCGCTTCCGCGACAAGACCATCACCGACCCGGGGGCCTTCATCGCCGAGCTCGACCGCACGCGCGCGCAGGGCTTCGGCCAGGACCGCGAGGAATTCGACCAGCACATCCGCTGCCTGGGCGTCCCCATCTTCGACCGCTTCAACCAGGCCGTGGCCGGCCTGAGCATCAGTTTCCCGACCTTCCGCTACGACGAGCAGCGCGAGCCCGAGATGGTGGCGATGCTGACCGAAGCCAGCCGCGCCATCAGCGAACCGCTGGGCTGCACGCGCTTCCCGTTGGGGCGCTGAGCGCCGCGCCGGCCGGCGCCCGGCCGATCGACAGGTACTTCAGTCCGCCCGCACTGGGCCGATATCCGGCGGCATGCGCTGGCGCAGGTGCCCGCGCGGATCGGCCGCCATGAACACCACGACGCTCCCGCTGAATCCGGGCCGGGCATCCCAGCCCGCGATCTCGGCGCCTGCGCTGCTGCCCTCCATCGCCATCGTCGACAAGACAATCCTGGCTGCGCGCCGCGCCGTGCTGCTGTGTCTGCTGGGGGCCAGCGCCCTGGTGGCGGTGGTGCTGGCCGAACGCAGCTGGCTGCTGCGTGAAGGCGAGCAACTGACGGCCAAGCTCTCCGAAGCCGAGCAGATGGCCGGCAAGATCCTGCTTGCCGACGAGCAGCTGACCACGGCCACCCTGCTGGCAGCCACCACCGGCGATATGTCCTGGGTGGACCGCTACGACGCGAAGCTGCCCGTCATCGACCAGGCCATCGCACGTGCGATGGCGCTTGCGCCGGCCGAAGCGGCGTACCGCTTCGACACGGAAACCAAGCTGGCCAACGACAAGCTGGTGGTGCTGGAACGGTCCGCCTTCGACGCCGTGCGCCGCGGCGAACTGGCCAGTGCGCAGGCCACGCTGGACAGCCCGGCCTATGCCCAGCACAAGCAAGTGCTCAGCGAAGGCACCGAGCGCTTCACTGCCAGCATGGTGGGATCGGTGAACGCTGAACTGGAGGCGCTGCGCCAGCGTGCCGACGTGGCCCTGCTCGTCATTTCGGCGCTGGTGATCATCGCCAGCTTCGGGATGTGGCGGCGGCTGGACGGCAGCCTGGCGCGGTCGCGCGGGTTCTTCGTCGATGCGCAGAGCATGGCTTCCAGCGACATGCTGACGGGGCTGGCCAACCGCGTCTCGCTGCGCGACGCGCTGGGGGCGCTGACGCAGGCCGCCCCGCCGGCCGCCCCGCCCCTGACCTTGCTGATGCTGGATCTCGACCGCTTCAAGCCCGTCAACGATCGCCTGGGCCACGCGGTGGGCGACGCCGTGCTCAAGACGGTGGCCCTGCGCATGTCGCGCCTGCTGCGCGAGGGCGAACTGGTGGCCCGCTGGGGCGGCGACGAGTTTGTCGTGCTGATCCCGGGCTGCGACGACGAGCCGGCCGGCATGGCCATCGCCGAACGGCTGATCCGCGCCATCTCGCAGCCCATGGTGGTGGCTGGCCATGCCGTGGAGATCAGCGCCACCGTCGGCATGGCGCGCTTCCCGCACGACGCCAAGGTGGTGGAAGACCTGCTGCAGCGCGCCGATCTGGCGCTGTACCGGGCCAAATCGCAGCGCCGCGGCAGCACCGTGGCCTGGTCCGCCGACATGGACGGGCAGGCCGTGTCGCAGGGCGACCTGACCCAGGATCTGCGCCGGGCCATTGCAGCCGGCGAGATCGTGCCCTTCTACCAGCCCATCGTGCGCCTGGCCGACCGGAAGGTGCAGACGCTGGAGATCCTGGCGCGATGGCAGCACCCGCAGCGGGGGCTGCTGCCGCCGTCGGAGTTCATCGCGCAGGCCGAATCCTGCGGCGCGATCGGCGCCCTCACGCAGGCCGTGCTGCGCCAGGCCTGCCTGGACGCACGGGCCTTCGCACCCGACGTGCGCCTGTCCATCAACGTCGCGGCAGCTCAGCTCGAAGACCTGCGACTGGTCGACGAACTGCTGGCCGTGCTGCACGAGACCGGCCTGGACCCGCGCCGCCTGGAAGTGGAGCTGACCGAGTACGCGCTGGTACGCGACGTGGCCTCAGCGCGCCACGTGGTGGGCCTGCTCAGCCAGGCCGGCATCACCATCGCGCTGGACGACTTCGGCACCGGCTACTCCAGCCTCGCCTACCTGTCGGAGCTGCCGGTGGACAAGGTGAAGATCGACCGCTCGTTCGTGCGTTCGCTGCACGAGGGCACCACCAGCGCCAAGATCATTGCCAGCATCGTCGGGCTGTCGCGCAGCCTGGGGGTGGAGGTGGTCGCCGAGGGCGTGGAGACCGAGACCGACGCGCAGGCGGTGGCCAAGCTGGGCTGCCAGGCGGCCCAGGGTTATCTGTTCGCACGCCCGATGCCGGCCGCGATGCTGATGCGCAGCGAACCCACCCGCGCCGCCGAGCCGGCCTGACGCGGATGGTTCTGCCGGCAAAGGTCTGTCAGCCGCGACGGCGGCGCGACCAGGCCAGCAGGCCGGCCAGGCCCGCGCCAAACAGCGCGTAGGTGGCAGGCTCGGGGATCACGCCCGCCTGGATGCCGAGCAGCGGCGT
Source organism: Rubrivivax sp. (assembly GCA_027489455.1). Classification (GTDB taxonomy): domain Bacteria; phylum Pseudomonadota; class Gammaproteobacteria; order Burkholderiales; family Burkholderiaceae_C; genus Rubrivivax. The sequence goes on along the minus strand of JAIXZR010000073.1, from coordinate 5,206 downwards.
GGATTCGAAGGCGTAGTCGATCAAGGTGCCCGGCGCGCCCGCCGTCAGCACGACCCGCGCCCAGCCGAAGTGCACGGTGTCGTCCGCAGCCGAGTTCAGGTCCGGGCCTTCGTTGCGGAAGCGAAAGCCGAAGATCGCCGGGCTGCTGGTGGTCAGGTTGGCCGCCGACGGGCTGCCGGTGTTCCAGATCGTGGCCGTGTCGATCGGCGTACCCACGGCCAGGTTCAAGGCGGCGCCGGTGGAAGTGGCGGCCGCATAGCCCCGCGACGTGGTGGGTACCGCGGGCGCTGACTGGCCCAATGTGCCGGGGGAGAACAGGGTCCAGGCGGCGGCCCCAAAGAGATTGAAGTCGAAATTGGCCCCCGGCCCGCCCAGCGCCGGGAAGGTGCCCGGGCCGGTGAAGCTGGAGCCGTTCAGAACGTTCACGTACAGGCCGGTCGTGGTGTTGGGAATGGTGAGGTTCAGGACGCCGCTGTAGACGATGACGGCCTGCGCCCCGCCCGATGCGACAGACGCCGCCAGTGCCAGGGACGACAGCGCGAGCGCGCGCTTGGGCGACATGAGCTTGCTCATCCGGGGGTTCCTCCAGTTCAGGGGTGGGACTGTGGACTGTGCCCAAGCTTGCGCGAAGGGTGAACGATTGCCCCTAGTCAACCACCCGAACGCGGGCCGGATTGACCCGCGGTTCCAGTATTTGCCGCGGCGACAGGCCGGGCGCACGCCGTGCGCCATCCGCCGCGGGCGAGAATCGCTCCATGAACCCTGCCCAGACCCCGCCCGGCGTGCCGTCCGCTGCGCAAGACCCGCGCGGCTTTCTGGCAGCGCTGTATGCGGCCGCGGTGGCCAGCGCATCGCCCGCGCACACGCTGGGGGCCTGGCTGCCGGCGCCGCCCGACCCGAAGCAGGGCCGCACCCTGGTGCTGGGCGCTGGCAAGGCCGGCGGCGCGATGGCCGCGGCGCTGGACGCGCTCTGGCCCGCCACGGCACCGCTGTCGGGCCTGGTGATCACGCGCTACGACCACGTGCCGCCGGCCTATGCAGCGCGGCCGGGCCGCATCGAAGTGGTCGAAGCCCGCCACCCGGTGCCCGACGAAGCCGGCCTGCAGGCCACCGCACGCATCGCGCAGCTGGCGCGCGGGCTGACGGCGCATGACCTGGTGCTGTGCCTGATCAGCGGCGGCGGCTCGGCCCTGCTGTCCATGCCCGCGCCGGGCCTGACGCTGGCCGACAAGCAGGCCATCAACCGCGCCCTGCTGAACAGCGGTGCCGCCATCGACGAGATGAACTGCGTGCGCAAGCACCTGAGCGGCATCAAGGGCGGCCGCCTGGCCGCGATGTGTGCGCCGGCGCGCGTGGTGACGCTGCTGATCAGCGACGTGCCGGGCGACGCGCCCGAGGTCATCGCCAGCGGCCCCACCGTGCCCGACAGCAGCACCTGCGCCGACGCGCTGGCCATCCTGCGCCGTTACCGCATCGACATCCCCGCCGTGGCGCTGGCCGGGCTGGAAAGCGGCGCCTTCGAAACGCCCAAGCCCGGCGACCCCGTCTTTGCCGGCCACGAAGTGCACACCATCGCCACGCCGCAGCAAAGCCTGGAAGCTGCCGCCGCCGTGGCGCGCGCGGCCGGCATCGAGCCCCACATCCTGGGCGACGACCTGGAAGGCGAAAGCCGCGAAGTGGGCAAGGTGCACGCCGCGCTGGCGCGCGCGGTGGCGCGGCGCGGGCAGCCCTTCGCGCGGCCCTGCGTGATCCTCAGCGGCGGCGAAACCACCGTCACCGTGCGCCATCCGCAGCCCGGCCGCGGCGGGCGCGCGGGTGAATTCCTGCTGGGCTGCGCGCTGGCGCTGCAGGGCCAGGCCGGCGTGCATGTGCTGGCGGCCGACACCGATGGCATCGACGGCATCGAAAGCAACGCCGGCGCCATCGTCACGCCCACCACGCTGGCACGGGCCCAGGCCCAGGGCCTGAACGCCGCGGCGATGCTGGACCGGCACGACAGCTACCCGTTCTTCGAAGCGCTGGGCGACCTGGTGGTGCCTGGGCCGACCTTCACCAACGTCAACGACTTCCGCGCCTTGCTGGTGCTCTAGCGCCCGCGGCACCACCCGCGATGGCCGCGCACCGGCTGCTGATCGACACCCTGCGCGCCGGCTTGCAGGCGCAAGCCGACCCCGCGCGCGCCCCGGCCATGCAGGCTTACATGAAGTCGGCCCTGCCCTTTCACGGCATCGCGGCGCCGCTGCGGCGGCAGATCACCGCGGCGGTGGTGCAGCAGCACCCGCTGGTCGATCCCACCGCGCTGGCCGACACCATGCGCGCGCTGTGGGACGAAGCGCGCTTTCGCGAAGAGCGCTATGCCGCCAGCGAACTGGCGCGCCAGCGCCCGCACCGCGCGCTGCTGGCGCAGCAGGGGCTGGCGCTGCTGCCGGTGTACGAGCACATGATCGTCACGGGCGCGTGGTGGGACCACTGCGACGAGATCTCGGGTGGAGCCATCGGCCCGCTGCTGGCCCGCCACCCGGCGCAGATGAAGCCGCTGCTGCGGCGCTGGGCGCAGGGCAGCGACCTGTGGCTGCGGCGCACCGCCATCCTGTGCCAGCGCGGGCTGAAGGTGGCGCCGCAAGGCCCCTTCGACGCCGAACTGCTGTACGCCTGCATCCTGCCTTCCATCGGCCCGGCCAGCGCCGGCAACCCCTGGCCCGACGAGTTCTTTCTGCGCAAGGGCATCGGCTGGGCGCTGCGCGAAAGGTCCTACGACGCGCCCGACGAGGTACGGGCTTTCTGCGCCGAGTACGGCCCGCGGCTGGCGCCGCTGACCGTGCGTGAAGCGTTGAAGGCGCTGAAGCGGCGCGGCATCTAGACGGCCGCGGCAACCACGACGGCCGACCCGGCAGCACGCACCGCTGCCCGTGGCAGCCCGCACCGCTACCAGCGGCAGCCCCCCTGGGCCTTCAGCGCGTCTGCCGCCAGCGGCACCACGGCCAGCAGCCCCATCTTCGCGTGCGCCAGCCGGCAATCGGCCGGGGCGGGCTTTTCCGCCGCACGCGCGGCTTCGCGCTGCACTTCAGGCGGGCGCGGCATCACGGCCAGCAGGCCCGTGCTGCCCAGCGCCGACAGCTCGCCCCCGCGCGAGCGCGGCAGCTGCAGGTTCAGCTTCGGCGCGCTGGCCGGGGCCGAAGGCGCGGTGGCCACGTCGGCACCCTGGCGCGTGCCAGCGTCAGGCAGGCCGCGGGCGGCGGGGGCGGCGGTGGGAGCGCCTGTGGAGGCGGCCGCCGGGGCGGCCGTGGGGGCAGCCATCGGCGCCGTGGTCGGTGCTGCCGTGGTCGGTGCTGCCATGAGTGGAGCAGCGGGTGCAGCCGTGGGTGCAGCTGTGGGTATAGCCGTCGGTGCAGTCGTCGGTGCAGCTGTTGCCGCGCCGGGGCTGACCGACGCCGCCGCAGAGGCCGGGGCCGCCGCGGGCAGCGCCACCGGAGCGGGTAGCGGCGGCAATGCTGCCGGCGGCTGCAGCGCAGCCAGCGCGGGCAGGCGCTCGATGCCGGCCAGCGCTGCGGCAGGCGCGGCCAGGCTGGGCGCCAGGCGCGGGTCGGGGGCCTGCAAGGCAGGCAGGTCGGGCACGCGCTGCAGGCTGGCGCCCAGGGTGGCAGGCGACAGCGGCGTGAACGGCGCCGACGGTGCAGGCGCAACGTCCGACCCGGTCTCTAACGCCGGAATGGCCGGAATGGCCGGCAGGGCTGGCACGGCAGCCAGCGCAGCCAGCGGGGGCAGCGGGGGCACATCCTGGGCAGCAGGCTGCGCTGACGACTCGCCCGCGGCGATCGGCGAAACCGGCAGGGCCGGGGCCGCCGTGGCCCCCGCATCGGCCGGCGCCATGCGCAGGGCCGATTCATCCCCTTCTGCGCCCGCTGCGGCCTGTGGCGCCCAGTCACCCTGCCGGGCAGCGCCGGGCGGGGCGTCGGGCGCTGGGCGCTCCGTGCGCACGGCGCCGCCCCAGCGAGGGGTGGGGGCGTCGCCCGGCAGGCCCGTGGCAGGCAGGGGGGGCGCAGGCAGGGCTTCGGTATTGGGGGGCCCTTCGCCCTGGGGCTGCAGCCGCAGGTTGATCGCGCCCCACACGCCCTGCCCTGGCACCGCGCTGCCCGGGGGCACGCTGCCCAGCACCAGTGCCAGCCACAGGTGCAGCAGGCCGGCCAGCAGCAGGGCCTGCCACATTGGCGTGGGGCGGCGCCGGGCGCGCTCGGCGTCGGTAGGCGGGTGTGGCACGCGCACGCTGGGGTCCACCCAGTCGGCAGGGCGCGGCAGCCCACGCGGCAACGGCGGCCGGGGCAGCGAAGGCGAAGGCGGGCAGTGGGGGCCGTAGGGGCCGTAGGGCAAGGCAGTCATGGCGCACGCGCCCCGGCACGGCCGGCGCGCGCGTCAGTGTGCGGGCCGCCGCCGCGCGGCCAAAGCCCGAGCAAGGCCCTGGGCGCCGCGCTTTTCGCCGCCTCGGTCCGGGGCGCGGCGCCCCACCGCGGCCAGCATGCCGCAGGTGGCCGTCGGTTACAGGCCAGGTACGGCCCATGAGTCGGGTCTAATCCCGCCTGCACGCCCGCGCCGCACCCCAAGGCACCGCCATGAACCAGCTCGACCAGCTCAAGCACTACACCACCGTCGTCGCCGATACCGGCAACTTCCGCCAGCTCGCCGCGTTCGCGCCGCAGGACGCCACCACCAACCCCAGCCTCATCCTGAAGGCCGTGCAGCAGCCCGACTACGCGCCGCTGCTGGCCGAGACCGTCGCTCGCCATGCCGGCCAGCCGCTGGCGGACATCGTGGACCAGGTGCTGGTGCGCTTCGGGCTGGAGATCCTGAAGGTCGTGCCCGGCCGCGTCAGCACCGAAGTCGACGCGCGCCTGTCCTTCGACACCGCCGCCAGCGTGGCGCGCGCGCGCCAGCTGATGAAGCTCTACGCCGCTGCCGGCGTGGGGCCGGACCGCGTGCTGATCAAGATCGCCGCCACCTGGGAAGGCATCCGCGCCGCCGAGGTGCTGGAACGCGAAGGCATCCGCTGCAACCTGACCCTGCTGTTCGCCTTCTGCCAGGCCGTGGCCTGCGGCGACGCGGGCGTGCGGCTCATCAGCCCCTTCGTCGGCCGCATCTACGACTGGCACAAGAAGCAGCAGGGCAGCGCCTGGGACGAGGCCGCCAGCAGCGGCGCCAACGACCCCGGCGT
>JAIXZR010000061.1 GCA_027489455.1 Rubrivivax sp. | reverse complement strand
GTTCACCCGCGCGGGCGGCTTCCACCGCGGCGTTCAGCGCCAGGATGTTGGTCTGGAAGGCGATGCCGTCGATGGTGCCGATGATGTCGCCGATGCGGTGGCTGCTGCGGTTGATCTCGCCCATGGTGGTGACGACCTGCTGCACCGCCTGGCCCCCGCGGCCGGCCACGCTGCTGGCGGCGCCGGCCAGCTGCATGGCGGTGCGGGCGCTGTCGGCGGTCTGGCCCACGGTGCCGGTGAGCTGGGCCATGGCGCTGGCCGTCTGCTGCAGCGATCCGGCGGCCTGCTCGGTGCGCTGGCTCAGATCGCTGTTGCCGCTGGCGATCTCCTGCGCCGCGGTGCGCACGCTGTCGGTGGCCAGGCGCACGGTCTGCAGCGATTCGCGCAGCTGCCCCAGCATGTGGCCGGTGCCGCGCAGCAGCTCGCCGATCTCGTCCTGCCGCGGGCTGTGCACGGTCTGCGTCAGGTCGCCGGCCGCCACGGCCTGGCTGATGCGGGCCGCCTGCTGGATGTCCTGCACGATGCGCCGCTGGGTACGCCAGCCGTAGGCCAGCGCGCCCAGGGTGGCGGCGCCCCCCACGGCGCCCAGCAGCAGGGTCAGCAGCCAGGCGCGGCGGGCAGCCTCCTCGACATGCGCTGCGCGCAGCGCTTCCTTGCGTTCCAGCAGTTGCGTCAGGGTCTGCCGGAGCTCGCCGAAGCTGGCTTCGGCCGGCTTCATCGCGGCCACGCCCATGTTCACGTCGACCAGGGTCAGGTCCAGCGCCTTGGCGGCCTGGGTGCGGTACTTCTCGATCTGCAGCGCCGCGGCGCCCACGCCCAGGCCCATGGCTTCGTCGCCGGCCGCTTCGCCGGCCAGGCGCGCCACGGTGGCCTGCACCCTGTCGAGCTGCTGGGCGACTTCGCCGCGCAGGCGCTTGAAGTCGGCTTCGGTCAGTGATTCGGCGATCGCCTGGCTGCGGTAGATGCCGGCGTGCACGTCGGCCAGATCCTTGCGCGCCTCGGCCGCGGCAGCCAGGCTGGCGATGTCGGATTCGAAGTGCGCCTGGGACGCCTGTCGCTCGCGCTGTTGCAACAGGCTGGAAACACCGCCCGTGCCCAGCGCCACGACCGCCGTGAGCAGCGGCGCGATCAGCAGTTGTGTGGCCAGCTTCATGGTCTTGACGCCAGGTCGGTCAGGGGTAGACGCCGCCGCAGACGGCGGTCTCGTTCAGCTTCTCGCAATACATGACCTTGGGCTCGATCTTCTTGCTCACCGGGTTGGTGAACTTGTATTCCTGCCAGGCGCCCGCGGGCTTGGCCTTGACCATGGCCACGCGTTCCTTGATGAAGTACTTGCCGTCGATGTCGGTGAGCTCCATCAGGTCCTTGCCCACCTGCTTGGGGTTGGCGCCGTGGGCCAGGCACTTGCCGTCCAGGCCGTAGACCACGAGATATAGGTCGCGGTCGATGAACTGCGGGTCCTTGCCGGTGATGGCGCCGTAGCCCTTCTCGGCGCCGTTGGCCTTGATGAAGGCGATGCCCTTCTTCACCATGGCCACGGCCTCTTCCTTGGTGGCGTCGGCGCTGGCCAGGGCGGGGCCGGCCAGGCCGGCCAGCAGGCTGAAGGTGGCCAGGGTGGCCAGCGGATGGCGGTGCTTGATCATGCGGATGACTCCGGTTTGTGCGGGGGTATTCGGGTTTTCGGCCCGATCCTGCCCGCGCTTGAGTGCGGGCAAGCCCGCAAGAAAGCCGCAGAACGCCCCGCTGCTCTGGCGGGCCATGAAAAACGCCGCGGCGGTGCGCGGCGTTTCCTTGGTGGGCGGGCGGTGGGCGGGCGGTTCATCGCCGGCCCAGGGGTCCGGGCTCAGTGCGTGACCAGGCCCATCTCGGCGCTGCTCATCAGGGCTTCGATGTCCATCAGGATCAGCATGCGTTCCTTCTCGGCCGTGGTGGCGTTGCCGTCGTTCTGCGCCTGCGGCACGCTGTTCTTGATGGTGCCGATGCCGGTGATGAAGCTGGCGTCGATGCTGGAATTCAGCTCCGGTGCAGGCTTGATCTGCTCGCGGCCCAGCTCCAGCACGTCGGAGACCGAATCGACCACCGCGCCGACCACCCGGCCGCGCACGTTCAGCACCACGACCACGGTGAAGCCGTTGTATTCGACCTTCTCGCAGCCCAACTTCAGGCGCAGGTCGATGATCGGCACGATCACGCCGCGCAGGTTGACCACGCCCTTGATGAAGGACGGGGCATTGGCGATGCGCGTCGGGGTCTCGTAGGAACGGATTTCCTGCACGCGCAGGATGTCGATGCCGTACTCCTCCTCGCCCAGGCGGAAGGTCAGAAACTCCCCGCCCGCGGCGGCTGCGGCGGCAGCGCCGCCCAGAGCCGCAGCGGCCCCGTGGCTGACGGCTTCGCGGACGGCTTCGGCGCGGGCGATGTGGGGGGCTTCGGCGATCATGTTCATGGTGTGTCCTCTAGCGTTGCACGGCATGTGCCGGGTTATCGGCCGGACTGGCGGGTTTCTGTAGGGGTTTCGAACGGGTCAGGCGGCGGTGATGCGCCGGTCAGAAGGTTTCCCAGTCCCCATCGGCCGTGGCCGGGCTGGGGGCCGGCGCTGCAGCAGCGGGCCGGGCGGGCGCGGGCGCGGCCGGGGCGGCGGTGGGGGCATGGCCACGCGGCCGGGGTACGCTGGCGGCGGGCCGGCGCGCCTGGGCCAGCGCCTGCTGGGCCAGGGCCTGGGGCTGGGCAGGGGCGCTGGCTGCGGGCTGGGTTGGCGCCGCGGGCACAGGGGCCGGGCCCGGGGCGGCGCCCGCGGACGCGCCAGGGCGGGCCACCGAAGCCTGGGCCGCCACCGACGAAGCCTTCAGCGCCGGCCCTGATGGCGTGTGCGCTTCGGGCGCCAGCCGGAAGTTGGCCACCACCGCGCTGAGGGTGCGCGATTGCTCGGCCAGGCTTTCGGCCGCGGCAGCGCTCTGCTCCACCAGCGCGGCGTTCTGCTGCGTCATCTGGTCCAGCCCGGCCACGGCCTCGTTCACCTGGCGCAGGCCGGCGCTCTGCTCCGACGTGGCGGCGCTGATCTCGCCGATCACGTCGGTCACGCGCTGCACCCCGCCAACGATGTCGCCCATCGCGGTACCGGCGTCCTGCACCAGGCGCGTGCCGGTCTCGACCTTCTCCACGCTGGCCTGGATCAGGGTCTTGATCTCGCGCGCTGCCTCTGCGCTGCGCTGCGCCAGGCTGCGCACCTCGCCAGCCACGACCGCGAAGCCACGGCCCTGCTCGCCCGCCCGGGCCGCTTCGACAGCCGCGTTCAAGGCCAGGATGTTGGTCTGGAAGGCGATGCCGTCGATCGTGCCGATGATGTCGCTGATGCGCCGGCTGCTGGTGTTGATCTCTTCCATCGTGCTGACGACCTGCGACACCACCGCACCGCCGCGCTCGGCGGCCTGGCTGGCACTGGCGGCCAGCTGGTTGGCGGTGCGCGCGCTGTCGGCCGTCTGGCCCACGGTGCCGGTCAGTTCTTCCAGGCTGCTGGCGGCCTGCTGCAGGCTGCTGCTGGTCTGCTCGGTACGGGCGGAAAGATCCTGGTTGCCACTGGCAATCTGGGCGCTGGCGGTGCCGATCGAATCGCTGCCCGCACGCACCTCGCCCACCAGCCGGCGCAGCGCCTGCTGCATCGCAGCCAGCGAGCGCTGCAGGTCGCCGGTCTCGTCGTGCCCGGCGGCGTCGATGCTGCTGCTCAGATCGCCCTGGGCGATGCGGTCGGTGACCTGCACCGTGCGCTGCAGCGGCTGGGTGATGGAGCGGGCGATGACCCAGCCCAGGCCGGTGGCCAGCAGGGCTGCAACGGCCAGCACGGCCAGCAGCAGCATCTGCGCGCCGGCGATGTCGGCCGACACGCGCTGCGCGCTCTCGTCGACCTTGGACTGCTGGTAGGCCTTGACCGCTTCGATGGCAGCGATGTAGCTGGCCGAGGCCGGCAGCAACTTGCTTTCGAAATCGTTGCTGGACGCTGACATCTCGCCTGCTGCGTACTTCTCGAGCATCTCCTGCCGCACGGCGAGGTAGGCCTGGCGCTTGGCAGCGGCCTCGGCCAGCTTGGCCCGGCCCTGCTCGGTGTCGAGCAGCTTGGTCAGCTCGGCCTGCACGCGCGAGATGTCGTCGGAAGCCGTCTTCATCTGGGGCATCAGCCAGTCGGCGATCGGTCCCGTGCCGCCCGTCCTGGCGTAGACCAGGGCGCGCACGTCGTTGGCCGCGGCCAGGCCCTGCCAGTTGTCGGCCGCGGCGGCATGCTGCTGGAGCAAAAGCGTGCGCGCGTTCTCGGTCTGCAGGGCCTGCATGCGCAACAGCATCAGCGCCACGATAGCTGCCATCAACAGCACCATGGCGCCGAAGCCCAACCCCAGGCGCGGTCCGATCTTGAGGCGATCGAGTTTCATCTTCTTGCTGTCCTTGTGTGAATGCGAAAGCGGGGTGTCCGTTCAGCGACCGCCGGCCTGCAGCCGGTAACCGGCCACCACGCCGGCCAGGCGCGCGGCCTGTTCCTTCAGGCTTTCGGCAGCGGCCGCGCTCTGCTCGACCAGGGCGGCGTTCTGCTGCGTCGACTGGTCCAGGTCGGCCACCGACCGGTTCACCTGGCCGATGCCGCTGCTCTGCTCGGCCGCAGCGGCGCTGATGGCGGCAATCGTGTCGTTGACGCGGCGCACGCTGGCCACGATCTCGGCCATGGTCTGGCCGGCGTCCTGCACCTGGCGGGTGCCGCTCTCGACCTTTTCCACGCTGGCCTGGATCAGCGTCTTGATCTCGCGCGCCGCCTCGGCGCTGCGCTGCGCCAGGCTGCGCACCTCGCCGGCCACGACCGCGAAGCCCCGGCCCTGTTCACCCGCGCGGGCGGCTTCCACCGCGGCGTTCAGCGCCAGGATGTTGGTCTGGAAGGCGATGCCGTCGATGGTGCCGATGATGTCGCCGATGCGGTGGCTGCTGCGGTTGATCTCG
>JAIXZR010000084.1 GCA_027489455.1 Rubrivivax sp. | reverse complement strand
TTGATCTCGATGCTGTTGCGGCCGATGGCATTGGCCACGCCCGGCAGATCGATGGCGATGCGGGGCGGCGTCTGCACCGAAAAGCCGTTCGGCACGGCCGTCAGCGCTTCGCTGAGCTCGATGCGCACGACCTCGGTGCCGCCCATCTGGTTGCTGGTGATGGACTGGATCGCCGGCTGTGCCCAGGCCGCGGCGGGCCAGGCCAGCAAGCCGGCAGACAAGGCCAGCGCGGCCGCGGCGGCCCGAGTGGCGCGCCATTGGGGCCCTTGGAACATGGTGCAGGTCTCCTGGAGATGTTTCATCGGGCGCGCTCCTGCAGTTGCAGGGTGGCCGGGCGCTCGATCCATTCGCCTGCAGCGTCCTGGACGATCTCGCGCAAGCTGACTTCGGTTTCAGTGATCTTGGTGATGCGGCCGTAGTTCTGGCCCAGGTAGTCGCCCACCTTCACCTGGTACAGCAGGTTGTCCACGCGCAGCAGCGCAAAGGGCCGGTTCTCGCGGGCCACGCTGCCCACCATGCTCATGCTGTCCAAGGGGTAGGACTCCAGGGGTTCCTTGCGGCGGTTGAGTTCTGCTGACAGCAGTGAACTGGGCTGGCGCGATTCCTGGCGGATGGCCACGGTCAGCTTCTGGTTGCTGAAGGGCTCTACGCCGGCCGACGCTTGGTAGGGCTGGGGGTCGAACTTCTTCGGCGGCTGCAGCGGCGTGACATTGGGCTTGACCTCGCGCCGCTGCTGCTCCATCCAGGTCTGCAGTTCGTCGGTGCCGGCGCCGCAGCCGGCCAGCAAGGTCGCAGCCAGCAGCGGGGCTCCCAGGTGCAGGCGCGAGATCATGGCTTGGCCCCCGTGCTGGCGGCCTTGGCCTTGGCGGCCTGCTGGTCGGCCACCTCGGTGGCGTCGAGGTAGCGGTAGGTGTGCGCGCTGGCTTCCATCACCAGCAGGCCCGATCCGTCGGCCCGCCCTTGGGTCTGCGCCGGGCCGATGGACAGGTTCTGCAGCGTCACGATGCGGGACAGGTTGGCCACGTCCGCTGCGAAAGAGCCGATGTCGTGATAGCGGCCGCTGACCTTGATCGTGATGGGCAGTTCGGCGTAGTAGTCCTTGACCTGCACCTGGCCAGGCTTGAACAGCTCGAACTGCAGCCCGCGGCCCAGGCCGGCCTGGTTGATGTCGGACAGCAGGGCGTCCATGTCGGCCTTGCCGGGCAGCTGCTTTTCCAGCTGCGTCACGTATTCCTGCACCTGCTGCTTCTGCTTGCGCAGTTCAGTCAGGTTGACGGCCTGGGCCAGGCGGTTGCGGTACTGGTCCTTCAGGCCGGGTTCGCGGGCGCGCTCGGTTTCCAGCGCCTCGGTGGCCGCGGAAAGCACCAGGAACCAGGCCAGTGCCACCACGCCTGCGGTGGTCACCAGCCACAAGGCCAGCTTGGGCAGCACCGGCCACTGGCCGGGCTCCTTCATGTCCAGGCCGCGGAACTGCGAGGCTACTCGCTCGAACTGCGCGCCGATGTCGATGTTGGTGGATACGGCTTTGGTCGCCATCTCAGGTCCCCTTCGCAGTGCCGGCGGGTGCCGACGCTGCCGGAATCGCGGCCTCGGCGGCGGCCGGGGCCTGCGGCCGCTTCAGATTCAGGCGCATGGAGAAATCGAACAGCCGCCGCTGTTCGCGGTCGGCGCTGGCGGCTGCCACGTTGCTGGCCACCTTGATTTCCACCAGCTCGGGCTTTTCCAGCCACGGCGAGTTGTACAGGGCATTGCGCAGGAACTCGCTGACGCGTTCGTTGGTCTGCGCCACGCCTGTGACAGCCACCACCTGGCCGGTCTGCTTGATGCTGGTCAGGAAGACGCCTTCGGGCGTCTGCTTGACCAGTTCGTCGAGCAGGTGGATGGGCGTATTGCGGTCGGTCTGCAGGTCTTCAACGGCCTTCTGCCGCGCCTTCAGGGCTTCGATCTCCTGGCGCAGCGTGGCGATGTCCTTGATCTGCGAATCCAGGCGGGCGATCTCCGTCTGCAGGAATTCATTGCGCGCTTGCTGCGCCGCCGTCATCTGCTGCAGGATGGAATACCAGACCAGCCCGATGGCGGCACCGGCCACTGCAAACGCCCCCAGCCCGATGAAGAAGGCGCGCTTGCGAAGGCGGCGCTTCTCCTCGCGGTGGGGGAGCAGGTTGATCAGGATCACTGCAGGAACCTCCGCATCGCCAGGCCGCAAGCCGTCAGGTAGGAAGGCGCCTCGCGGCGCACGCGGCTTTCACGCACGGCCGATCCCAGCTGCATGTTCTCGAAAGGATTGACGACGCTGGAAGCAAAACCGGTGAGGTCGGTCACGCGGTCCTTCAGGCCCGGCAGCGTGGCCGTGCCGCCGGCCAGCATCACGTAATGCACTTTGTGGTGCGGCGTGCTGGTGAAGAAATACTGCAGCGCGCGGCCGATCTCCTGGCTCAGGCTGTCCACGAAGGGCGCCAGGATGGCGGTGTCGTAATCCTCGGGCAGGTCGCCGCTGAGCTTCTTGGCTTCGGCTTCTTCGAAGCTGAAGCCGTACTGGCGGCTGATCAGCTGCGTCAGCTGGCTGCCGCCGAAGGCCTGGTCGCGGTCATAGAGCATCTCGTCGTCGCGCAGCACCTTCAGGCTGGTGGTGTCGGCGCCGATCTCGAACAGCGCCACCAGGGCGTCGCGCCCTTCGTTGGGCAGGCCCTTGACGATGCGGCCCATGGCCAGACGCGAGGCGTGCGATTCGATGTCCAGCACCACGGGCTTCAGGCCCGCGGCCTGCGCCAGGCCCTGGCGGTCCTGCACGCGGTCCTTGCGGCTGGCGGCGATCAGCACCTCGACATCGCCGGCCGACGTGGGGCTGTTGCCGATGACGCAGAAATCCAGGCTCACCTCGTCCAGCGAGAACGGGATGTACTGGTTGGCCTCGGATTCGACCTGCAGTTCCATCTCTTCTTCACGCAGGCCGTCGGGCAGCATGATCTTCTTGGTGATCACGGCCGACTGCGGCATCGCCATCACCACTTGCTTGCTGCGCGTGCCGCTCTTGGTGATGACGCGCTTGACGGCTTCGGCCACCTCGTCGAATTTCTCGATCTGGCCGTCGGTGATCCAACCCTTTTCGAACGGCTCGGAAGCAAAGCGCTCCAGCACCAGTTCCCCTGATTTCGTCTGGCCCAGTTCCACCAGCTTGACGCTGGACGAACTGATGTCCAGACCGATCATCGGCGGGTGCTTGCGGCCCAGCAGTGCGTCCAGAAAACTCAACTCGAATGCTCCCCGGTCAATGGCGTCACTTCGTGGTGGGATGAATCGCTAGCAGGTCAAATCGCGGCGGTGACGTGCAGCCCGAGCCGACAGCAGGGGCACGATGAAGAGGCAGCCATCCGTCGGAATCCTAGCAGGTAAGCCCCAGGTAACTGCCCGAATACAGGGCATAAGTGCCGCCATCTCGACCGCGTCCCCCGACCTTCGGGCCTGCGGTCGGCCAGCTTGCAACCGTGCCGGACCGGCCCGCGGGCCTGCCCCGACGAAACCGCCGGCAAGCCGCGCGCGGCAAGCGGCATCTATGCGCTTGGCCATTTTGCGGGCTGCCCGCCATGCCAGCGGGGCCTGAATGCAGGGGGCAGGTGCTCGGCAGCCGCCGGAACGTGGATAAGTTCGCGCTTCGCATCGCGCTTCGCATCGCGCTTTTGCCGCAGCGCCCGGCCTGGCTGGACGCCTGGGCCGCGTCATGGCGCGCTGGTGGTCGCAGCCCCGTTTCAGCCAGAATCGGCTGCCCGCGCAGCCACGAACACCCCTTGAGCCCTGCCGCCCCCACGCCCGAACCCCGGCCCAACGCGCTGCCGGCCTGGCTGCGCCTGCCGCTGCGCGCGCTGATGTGGCTGGCAGCCGGCCTGTCGGCGGCTTTGCTGGGCGTGCTTTGCCTGGTGGCGCTGGCGCTGGCGGTGGCCTATCCGAACCTGCCCGAAATCAGCAGCATGACGGATTACCGGCCGAAACTGCCGCTGCGCGTGTTTTCCGCCGACGGCCAGCCGCTGGGTGAATTCGGCGAGGAGCGCCGCACCTTCGTGCCGATCGCCGAAATCCCGGCGGTGATGAAGGACGCGGTGCTGGCGGCCGAGGACGCACGCTTTTATCAGCACGGCGGCGTCGACTACAAGGGCGTGGCCCGCGCCGCACTGGAAAACCTGCGCGACGCCCGCAGCCAGGGCGCTTCCACCATCACGATGCAGGTGGCGCGCAACTTCTACCTGTCGACCGAAAAGACGTTCACGCGCAAGATCTACGAGATCCTGCTGGCGCTGAAGATCGAGAGCCTGCTCACCAAGGACCAGATCCTCGAGCTGTACATGAACCAGATCTTCCTCGGCCAGCGCGCCAACGGCTTTGCTGCGGCGGCCGAGGTCTACTTCGGTAAGAAACTGAAGGACGTGACGGTGGCCGAAGCCGCCATGCTGGCCGGCCTGCCCAAGGCGCCTTCGGCCTACAACCCGATCTCGAACCCCAAGCGCGCCACCATCCGCCAGCGCTACATCATCGACCGCATGTTCGAGACCGGCTTCATCACCGAAGCCCAGCACGAAGCAGCGCTGGCCGAAGTCCTGCGCTATCGCACGCAGTCCGAAGCGGCGGTGCACGCCGAGTTCGTGGCCGAGACGGCACGCCAGCTCGTGTTTGCCCAGTACGGCGAAGAAGCCTACTCACGCGGCCTGAACGTCTACGTCAGCATCAATGCCGTCGACCAGATGGCGGCCTACCGGGCGCTGCGCCGGGGTCTGATGGATTTCGAACTGCGGCAGGTCTACCGCGGGCCGGAAGCCTATGTCGACCTGCCGGCTGACGCGGCGCTGCTGGACGCGCGCGTGGCCGAGGCCCTGGCCGAGCGCCCCGACCAGGACGACCTGCGCGCGGCCGTGGTGCTGGAAGCATCGCCGCGCAAGGTGGTGGCGATGCTGCAGTCCGGCGACACCGTCACCATCACCGGCGAAGGCCTGCGCCCGGTGGCATCGGGCCTGGCCGACAAGGCGCCGCCCAAGGTGCAGATCCGCCGCGGCGCAATCGTGCGCGTGTACCGCACGCCGCGCTTCAACAAGGGCGACTGGGCGCTGACGCAGCAGCCCGAGGTGGAAGGCGCGCTGGTGGCGCTGGATCCGCGCAATGGCAGTGTGCGCGCCCTGGTCGGCGGCTTCGATTTCGGCAAGAACAAGTTCAACCATGTCACCCAGGCCTGGCGCCAGCCCGGGTCCAGCTTCAAGCCTTTCATCTATTCGGCGGCGCTGGAAAAGGGCTTCACCCCGGGCACCGTCGTCAACGACGCGCCGCTGTTCTTCAGCGCCGGCGCCACTGGCAGCCAGCCCTGGGAGCCGAAGAACTACGACGGCAAGTTCGACGGCCCGATGCCGCTGCAGACGGCGCTGGCCAAGTCCAAGAACATGGTGTCGATCCGCGTCATGCAGTCCACGGGCGTGGACTTCGCGCAAGGCTGGCTCGAGAACTTCGGCTTCGAGCGCAGCAAGCACCCGGCCTACCTCACCACGGCGCTGGGCGCGGGATCGGTCACGCCCATGCAGATGGCCACGGGCTATGCCGTGTTTGCCAACGGCGGCTACCACGTCACGCCGCAGCTCATCACGCGCATCACCGATGCCAAGGGCCGGGTGCTGCTGGATTCGCCCCCGCGCACGCCCGACGAGACGCAGCGCACGCTGAGCGCGCGCAATGCCTTCGTGATGAGCACGCTGCTGCAGGAAGTGACGCGCTCGGGTACCGCGGCGCGCGCGCAGGGCACGCTCAAGCGGCCCGATCTCTACGGCAAGACCGGCACCACCAACGATTCGATGGACGCCTGGTTTGCCGGCTACCAGCCCAGCCTGGTGGCGGTGGTCTGGATCGGGTATGACAACCCGCGCAAGCTGGGCGACCGCGAAACCGGCGGCGGCCTGGCCCTGCCGGTGTGGATCGACCTGATGCAGCACGCGCTGAAGAATGTCGAGGTGGCCGAGATCCCGCCGCCGCCGGGCGTGGTGCAGGTCGGCAGCTACTGGACCTTCGACGAATTCACCGAAGGGCGCGGCATCGCCAGCGTGGGCCTGGAAGACGTGGTGCCGCAGCCGCCCACGGAAGAAGAGCGCAGCAGTATCCTCGATCTCTTCCGCCGCTGAAGCGGCGGTGCCGGTGCGGGGCTAGAAGCGCAGCGGCTGCCCGCCCTGCTGGCTGGCGTGGCGCGACAGGGCATCGATGAATTCGCTGCCGTCGCGCGTGTCGCGCCACTGGCCTTCCACCCAGCGGTAGTGAAAGCCACCGGCGCGGGCCGCCAGCCACACTTCCTGCAACGGCGGCTGGGTGTTGACGATCAGCTTGCTGCCGTTGGGAAAGCTCAGCTCCAGCAGCCCGCCGGTGCGGTGGGTGTCGATGTCGATCACGTCGTCCTGCAGCCAGCGGTCGGCCTGGGCTTCGATGCGCGACAGCAGGGCTTGCGTCTCGCGCTGGTAGTCGGCATCGCTCAGGGCGGCAGCGGGGGGTGCGGAGGGCGTACTCATAGAATCCAGGGCATGTCGAAAGCGTTGAAAACGAGTGTAGCCACGCGCATCGGTCGTGCCGTGGCCACCATGGCAGCGGTAGGGCTGGCGGGCCTGTGGGTGGCCGGCTGCGGGCAGAAGGGTCCGTTGACGCTGCCCGCGCCGGCAGTACCGGCCCCGGCCGCTTCGGCCCCCCGATGAGCGCGCTGCCCGGCGCCCCGCACCTGGCCCGCGCCGGTGCTGACCTGCAGCTCGACGGCCAGCCGCTGGCGGCGCTGGCCCAGGCTTACGGCACGCCCTTGTTCGTCTATTCCCAGCGCGCCATGCTCGACGCCCTGGCCGCCTACCAGCGCGCGCTTCAGGGCCGCCAGCACCTCGTGTGCTATGCGATGAAGGCCAATTCCAGCCTGGCGGTGCTGCAGAGCTTTGCCCGCGCCGGCTGCGGCTTCGACATCGTCAGCGGCGGCGAACTCGCCCGCGTGCTGGCCGCCGGCGGCGATCCGGCCAAGGTCGTGTTCTCGGGCGTGGGCAAGACGCCGGCGGAGATGCGTCAGGCCCTGCTGTGCGGGCCGGCGGGCGTGCGCTGCTTCAACGTCGAAAGCACGGCCGAGCTCGACACGCTCAACGCCGTCGCCCTGTCGCTGGGCCGCCGCGCGCCTGTGAGCCTGCGCGTCAACCCCGACGTCGACGCCGGCACCCACCCCTACATCAGCACCGGGCTGAAGGGCAACAAGTTCGGCATCGCCCACGCCCAGGCGGTGGGTGCCTACCGCCATGCGGCATCGCTGCCGGGGTTGCAGGTGGTCGGCATCGATTGCCACATCGGATCCCAGATCACGCAGATCGCCCCGTACCTGGACGCGCTGGACCGGCTGCTCGACCTGGTTGAACAGGTCGAAGCCGCCGGCATCCCGATCCACCACGTCGACGTCGGCGGCGGGCTGGGCGTCAGCTACAGCAGCGATGAAGCCCCGCCCCAGGCCGACCGGCTGGTGGCGGCGCTGCTGCAGCGCCTGGACGCGCGCGGCCACGGCCAGCGCGAGCTGCTCTTCGAACCCGGCCGCAGCCTGGTGGCCAATGCCGGCGTGCTGCTGACGGAAGTGCTGGTGCTCAAGCCCGGCGCCGACGACGGCAGCGGCGGCAAGAACTTCTGCATCGTCGACGCGGCGATGAACGATCTGGTGCGCCCGGCCATGTACGAGGCCTGGATGCAGATCGAGCCCTGTCGGCTGCGTGATGCGGCCCCGTCCACCTGGGACGTGGTGGGCCCGGTCTGCGAAAGCGGCGATTGGCTGGGCCGCGACCGCGCGCTGGCCGTGCAACCGGGCGACGTGCTGGCCATCCTCTCGGCCGGCGCTTACGGCATGACGATGGCCAGCAACTACAACACCCGGCCGCGGGCGGCCGAGGTGATGCTGGTCGACGGGCAAGCGTGCCTGATCCGCGAACGCGAAGCCGTGGCCAGCCTGTTTGCCGCCGAGCGCCTGATCGAGCGCTGAGCCGCAGCAGCGCGGCCGTGGCGGGCTGGCTGCTAGATCCGCCCTTCCTCGACCGCGTGGCAGGCCACCTGCACGCCCTGGAAACGGTTGAGCTGGGGCCTTTCGGCGCTGCAGCGCGCGTTGGCGTGCGGGCAGCGCGGGTGGAAGGCGCAGCCGCTCGGCGGGTTCAGCGGGTTGGGCACCTCGCCCTGCACCGGCGTGCGCGCGCGGCCCGACATGCGGATGTCGGGGATCGCGTCCAGCAGCATGCGCGTGTACGGGTGGCGCGGGTGGCTGAAGAGCTCGGCCTTGTCGGCCACTTCCACCAGCCGGCCCAGGTACATCACGCCCACCTGATCGGCCACGTGCCGCACCACGGCCAGGTTGTGGCTGATGAAGAGATACGTCAGGCCCTGCGTGCGCTGCAGGTCCTTCATGATGTTCAGCACCTGGGCCTGCACCGAGACGTCGAGTGCCGAGGTGGGCTCGTCGCAGACCAGGAACTCGGGCTGCGTGGCCAGGGCGCGCGCGATGCTGATGCGCTGGCGCTGCCCGCCGCTGAACTGGTGCGGGAACTTGTCGACATCGGCCGCGGCCAGGCCCACCTGCAGCAGCAGGGCGCCCACCTGCTGGCGCATGCCTTCGCCTTCCTGGGCCAGGCCGTGTTCGCGCAGGGGCTCGGCCACGATGTCCAGCACCTTCCAGCGCGGGTTGAGGCTGGCGTACGGGTCCTGGAAGATCATCTGCATGCGCTTGCGCAGCGTGCGCAGGCCGCCGGCGTTCTGCGCGGCGTCGGTGGGCTGGCCGTCGAAGCGCACGTCGCCGCGCGTGGGCTGGTACAGGCCCACCAGCAGCCGTGCCACGGTGCTCTTGCCGCAACCGGACTCACCCACCAGGGCCAGCGTCTTGCCGCGCTCGATGCTGAAGCTCACGCCATCGACCGCGTGCACGAACTGCCGCGGCTTGCGTTCCACCACGCGGTTGAGCCAGGGCGCCGAGACATCGAAGACCTTGGCCAGGTCGCGCACTTCCACCAAGGCGCTCATGCAGCCACCTTCTTCTCGGCCACGAGCCAGCACGCGGCCTTCGTCGCGCCGGCGTCGAAGAGTTCGGGCCGGTCCTGCCGGCACTTGTCGAAGACCTGCGGGCAGCGCGGGTTGAAGGCACAGCCGCGCGGGATGGCGTTCAGGCGCGGCATCGCGCCGTCGATCTGCAGCAGGCGTTCGCGGTCGTCGTCCATCGAAGGGATCGAGCCCATCAGGCCCTGGGTATACGGGTGGCGGGGGCGGTGGATGACGTCGCCCACGGGGCCGATCTCGGCCACACGCCCGGCGTAGAGCACGGCCACGCGGTCGCAGGTCTCGGCGATCACGCCCATGTCGTGCGTCACCAGCATCACCGAAGCGCCATGCTCCTTGCACAGGCGCTTGAGCAGCGAAATGATCTGCGCCTGGATCGAGACGTCCAGCGCCGTGGTGGGCTCGTCGGCGACGATGAGCTTGGGCTCGGCCGCCAGCGCCAGGGCGATGACCACGCGCTGGCGCATGCCGCCGCTGAACTGGTGCGGGTACTGATCGATGCGTTGCTCGGCCGCCGGGATGCCGGTGTCCTGGAGCAGCTTGATGGCACGTTGCCGGGCTTCCTCGGCGCTGACGGGCAGGTGCGTGAGGATCGTCTCGGTGAGCTGCCGGCCGATCGTGTAAAGCGGGTTCAGGCTGGTCAGCGGGTCTTGAAAGATGGCGCCGATCTGGCGGCCGCGGATGGCGCGCATCTGCTCGTAGGGCAGGTTGTCGATGCGCTGCCCGTTCAGGCGGATCTCGCCTGCCGCCACGCGGCCCGGCGGCTCCAGCAGGCCGATGATGGCCGCCCCTGTCAGCGACTTGCCGGCACCGGATTCGCCCACCACGCCCAGGATTTCGCCCGGGGCGATGTCGAACGAAATGTCGTCCAGCGCCAGCAGCGTGCCACGGCGGGTCGGGAACTCGACGCGCAGGTTCTTGACTTCGAGGATGGGGGTGGTCATCGGTGGCCTTCAGATGCCAAGCCCATAGCTGTGAGCGTTCTGCCCAATGCTGACATGCGATCTGCTCGGGACTGCGTCCCGGCAAAGGCGGGCTGGGCTTGGCTGCAGCGCTTATGTTCGGCGGTCTCCGCTGCGCTCCGACTGCCCTGCGGTGCTCGGTCCCGCGGCCCCATCGCGTAACTCGCTACGTTCGCTACGCTCACTGCGCTCAGACACCCGCGATGAGTCAGTTGACGATCCGCGCTGCGCGCGGGGCCGCGGGCCCTGTGCTCCTCGGCGCCTCTCGTGCGCGCCGCAGCCAAGCCCAGCCCGCCTTCGCGAACCATGGTGACGCTCGACGGTTGCGCGCCACCACCTTGCCGGGCTGCGGCAGTCGGGTGGCCCCCGCAGCGAAGTAAAGGAGGAGCCAGCGCAGCGCCTTGCCGATCGAGTGGCCTGCGACGCGCTGGCGGGGGACATGAGCGGAGGGG
>JAIXZR010000249.1 GCA_027489455.1 Rubrivivax sp. | reverse complement strand
ATGAGCCGGCCCGAGGGCTACCGCAAGGCGCTGCGCCTGATGAAGCTGGCCGAGAAGTTCGGCCTGCCGGTGTTCACCTTCGTCGACACCCCGGGCGCCTACCCGGGCATCGGTGCCGAAGAGCGCGGGCAGAGCGAAGCCATCGGCCGCAACATCTTCGAGATGGCGCAGCTGGAAGTGCCCATCGTCAGCACCATCATTGGCGAGGGCGGCAGCGGCGGTGCGCTGGCCATCAGCGTGGCCGACCAGGTGCTGATGCTGCAGTTCAGCGTCTATTCCGTGATCTCGCCCGAGGGCTGCGCTTCGATCCTGTGGAAGACCGCAGAGCGCGCTTCCGAAGCCGCCGAGGCCCTGGCCATCACCGCCCATCGGCTGAAGGCGCTGGGCGTGATCGACAAGATCGTCAGCGAACCCGTGGGCGGCGCGCACCGAGACATTCCGTGGATGTCCGCGCAGCTCAAGCGCGCCCTGGCCGATGCGCTGCGCCAGACGGCCGATCTGAAGCCTGCGGCCTTGCTGGAACGCCGTTACGAGCGCCTGCGGGCCTACGGCCGTTTCACTGACACCAAGGATCGGTGACTTGAGCCTCGTCGCGGTGGCCGTGAGCGGCGGCCGCGACTCCACGGCGCTGCTGCACTGCACGCTGCGCGCTGCCAGGCCGCTGGGCCTGCGGGTGCTGGCCTTGCATGTGCACCACAACCTGCTGCCCGAGGCCGACGCCTGGCGCAGGCAGGTCCAGCGCCAAGCGCAGCGCTGGGGTGCCGAGTTCGACAGCCGCCAGCTCAGCGGCCAGCCCGCGGCCGGTGAAAGCATCGAGGCCTGGGCGCGGAACGGGCGCTACGCCGCGCTGGCCGAGATGGCCGTGCAGGCCGGCGCCGGGCTGGTGCTGCTGGCACACCATCGCCGCGACCAGGCCGAGACCTGGCTGCTGCAGGCCCTGCGGGGGGCCGGCGCGGCCGGGCTGTCGGCGATGCCCCGCAGCGCGATGCGGCAGGGTCTGCACTGGGCGCGGCCCTGGCTGGCGCAGCCGCGCGAGGCGATCGACAGGTATCTGCAGCGGCACCGGCTGCGGCCGGTGGAAGACCCGAGCAATGCCGACTTGCGCCTGGCCCGCAGCCGGCTGCGCACGCAGGTCTGGCCGGCCTTGCTGGCAGCCTTCCCGCAGGCCGAGGTGGCCTTGGCGGCATCGAGCCGGCTGGCACACGAGGCCGCCTCGCTGGCCGCAGAGATCGCGTCTGCGGACTTGCCGGCCTGTACGGCAGGCAACGCCTTGCTGGTGGCGCCCTGGCTGGCGCTCAGTCCCGCCCGCCGTGCCAACGCCTTGCGGCGATGGCTGGCCCAGGCCAGTGGCGCTGCCCCGCCCGAGACCCTGGTGCAGCGGCTGCTGCCGGCACTGCAGAGCGGGCACAGTGCCCGCTTTCCCGCCGGCGGTGGCGAATGGCGGCTTTACCGCGGCCGCTTGACCCTGCATGCGGCCGCGCCAGGCGCAGGCCCGGAAGTACCTGCGGGCCCCGCCAGCGGCCCGATGGATCTTTCCAGGCCTGGGCGGCACGCCCTGCCGGGCTGGGGCGGCTGCATCGAGGTGCAGGCCGTGTCTGCCGGTGGGGTGGCGGCGGCGCTGTTGCAGGGTGTGCAGGCCCGCCCCCGAAACGGGGCCGAGCGTTTCCAGCTGTCGCCAGGCGGCGTGCCCCGCAGCCTGAAGAAGCAATCCCAGCACCGCGCCGTGGCCGC
Source organism: Rubrivivax sp. (assembly GCA_027489455.1). Lineage (GTDB taxonomy): Bacteria > Pseudomonadota > Gammaproteobacteria > Burkholderiales > Burkholderiaceae_C > Rubrivivax. The sequence goes on along the minus strand of JAIXZR010000249.1, from coordinate 2,568 downwards.
CTGGCAGCGCCAGGGGCCGCTGCTCTACACCCGCGCCGGGGCGTTGTTGTTCGTGCCCTGGCTGGGCGTGGATGCGCGTTGCCTGGCAGCGCCCGGCCAGCCGCAGTACGGCCTGGCGTGGCGGCCGATGACAGCCCCGGGTCAGCCGCCCATCTAGAATTGGGGGTTTTCCCGCGCCTGGCGGTGCGGCCAGTCAACCTCTCCAGCGACAGCGATGGCCTTGATCGTTCACAAGTACGGTGGCACCTCGATGGGATCCACCGAGCGCATCCGCAGCGTAGCCCAGCGCGTGGCCAAATGGGTGCGTGCCGGCCACCAGTTGGTGGTGGTGCCATCGGCCATGAGCGGCGAAACCAATCGCCTGCTCGGCCTGGCGAAGGAGTTGCTGCCCGCCGGTGGCGCTGCCAGCAGCCCCGAGGCGCTGCGCGAGCTGGATGCCATCGCCGCCACCGGCGAACAGGTGTCGGTGGGCCTGCTGGCGCTGGCGTTGCAGGCGCAGGGCCTGCAGGCCGTCAGCTACGGCGGCTGGCAGGTGCCCATCCGCACCGATTCGGCCTTCACCAAGGCCCGGATCACGAGCATCGAGGAAGCCCGCGTGCGCGCCGATCTGGCGGCCGGCTGGGTGGTGGTCATCACGGGCTTCCAGGGCATCGACGAAGCCGGCAACGTCACCACGCTGGGCCGTGGTGGCAGCGACACGTCGGCTGTGGCCGTGGCCGCCGCGCTGAAGGCCGATGAATGCCTGATCTACACCGACGTCGACGGGGTCTACACCACCGATCCGCGCATCGTGCCCGAGGCGCGGCGGCTGACCAGCATCAGCTTCGAGGAGATGCTGGAGATGGCCAGCCTGGGCAGCAAGGTGCTGCAGATCCGGTCGGTTGAATTCGCGGGCAAGTACCGCGTGCCGCTGCGCGTGCTCAGCAGCTTCACGCCCTGGGACATCCCCCTGCACGAAGAAGCCCGCTCGGGCACCCTGATCACCTTTGAAGAGGACGAGAAGATGGAACAAGCCGTGGTCGCCGGGATCGCCTTCAACCGGGACGAAGCCAAGATCAGCGTCATCGGCGTGCCCGACAAGCCTGGTATCGCCTTCCAGATCCTGGGCCCGGTGGCCGACGCCAACATCGACATCGACGTCATCATCCAGAACATGTCGCACAGCGGGCGCACGGACTTCTCGTTCACCGTGCACCGCAACGACTACGCCCGCACGATGGACGTGCTGAAGACACACGTGGTGCCGGCCCTGGGTGCCACCGACGTGCAGGGCGACGCCAAGATCTGCAAGGTCAGCATCGTCGGCATCGGCATGCGCAGCCATGTGGGCGTGGCCAGCAAGATGTTCCGCACGCTCTCGGAAGAAGGCATCAACATCCAGATGATCACCACCAGCGAAATCAAGACCAGCGTGGTGATCGACGAGAAGTACATGGAACTGGCCGTGCGTGCATTGCACAAGGCCTTTGAACTGGATGAACCGTCGGCTGCTGAAAACGGCGCGCGGGCAGGCTAGAATCTGCGCTCTTCGCCGGAGTCGTGACCGAGTGGCCGAAGGTGCTCCCCTGCTAAGGGAGTATGTGGGCAAAACCTGCATCAAGGGTTCGAATCCCTTCGACTCCGCCAGCTACACCTGATCAAGGCCCTCAGCCGAACACGCTGAGGGCCTTTTTCTTGGGTCGATCGGCAAAGATGGGCCCGCGCCGGCGGGCGCCAGCCTCGTCAGCGCTTGCGCGGCGCGATGAAGTTGCCCCAGCTCGACAGCACCGCCACATCGTCGGCCGCGGCATCCGGCGGGCCGCGGAAAACGAGTTGACGGTCGCCCGGGCCCTTGACGGCAAAGCGGTTGCCGGTCAGGCCTGTCAGCTCATAGGCCGGCTGACCAGGCGTGCTCAGCGTCAGCACGCCATCGGCCCGCAGCGCCACCGTCAGCGGATTGCCGCTGACCATGTACTCGCCCACGAAACGCGCCAGGACCTTCGGGTCTTTCAGGCGCGCATCCGGCAGGCGCTTGAAGACGATCGGCGGTACGTTCGGCTCCATCCGCGTCTGCACCGCCTCGACGTCGCCATCGATGTTGGTGATGAACTGCAGCTTGGTCTGCTCCATCAGATCCAGCTTGTTGTCCGGCACCTTGAAGACCTCGAAGTGGAAGTGCGCGGCGGTGCTGGTCATACCGTTGTAGCGCAGCTGCAGCGGGCGCTGGGCCTGGCCGCTGAGCGCGATCTGCAGCCGCCCGTAGGCCGGGTGTTCGTAGTCGCCGGCGTAGTCGGCCAGCGGGCGTGACGGTTGGGTGCCCGGTACCTGCGGGTCCACGCGCTGCGCGGTGGCAGCCTTCTCCGCGGCCCAGAACTCGTCATCCTCGGCCTTCAGCCGGCTGCTCCAGTCCACGGGCGGCAGGCCGAGCAGCAGATCGGCGATCAGGTACGGCAGCGTCGTCCGCGCCACACTGCCGCTCAGGTTGGCCGAAACGAAGATGCCGATGCGCCGGGCCGGAAAGACCATCAGCTGCGAAGCCGAACCCGGCATGTCGCCGCCGTGCTCGAAATAGCGCTCGCCGCGGTAGCT
>JAIXZR010000146.1 GCA_027489455.1 Rubrivivax sp. | reverse complement strand
GACCCGGCCCTGCGTGTCCTGCCAGATCTCAGGGCCGGTGCCGTCCAGGTGGGCGCGCGGGTTCTCGGCGTTGGCGAACTGGTCCAGCACGCGGCCCTTGCCGTCGCGCTGCATTTGCTCGGCCAGGTCGCGGGCGTATTCCATGCCGCCGCTGCGCGGGGTGAGCACGAGTTCGGCGCCGAAGGCCTTCATCGTCTGCGCCCGTTCGATCGACAGGTCCTCCGGCATGATCAGCACCATGCGGTAGCCGCGGATGGCCGCGGCCATGGCCAGCGCGATGCCGGTGTTGCCCGAGGTGGCTTCGATCAGCGTGTCGCCGGGGCGGATCTCGCCGCGCGCCTCAGCGCCACGGATCATCGCGATCGCCGGCCTGTCCTTCACCGACCCGGCCGGGTTGTTGCCTTCCAGCTTGCCCAGCAGCACGTTGCCGCGGCGTTCGGCGTCGGCAGCAACGCGCTGCAGGCGCACCAGCGGCGTGCGCCCGATGGCGTCCTCGAGTGTGGGGTATGCATGCATCCGTGCATTGTGGCAGCGCAGACCCACCCAAGGCAGGGGGCGCGATGAGGGGCCATGCGATACTCCGCGGCCCGTGGCACTGCCCCGGGGCGCCCCGCCCGCGTGACGAAATCGGTAGACGTAGCGGATTCAAAATCCGCCGCCGCAAGGCGTGCCAGTTCGAGTCTGGCCGCGGGCACCACCTGTTGTCGCCTCGGGCCCCGCCCGCAGTCCATGCCGCCGCTGCCGCCCGTCACCCAAGCCTTGATGTTGATCTGCACGGCGGTCTTCTGCCTGCAGCAGATCCTGCCGCTGGACCGCTGGCTGGCCCTGTGGCCGCTGGCCAGTGGCCTGTTCGGCCCTTGGCAGATGCTGAGCTACGGCCTGCTGCACGGCGGCATGTTCCACCTGTTCTTCAACATGCTGGGGCTGTGGATGTTCGGCGCCGAGCTTGAGCGCCTGTGGGGCCCCAAGCGCTATATCCAGTTTTTGATTGCCGGCATCCTGGCCGCTGCGGTCGCGCAGCTGATCGTCACCGCGCTCACCGGCTCGATCGCACCGACCGTCGGCGCCTCCGGCGGCCTGTTCGCGCTGCTGCTGGCCTTCGGCATGCTGTTCCCGGACCGCATCATCATGCCGCTGTTCCCACCGATCCCGATGAAGGCCCGCACCTTCGTCATCGTGTTCGGGTCCATCGAGCTGATCCTGGGCTACGTGGATCGCAGCGGGGTGGCGCACTTCGCGCACCTGGGCGGGATGGTGGGCGGCTACCTGATGATCCGCTACTGGCGCAAGCAGCCCCCCTTCGGCTCACGCCGGCGCTGACCGCGCCACCGCGGGCCAGGCCCGCCGGCCCGCCCAAAGCCCCTGCGCGCGCCAGGGCGGCGGGAACGTTTCATGCTGGGCTGTGGCGGTTTCACCGCCGGGAGAGCCCCATGCCCACACCCCGCATCGTGCCCTGGCTGGCCGCCGTCGCCTGGATCGCCCTGGCCCTGGGCCCGGCCCGCGTGCAGGCGGCAGATGCGGCGGCCGACCCTTCGGCCGTCGAAGCCCAGTCCCGCGCCCTGGAACGCGCCGCGCATGCCACGCTGGGCCTGCGCAGCCTGGCGGTGGAGGGCGCCAAAACCCTGGCCATCCTGGGCCGGGAACGCCAGGGCTCCGGCGTACTGATCGGCCGCGACGGCCTGGTGCTGACGATCGGCTACCTGGTGCTGGAAGCCGAGCAGGTGGAACTGCTCACCCACGACGGCCGCACCGTGCCGGCCCGCGTGGTGGCCTACGACCTGGCCACCGGCTTCGGCCTGGTGCAGGCGCTGGTGCCCCTGGGCCTGGAGCCGGTGCCCATGGGCACAGCGCAGCAGGCAGCCCTGCGCGAGCCGCTGCTCGTGACCAGCGGCGGTGAGCAGGGCGATGTCGGCATGGCCCTGCTGGCCGACCGGCGGGCCTACTCGGCCTACTGGGAATACCACCTCGACCAGGCCCTCTTCACCGCGCCCGCCCGGCCAGACCACGCCGGCGCAGGGCTGTTCAATGCGCGTGGCGAACTGCTGGGCATCGGTGCCTTGATGGTGTCCGACGCCGCCGGGCCCGGTCAGCCGGCGCAGCCGGGCAACCTTTTCGTCCCCGTGGACCTGCTGGTGCCGGTGCTGCCCGAGTTGCTGGCTCAGGGCCGCTCGCAGGCCAGCTTGCGCGCCTGGCTGGGCGTGAACTGCGTCGAAAGCGACGGTGAGGTTCGTATCGTTCGGGTCACCGACGACAGCCCGGCCGACGTCGCCGGCCTGGAGCGCGGCGACCGCATCATCGCCATCGACGGCACGCCCGTGGCCGCGCTGGCGGTGCTGTGGAAGACGCTGTGGGCCACGGCCCCCGCAGCGCGCAGTGTGCGACTGGAGATCCAGCGCGGCAGCCGCCGCCTGGATGTGACCGTGCACGCCGTGGATCGCGCGTGGACGCTGCGCCGCGCTGAAGGCATCTGAGCCGCGTTCTTGCAGCCCGCGCCTTCAGGTACCGCGCAATCCGTCTGCCACGGTGGGGTAGAGCAGCCGCACGCGCAGCTCGCGCTTGAGCCGCGTGTTGTGCAGCCGGCGGGATTCGCTCATGAAGCTCAGCAGCATCGGGCTCAACTGCTCACGCGCCTGGGCCCGGCTGATGCGCGGCGGGCGCGGCAGGCCGCACAGGTCGGCGGCCAGGTCGAAGTAGTCGCCCATCTTCACATCGCTGTCGTCGACGACGTTGATCACGCGCTGCGGCAGGCCGCGCTGCAAGGCCGCGACACAGGCGCGGGCCAGGTCGTCGGCGTGGATGTGGTTGGTGTAGACGTCGTCATCGGCGGCCAGGACGGGGGTGCCGCGCATCAGCCGCTCGCGCGGGTGGCCGCCAGGGCGATCTGCCGCATAGATGCCGGGAATGCGCAGCACGCACACGCCAGCCCCGGTGACGCGGCCGTAGGCGCGCACCAGGGCCTCTGCAGCCACGCGGCGCTGGGCTCGGTCCGTGCCCGGGGCGACGGGCCTTGTCTCGTCGAACAGCGCACCGGCGCCGTCACCATAGACCCCGGTGGTGCTGGCATAGACCAACCTCTGCACTGGCGCCCCATGCCGCAGCAGGGCCTGCAGCAGTGCGGCGGTGCGCGCGTCGCCCTGGCCCTGGCCCGGGGGCGGCGCCAGGTGCAGCACCGCCTGGGCCAGCCGCGCGATGCCGGCCAGGCGCTGCAGGGTGTGCGGCTGGTCCAGATCGCCCAGCACCGGCACGGCCCCCGCTTGCCGCAGCAACGGCATGCGGGCGGCGGTCGACGTCAGCGCCAGCACGCGCCAGCGGCCCTGCAACAGGCGCAGCACGCGCATGCCGACATCGCCACAGCCGACGATCAACAAGGTGGGCCGCCGGCGGTGGGAGTAGGGCATGGGGGCAGCAGGCAGCGGGCACAATTCGACACTTCAGTTTACGTGCCTTGCATCGCCAACCGCTGTCCCGCCATGAGCTTCACCATCACCCTGCAACCGTCCCAGCGCAGCTTCACGGTCGAGCGCGACGAGGCGATCCTGCCCGCGGCCATCCGCCAGGGCGTGGGCCTGCCCTACGGCTGCCGGGACGGCGCCTGCGGGTCCTGCAAGAGCAAGCTGCTGCAGGGCCGGGTGATCCACGGCGCCCACCAGACCAAGGCCCTGTCGGCCGAAGAAGAAGACGCCGGGCACATCCTGACCTGCTGCGCCACCCCGCAGACCGACTGCGTGGTCGAAGCCCGCAACGTGCCGGGTGCCGGCGACTATCCCGTGCTGAAGCTGCCCAGCCGCGTGCTGAGCATCACCCGCCCCAGCGCCGATGTCGCCATCCTGCGCCTGCAGTTGCCAGCCAACCAGAACCTGCAGTACAGGGCCGGCCAGTACGTCGAATTCATCCTGCAGGGTGGCGCGCGCCGCAGCTACAGCATGGCCAACGCACCGCACCTGCTGGGCAGCCCGCCGGCCATCGAACTGCACGTGCGCCACATGCCCGGCGGCCGCTTCACCGATCACGTCTTCGGCGCCATGAAGGAAAAAGACATCCTGCGCATGGAAGGCCCCTTTGGCAGCTTCTTCTTGCGCGAGGAGTCCACCAAGCCGCTGGTGCTGCTGGCCAGCGGCACGGGCTTCGCGCCGATCAAGGCCATCATCGAACAGATGCAGCACAAGGCGATCACCCGCCCGGCCGTGCTGTACTGGGGCGCACGGCGTCGCGCCGACCTGTACATGCACGACTGGGCCGTGCAGGCTGCCGCCGAGATGCCGAACCTGAGTTATGTGCCCGTGCTGTCGGAAGCCACCGCCGAGGACGCCTGGGATGGCCGCACCGGCTTCGTCCACCACGCCGTAATGCAGGACTGGGCGGATCTCTCGGGCCACCAGGTCTATGCCTGCGGCGCGCCGGTGATGGTGGATTCGGCGGAACGCGACTTCGTCGCGCGCTGCGGGCTCCCGGCCGAAGAGTTCTTCGCCGATTCGTTCACGTCAGAGGCCGACAAGGCCACCGTGGCCGCCTGAAGCGGCGGTCGCCAACGCGTTCGCGCGCGCTGCGGCCGCCGGACCGCGGCTTCATTCGCCCAGGTAAGCCGCCCGCACCTTCGGATCGTTCAGCAGCGCCTTGGCCGGCCCGCTCATCGTGATCTCGCCCGAATCCATCACGTAGCCGCGGTCGGCCAGGCCCAGCGCGCGGCTGGCGTTCTGTTCGACCAGCAGCACCGTCGTGCCGCGCTTGTGGATGTCGGCCACCACTTCGAAGATCTTGTCGACCATGATCGGGCTCAGGCCCATGCTGGGCTCGTCCAGCAGCAGCACCTTGGGGCGGGCCATCAGGGCGCGGCCCATGGCCAGCATCTGCTGTTCGCCGCCGCTCATGGTGCCGGCCAGCTGTGCACGGCGTTCCTTCAGACGCGGGAAGATCTCGAAGACCTTGTCGATGTCGGCGTCGATCTCGCTGTCGTTGCGGATGAAGGCGCCCATCTGCAGGTTCTCGGTGATCGTCATGCGCGTGAAGGTGCCACGGCCCTCCGGCACCATCACCAGGCCCTGCCGTACCAGATCCCAGGCACCCTGGCCCTTGATGGGCCGGCCCAGGTACTCGATCGACCCATCGGCCGGCGGCTGGGTGCCGGTGACGGCCTTCAGCGTCGTCGTCTTGCCCGCGCCGTTGGCGCCGATCAGGCTGACGAGTTCGCCTTCATGGACTTCGAAGCTCACGCCCTTGACGGCCTGGATGCCACCGTAGGCGACCTTCAGGCCCGAGACTTTCAACATGCATGCTGCCATGGTGCGCTTTCAGTGGTGCGCGGTGCCCAGGTAGGCCTCGATCACCTTCTCGTTCTTGACGACTTCCGCCGGCGTGCCTTCGGCAATCTGCTTGCCGTAGTCCAGCACTGTCATGCGGTCGCACAGGCCCATCACCAGCTTGACGTCGTGCTCGATCAGCAGGATGGTGCGGCCGTCCTTGCGGATGCGATCGATGAGCTCGCGCAGCACCACCTTTTCGGTGGCGTTCATGCCGGCGGCGGGCTCGTCCAGAGCGATGAGCTTGGGGTCCGTGGCCAGGGCACGGGCAATCTCCAGCCGGCGCTGGTCGCCATAGCTCAGGGTGCGGGCGCGGAAATCGGCGTAGCGGCCGATGCCCACGTAGTCCAGCAGTTCCTGTGCGCGCCGTGCGATGGCGGCCTCTTCGGCCTTGAAGCTGCCGGTGCGGAGGATCGCACCCAGCAGGCCCGAATGGGTGCGCACGTGCCGGCCCACCATCACGTTTTCCAGCGCCGTCATCTCGGCGAACAGGCGGATGTTCTGGAAGGTGCGGGCAATCCCCTGACGTGCCACCTCATGCACCGCGCTGGGCTTGTAGGGCTGGCCGCCCAGTTCGAAGCTGCCGCTGTCGGGGGTGTACAGGCCAGTGATGACGTTGAAGAACGTGGTCTTGCCGGCGCCGTTGGGGCCGATCAGCCCGTACACCTGCCCGGCCTGGATCTTCAGGCCCACGTCCGACAGGGCCTGCAGACCACCGAAGCGTTTGCTGACGCCCTGCACGTGCAGCACCGTGCTGCCGCTGCTGGCGTTGTTCGGGCTCGGGCTCATGCTGCACCCCCGGTACCGGCCGCGGGCGTGGCGGCGGCCTTGCCATGTTCACGGGCGGGCCACAGCCCGCGCGGGCGCAACAGCATGATCGAGATCATGGCCAGCGCGATGAGCAGCTGGCGCAGGATGGAAGCGTCCAGCCGCCCGCCCGTCATCTGCTGCAATGGGCCCGCCACGTAGCGCAGCACCTCCGGCAGGGCCGCGAGCAGAACCGCACCCAGGATCACCCCAGGCAGGTGGCCCATGCCGCCCAGCACCACCATCGCCACGATCATCACGCTTTCCTGCAGGCTGAAGGATTCGGGGCTGACGAAGCCCTGGAACGACGCGAACATCGCACCCGACACCCCGCCAAAGGTGGCCCCCATGCCGAAGGCCAGCAGCTTCATGTTGCGGGTGTTGATGCCCATGGCCTTGGCCGCGATCTCGTCTTCGCGGATGGCCATCCAGGCACGGCCGATGCGGCTCATTTCCAGGCGGTGACAGATGATGACGCTGAACACCACCAGCACCAGGAAGAGGTAGTAGTACAGGGTGACGGAAGGAATCGTGTAGCCGCCGATTTCCAGCCGCTTGCCAAAGTCCAGGCCGAAGAAGCTGAGCGAATCGATACGGTCCAGCCCGCGGGGGCCGTTGGTGATGTTGACCGGGTGCTCCAGGTTGTTCATGAACACCCGGATGATTTCGCCGAAGCCCAGCGTGACGATGGCCAGGTAGTCGCCACGCAGCTTGAGCACGGGCGTGCCCAGCAGCACGCCCGCTATGGCCGCGAGACCGGCCGCCAGCGGGATCACGGCCCAGATGGGCGTGTGCAGGCCGTTCGGGAAGGCCGCGGCGATCCACGGGAAGTTCTCGAACAGGTGCGGGCTGGCCAACAGCGCGTACATGTACGCGCCCACGGCGTAGAAGGCCACGAAGCCCAGGTCCAGCAAGCCCGCGTAGCCGACGACGATGTTCAGCCCCAGGGCCAGCAGCACGTACAGCAGGGCCAGCGCCAGGATGCGCACCCAGCCCGCGCCCAGGCCGCCGGCCTGCATCAGCAAGGGCAGCGCCAGGAGCGCGATGGCGCAGATGATGAAGACGATGATCTTGTTCTGCATGGTGTGGCGCTCCTTCAGGCCCGGTCGGCGACGCGTTCGCCCAGCAGGCCTTGCGGCCGCAACGTCAGCACCAGGATGAGCGCCACGAAGGCGAAGATGTCGGCGTAATGGCTGCCCAGCACGCCACCCGTCAGCACGCCCAGGTAGCCTGCGCCCAGCGCTTCCACCAGCCCGAGCAGCAGGCCGCCGACCACCGCACCGGCCAGGTTGCCGATGCCACCCAGCACCGCGGCGGTGAAGGCCTTCAGGCCCGGCAGGAAGCCCATCGAATGCTGCACCGTGCCGTAGTTGGCCGCCCACATGATGCCCGCCACGGCGGCCAGCGCGGCCCCGATGACGAAGGTGGCCGAGATCACCATGTCGGGCTTGACGCCCATCAGCGCGGCCACGCGCGGGTTCTCGGCCGTGGCGCGCATCGCCCGGCCGAGCTTGGTCTTGTTGACCAGGAACATCAGCGCCGCCAGGATGACCGCGGTCAGGCCCAGGATCAGGCACTGCGTGACGCTGATGACCGGCCCGCCCAGGTTGATGGGCTCGGTGGGCAGCAGCAGCGGATAGGGCTTGGGGTTGGGCTTCCAGATGATCATCGCCAGCGTCTGCAACAGCAGACTCATGCCCATGGCGGTGATCAAGGGTGCGAGTCTGGGCGCATTGCGCAGCGGCCGGTAGGCGAGCTTCTCGATGCTGAAGTTCAACGCCGCACAAACGGTGATGGCGCAGGCCATGGACATCAGCATCAGGAACCAGCCGGGGATGCCACTGTCGGCCATGCTGCTGACCACGGTCCAGCTCACCAGCGCACCCACCATCAGCACCTCGCCATGAGCGAAGTTGATCAGGTTGATGATGCCGTAGACCATGGTGTAGCCCAGGGCCACCAGGGCATACATGCTGCCGAGCACCAGACCGTTGATGATCTGCTGGAAGAAGGTTTCCATCGAGGGGGCGGCTCCTGCGTGACTGCTTTCTTTCGCGATGGTCCAAGCCATGCAAGAAGCTGGCCGGCCATCAATGCGGCGCGATTCTAGGTGCCGACCCCACACCGACCCTGTGGGACTTACCTACCCCGGGCCTCGGCGTTCAGCGCCCGCAGCTCGGCCAGGCGTTCGCCGATGCGCAGTTCCAAACCACGCGTGGCGGGCTCGTAGAACCGGCGGTCCTGCAGGCCTTCGGGCAGGTAATGCACGCCGGCAGCAAAGGCGCCGGGCTCGTCGTGCGCGTAGCGGTAATCGGCGCCATGGCCCAGGGTCTTCATCAGCCGCGTCGGCGCATTGCGCAAGTGCAGGGGCACGGGCCGCGTGCCGTCGGCCTGGATCAATGAACGCACGGCCTTCCACGCGGTGTAGACGGCGTTGGATTTCGGCGCCATTGCCAGGTACACCGCCGCTTCGGCCAACGCCAGATCGCCTTCGGGCGATCCCAGGCGCTCATGCACCTCGGCGGCATCCATGGCCAGGCGCAGGGCCCTCGGGTCGGCCAGGCCGATGTCTTCCACCGCCATGCGCACCAGCCGGCGCGCGGCATAGCGCGGGTCCACGCCGGCATCGAGCATGCGCGCCAGCCAGTACAGCGCGGCATCGGGGTCGCTGCCGCGCACGGCCTTGTGCAGGGCCGAGATCTGGTCGTAGAAGACATCGCCGCCCTTGTCGCCACGCCGCAGCAGCTGGCCCAGCGTCTGCTCGAGCCGCGCCTCGTCGAGCTCTGGCGCGCCCGCGTGGGCGGCGACCAGGTTCTCATAGGCGTTGAGCAGCCGCCGTGCGTCGCCATCGGCATGGGCCAGCAGTTGCGTGCGGGCGCCGGCACTCAGCGGCGGCGCGTTCAGCAGGGCCTGTGCGCGGAGCAGAAGCTCGGCCAGCTCGTCGTCAGACAGCGGCTGAAGCACGTGTACGCTGGCGCGCGAAAGGAGGGCGGCGTTGACTTCGAACGAGGGATTCTCGGTGGTTGCACCGATGAAGCTGAACAGCCCCGATTCAACATGCGGCAGAAAGGCATCCTGCTGCGCCTTGTTGAAGCGGTGCACCTCGTCGACGAAGACGATGCAGGCACGACCCGCCTGCTGCAGCGCGCGCGCCTGTTCGACGGCTTCGCGGATGTCCTTCACGCCAGCCAGCACGGCCGACAGGGTGATGAAGTGCGCCTGCGTGGCGCCGGCCAGCAGGCGGGCCAGCGTCGTCTTGCCCACGCCGGGCGGGCCCCACAAGATGATCGACGGCAGCCGCCCGCTGGTGTAGGCCAGGTGCAGGGGCCGCCCTGGCGCTAGCAGGTGGCGCTGGCCCACCACGTCCTGCAGGTGCTGCGGTCGCAGCCGCTCGGCCAGCGGTGCCGTGGCGGGCAGCGAGCCGGCAGCCGAGCCTTCGAACAGGCTGTCCTGCATCGCCGCGGCGGCTACTGCTCGATCACGTCCGCCCCGGGCGGGGGCACGAAACGGAAGCGCTCGGGGGCGATACTGGCATTGGCCGCAAAGGCGCTGAACCGCAGCAACGAGCGCTGGCCGAAGCTGTCCAGGATCTCCACCGCCGCCAGCTCGCGGCCCTTGAAGCCCACGCGCATGCTCTGGAAGGCGCCGTCCTTGACCTTGGGCGTGGCCAGGGCCCACTCCAGGCCGTCGGCAGCCGGGGCGTTGCTCAGCACGAAATCGGCGTCCAGCGAATTGCCCGCCAGCAGCGCTGCGGGCGTGGCGCCCAGGGCCTTGCCCACGGCGCGCGAACTGGCCTGGTTGAGGTCGGAATCGAAGATCCAGACCTTCTGCCCGTCACCCACGATCAGCTGCTCGAAGGGCTTGGTGTACGCAAACCGGAAGCGGTCGGGCCGCGCGAACTCGAACTCGCCGCTGCTCTGCTTCTTGCGCACGCCATCGGCCGCCGTGACGGTCTGGGTGAAGCTGGCCTTGCCGGTCTTCACGTCGCGCACGAAGTCGCGCAGCGTGGCCACGGCATCGGCCCGGGCCAGGCCGGCGCCCAGCACGAGCACCATCACACACAAGGCTTGCAGGCGCCGCATCAGTCTTCTCGCTTGGGGACGAGGATGTCCCGGTTGCCGTTGTGGCCCATGCCCGAGACGACGCCTTGGGCCTCCATCTGCTCCAGCAGACGCGCGGCGCGGTTGTAGCCGATGCGCAGGTGCCGCTGCACCAGCGAGATGCTGGCCTTGCGGTGCTGCAGCACCACGGCCACGGCCTGGTCGTAGAGCGCGTTGCTTTCGCCGCCGGGGCCGATGTCGCCACCGCCACCGCCGCCCAGTGCAGCGTCGGCTTCGCCGCCCTCCAGCAGGCCGCCTTCGAGAATGCCCTCGATGTAGTTCGGCTCGCCCTGCGTCTTCAGGTAGCTCACGACGCGGTGCACTTCATCGTCGCTGACGAAGGCGCCGTGCACGCGCACCGGCAGGCCGCCGCCTGGCGTGAGGTACAGCATGTCGCCCTGGCCCAGCAAGGCCTCGGCGCCCATCTGGTCCAGGATCGTGCGGCTGTCGATCTTGCTGCTGACCTGGAAGGAAATGCGTGTGGGGATGTTGGCCT
>JAIXZR010000291.1 GCA_027489455.1 Rubrivivax sp. | reverse complement strand
TGCGCCAGATGCAGCATGAATTCGACCTGCACGAACTGGCGGTCGAAGATGCGAGCCACGGCCACCAGCGGCCCAAGATCGAGGAGTACGGCGACACGCTCTTCGTCGTGATGAAGCTGCCCGAGATGCGCGACGGCGAGCTGAACAACGGCGAAGTGGCGATCTTCGTCGGCCAGAACTTCGTGCTCTCGGTGCGCAACAACAGCCAGCAGGGCTTCCTGGGCGTGCGCGAACGCTGCGAGCGCGAACCCGATCACCTGAAGCAAGGCGCCGGCTTCGTGCTCTATGCGCTGATGGACGCCGTGGTCGACCGCTACTTCCCCATCCTGGATTCGCTGGAGACCGATCTGGAGAAGATCGAAAGCCAGATCTTCGAGCGCGGCGCTGCCAAGTGGAACATCCAGCGGCTTTATGAACTGAAGCGCCGCGCCACCGTTCTGCGGCACGTGGTGGCGCCCTTGCTGGAAGTGGCCGGCAAGCTGCACGGTGGCCGCGTGCCGGCGGTGTGCGCGCGCAGCCAGGAATACTTCCGCGACGTGCACGACCACCTGGCACGCATCAACGGCGCCATCGACGGCATCCGCGAAACCATCGCCACCGCCATCCAGGTGAATCTGTCGATGGTGACGATCGAGGAATCCGAGACCACCAAGCGGCTGGCGGCCTATGCGGCGATCTTCGCGGTGTCCACCGCGTTGGCTGGCATCTGGGGCATGAACTTCGAACACATGCCCGAGCTGAAGTGGAAGTACGGCTACCTGATGGCGCTGAGCGCCATCACCGGCGCTGCCGGCATCCTGTACTGGCGGTTCAGGCGCGCTGGCTGGCTGTGAGTGCCGTGACGTGAACGACGGTGCGCGCCCCGACCCCGATGCCTTGCTGCACCAGGTGCAGCTGGAAGAAGCGCGCGCCCGGCGCGGCAAGCTCAAGATCTTCTTCGGCGCCTCGGCCGGCGTGGGCAAGACCTTCGCGATGCTGGCCGCCGCGCGTGCCGCGCGTGAGCAGGGCACGACGCTGATCGTCGGCCTGGTGGAGACCCACGGCCGCGCCGACACCGAGGCCATGGCGCGCGACCTGCCCCGCCTGCCCCTGAAGGCCGTGCCGTACCGCGACCGCGTGCTGCAGGAATTCGATCTCGACGCGGCGCTGGCCTGGGCCCGCGCGCAGGCCAGCCCGCTGCTGCTGCTGGACGAGCTGGCGCACAGCAACGCGCCAGGTTCGCGCCACCCCAAGCGCTGGCAGGACGTGGAAGAACTGCTGAATGCTGGCGTCGACGTCTGGTCGACCATGAACGTGCAGCACCTGGAAAGCCTGAACGACATCGTCGGTGGCATCACCGGCGTGCGGGTCTGGGAAACCGTGCCTGACAGGCTGTTCGACGAGGCCGACGAGGTGGTGGTGGTCGACCTGCCACCGGATGAACTGCTGGCCCGGCTGAAGGCCGGCAAGGTCTACCTGCCGGCGCAGGCCGAGCGGGCGGCTGGCAACTTCTTCCGCAAGGGCAACCTGCTGGCGCTGCGCGAATTGGCGCTGCGCCGCACGGCCGACCGCGTCGACGACCAGATGCAGGCCTGGCGCCGCCGCAGCGCCGTGCAGGCCGTGTGGCCCAATCGCGAGGCCCTGCTGGCCTGCGTGGGCACGGGCGACAGTGCCGAGAAGGTGGTGCGCGCCAGCGCCCGCCTGGCCGCACAGCTGGACGTGCCCTGGCACGCGGTGCACGTCGAGACACCGGCCGTGCAGCGCCTGCCCGACGGGCGCCGCGAGCAGGCCTTGCGCGTGCTGAAGCTGGCGCAGGAGCTGGGGGCCACGGTGGCCACCCCGTCGGCGCCCCAGGCCGCACCCGCACTGGTGCGCCACGCGCGCGAGCACAACCTCGTCCGGCTGGTGGTGGGCCGGGGTGGCCGGCGCTGGCCCTGGCAGGTGTCGGCCGCGGACCAGATTGCCGCGCTGGCCGATGACCTGGACGTGATCCAGGTGGCCTTGCCACCAGTGGCTCGGGAGCGGCCGGCGCTGGCAAAGGGCGCACCGGCGCCAAGCGCCGTGCAAGGCGATTTCCCGTGGCGCGGCTACGCGGCCGCCCTGGCTTCCTGTGCAGGCGT
This sequence comes from Rubrivivax sp., assembly GCA_027489455.1. Taxonomy (GTDB): domain Bacteria; phylum Pseudomonadota; class Gammaproteobacteria; order Burkholderiales; family Burkholderiaceae_C; genus Rubrivivax. The sequence goes on along the minus strand of JAIXZR010000291.1, from coordinate 4,248 downwards.
CGCCCTGGCCGCCACGCCACTGCTGGGCCTGCTCGAACTCACCAACATCGTCATGATGTTCCTGCTTGCCGTCGTCGGCGTGGGCTGGTTCCATGGCCGCGGGCCGGCGGTGCTGGCGGCGTTCGTCGGCGTGGCGCTGTTCAACTTCTTCTTCGTGCCACCGCGGTTTTCGTTCGCGGTGAGCGACGGCGAGTTCCTGGTCACATTCGCGGTTATGCTGGTGGTGGCGCTGGCCATCGGCCAGCTGACTGCCGGCCTGAAGCTGCAGGCGGAGGCGGCCACCTTGCGCGAACACCGCATGCGCGGGCTCTACGAGATGTCGCGCGACCTTTCCGCCGCCCTGCTGCCCGAGCAGGTGGCGGAGATCGGCGCGCGCTTCCTGGCCTCGGAACTCGGGGCCAAGGCGACGCTGCTGGCCGCTGACGACAACGACCGCTTGCGGGCCTTGCCGGGGGGATCGGCGGCGGTCGACGAGGCCGTGGCGCAGTGGGCTTTCGACCGCGGCGTGGCCGCCGGCTTCGGCACCGATACGCTGGCCGCCAGCGCCTGCCTGGTGCTGCCGCTGAAGGCGCCGATGCGGCTGCGCGGCGTTCTGGCGGTCGAGCCGGCCGACAGGCGCACGCTGGGCCCCGACCCGCGCCGCCTGCTCGACACCTGCGCTTCGCTGCTGGCCATCTCGCTGGAGCGCATCCACTACATCGACGTGGCGCAGAAGAGCACCTTGCAGATGGAGTCGGAGCGACTGCGCAACTCACTCCTGTCGGCCATCTCGCACGACCTGCGCACACCGCTGGCGGCGCTGGTGGGCCTGGCCGACACGCTGGCGATGGCGCCGGCGCAGGGTGGGGCAGTGCAAGCCGAGGTGGCCACGTCGATCCGCGCGTCGGCGCTGCGCATGAACGCGATGGTCAGCAACCTGCTGGACATGGCCCGCCTGGAAGCCGGCGCCGTGCCAATGCGCCGGGAATGGCAGCCGCTGGAAGAGGTGGTGGGCAGCGCGCTGGCCGCCAGCGCGTCGGTGCTGCAAGGCCGGCCGGTGCGGGTGCGGCTGGCCGACGACCTGCCCTTGCTGCACCTGGACGCTGTGCTTTTCGAGCGGGTGCTGGTCAATCTGCTGGAAAACGCTGCGAAGTACACGCCGGCCGGGAGCGCCATCGAGGTCTCGGCCATGACCTCGTCGACCGCCGTGGCGATCCTCGTCGACGACCATGGCCCCGGCCTGCCCCCGGGCCGGGAAGAGGCACTCTTCGACAAGTTCGAGCGCGGCAGCAAGGAGAGCGCGCTGCCCGGCGTGGGCCTGGGCCTGGCCATCTGCCGCGCGATCGTGCAGGCGCACCAGGGGACGATCCGCGGGACCAACCGCCCGGGCCCTGCTGGCATCGCCGGCGCGCGGTTCACCATCGAGCTGCCCCGCGGCGAGCCGCCGGCCGACGATGGCAGCGCGAGCGCCTCCGCGTCGGTCCAGCCGGTCTAGGATGCGACGATGGAATGGCGTGCCCGCATCCTCGTGGTCGAAGACGAGCCCGACATCCGGCGCTTCGTGCGCTTGACGCTCCAGACGGAGGGCCACGAAGTGCATGAGGCGTCGACCCTGCAGCGTGGGTTGATCGAGGCCGGCAGCCGCCGTCCAGAGCTGGCCATCGTCGACCTGGGCCTGCCCGATGGCGACGGCGTCGATCTGATCCGCGAGCTGCGGACCTGGTCCACGGCGCCGGTCATCGTGCTGTCTGCGCGCAGCGGCGAAGCGGACAAGGTGGCGGCGCTGGACGCGGGAGCGGACGACTACCTGGTCAAGCCCTTCGGCGCGGCAGAACTGATGGCCCGGGTGCGGGCCCAGTTGCGGCGGCAGGCGCTGGGCCCGACCACGAGCGAACCGGTGCTCCGGTTCGGGACGGTGAGCGTCGACCTGGCGCGGCGGGTCGTCGAGCGTGACGGCGAGCCGCTCCACCTGACGCCGATCGAGTACCGGCTGCTGACGCATCTGGCCGGCCAGCCCGACCGTGTGGTCACGCACCAGCAGTTGTTGAAGGCGGTGTGGGGACCGGGCCACGCGCAGGACACGCACTACGTGCGGGTGCACATGGCCAACCTGCGCAAGAAGGTCGAGGCTGATCCTTCGATGCCCAGGCACCTGCTGACGGAGGCCGGCATCGGCTATCGGTTTCGAGCGTAGGCCGGTTCAGGCGCAAACGGGGCAGCAAAGCGATGGGCAAAAAGCAAAAAGCCGCTGCAAGTCAGTGACTTACAACGGCTTTGCCTGGATATTGGCGGAGTGGACGGGACTCGAACCCGCGACCCCCGGCGTGACAGGCCGGTATTCTAACCAACTGAACTACCACTCCATGCCGCTTCGAAGCGTTGCATCAGCAACGTTTCCAAGTGCAGCGAACTTGGCGTCCCCTAGGGGATTCGAACCCCTGTTACAACCGTGAAAGGGTCGTGTCCTAGGCCTCTAGACGAAGGGGACTGAAACCTTCGCGCAGTCTTCACTGCCAGTCTTTACTGCATCCCTCAGACAGCACCTGCGAAGACGTGGTGGAGGTAAGCGGGATCGAACCGCTGACCTCTTGCATGCCATGCAAGCGCTCTCCCAGCTGAGCTATACCCCCCTGTGGCACATCAGGCCTCGCAGCCATCTGTACCCGCTTCGGGCCGTGCACTGGGGTGATGCTGACCTAGCTGACTTGTTGGCAAAAGCCGCACCGTCTGGCTGTTTCTGCATCGCTCCAATGCCGTCAAGCACTGTCCAAGCGAGCCCAAGAGTATATCCCGCAAATCACAGATGCCGCAAGCGCTCGAGCACCGTGGTGCGCTCGAAGAGCGCCAGCACCGCATCGATCGACGGCGTCTGCGCACGACCGCACACCAGCACCCGCAGGGCCGGCGCCAGCTGCGGCATCTTTAGGCCGTGCGCGGCCAGCGCCTGCTTCATGGCGGCCGCGATGCCGGGCTTGTCCCAGGTGGCCAGCGCCAGCAGGTCTCGCAGGCTGCGCAGCGCTGGCACGACATCGGGCGTCAGATGGGTCTGCAGGTCTGCCTCGGAAGCCTGCACCGGCACGTAGAACATCGACAGCCAGTCGGCCAGCTCCACCACCGTGGCGCAGCGGTCCTTGAACAGGCCGGCCGCCGCCGTCAGCTGCGTCAGCGGCGCGTCGACCACCCCGCGCCCAGCCAGATGCCTTTGCACCATGGCCGCCAGTCGCTCGTCCGCGGCTTGCTTCATGTGATGCGCGTTCACCCAGGCCAGCTTGGCCGGATCCCACTGCGCGGGGCTCCTGGCCAGATGGCTGCCGTCGAACCACTGCACTATCTGCGCGGGCGTGAAAAGCTCGTCGTCGCCATGGCTCCAGCCCAGCCTGGCCAGGTAGTTGAGCATCGCCTCGGGCAGGAAGCCGGCCTCTTCGTAGGCCGTGACGCTGACGGCGCCGCGGCGCTTGGACAGCTTCTGCCCGTCGTCGCCCAGGATGATGGGGCAATGCCCGAAGCGCGGCAGCGGTGCGCCCAGCGCTTGGAAGATGTTGATCTGCCAAGGCGTGTTGTTGATGTGCTCGTCGCCGCGGAAGACATGCGTGATGGCCATGTCCCAGTCGTCCACCACCACCGCGAAGTTGTAGGTGGGCACGCCCAGGCTGCCGGGCGGCGCGTCTTCGGCCGGGGGGCGCAGGATGATGAGGTCGTCGATCTCGTGGTTGCTGATGCTGATCGGGCCCTTGACCAGGTCGTCCCAGGTCACGATGCCGTCCACCGGGTTGCAAAAGCGCACCACCGGTTGCACGCCAGGCGGCGGGGGCGGCAGCTTCTTGCCGGGCAGGGGGCGCCAGCGGCGGTCGTAGTGGGTCTTTTCGCCGCGCGCGCGCTGGGCTTCGCGCATCGCGTCCAGTTCTTCGGGCGTGCAGTAGCAGCGGTAAGCAGTGCCGGCGGCGATCATCGCTTCCACGACCTCGTGATAGCGCGCCAGGCGCTGCATCTGGAAGAACGGGCCTTCGTCGTACTGCAGGCCCAGCCAGTGCATGCTGTCCAGGATCTGCTGCACCGATTCCTGCGTCGAACGCGCGACATCGGTGTCTTCGATGCGCAGCACGAACTGCCCGCCGTGGTGGCGCGCGTAGGCCCAGGAATACAGCGCCGTGCGGGCCGTGCCCAGGTGCAGGAAGCCGGTGGGCGAAGGGGCAATACGGGTACGGACGGGGGTGCTCATCGAAGGTGTCAAGCCAGAGGAAGGGCGTCCAGCCCGCGGGCCAGGTCGGC
>JAIXZR010000100.1 GCA_027489455.1 Rubrivivax sp. | reverse complement strand
GGCACGAACACCGCCACGATGCTGAAGGTGGTGGCAGCCACCGCCAGGCCGATCTCTGCCGTGCCGTTGAGTGCCGCCGTGCGCCTGTCTTCGCCCAGTTCCATGTGGCGCACGATGTTCTCGCGCACCACGATGGCGTCGTCGATCAGCACCCCGATGGCCAGGCTCAGGCCCAGCAGGCTCATGAAGTTGAGCGAGAACCCGAACAGCCAGACCGCGATGAAGGCCGCGACCACGCTGGTGGGCAGGCTCAGCGCGGTGATGAGCGTCGAACGCCAGGAGTTCAGGAACACATAGACCACGAACACCGTGAGCCCGGCGCCGAACACCAGCGCGTGGATCACGTTGTAGAGGCTGTTGGCGGCGTTCTCGCCGCCGTCCTGCGTCACTTCCAGTTGGGTGCCGGCGGGCAGTTCCTTGTTGATCACGGCCACCAGCTTGCGGATCTCGTCGGCCACGCTCACGGTGCTGGCGTCGCGCGTGCGGGTGATCGACAGGCCGACGTTCGGGTTGCCGTTGCGCAGCGAGAAGCTGGAGATCTCGGCAAAGCCATCGGCCACCGTCGCCACCTGCGCCAGGCGCACGAGTTCGCTGCCACGCCGCTTGACGACGATCTGCTCGAACTCGCGCGGCGATTCGATGCGGCCCACGAGGCGGATGCTCTGGTCCTCCAGCGTGCCGCGCACCTTGCCCACCGGTGCCGTGGTGTTCTGTGCCCGCAGCGCGGTCACGACCTCGGTTACCGAGACCTCGAACTCGCGCAGCTTGTCCGCATGCAGCAGCACCGACAGTTCGCGCCGCAGCGCGCCGTTCACATTCACCACGGCCACGCCGGCGATGCCGCGGAAGCGGTCGGCCAGCCGGTCCTCCGCCAGGCGCGAAATGTCCGAGAAGCTCTGAGAAGTGGACGACAGCGCCAGCTGCATGATGGGCTGCGCTGCCGGGTCCACACGCGTCAGCACCGGCTCCCGGATCTCGGTGGGCAGCTTGTAGCGCACCGTGCCGATGGCGTTGCGGACCTCGTCGGCAGCCTCGATCATGTTCTTGTTGAAATTGAAGAACATGACGATGCTGGCGTTGCCCTCGTTGGCCGTGGCCTGCACCCGGTCGACGCCCGAGATGCCTTGCAAGGCCTTCTCGATGCGGTTGATGACCTCGCGTTCCACCGTCTCCGGGCTTGCGCCGGGGTAGGTGATGCCCACCACCAGGATGGGCTGCTCGACGTCGGGAATCTGGTTGACGCGCAGCTTGCTCAGCGCCAGCAAGCCGAGCGCCATCAAGGCGATGATGAGCACCACGGTGGCGACCGGGCGCTTGATGCTGAAGTCCGACAGGAACATGCTGTGTGCCTCGTCGCAATCAGCGCACTGCGGCGCCGGGGGCGGCGGCGGTGCCCGTCATGGCCGCTGCGGGCGCCGGCTTGACCAGCTCCAGCCGTTGCCCGTCCAGCAAGCCGCTGCCGGGCTTGCGCAGCACGCGGTCGCCAGCGGCCAGGCCGGCCAGCACCGGGAACTCGCCGCGCCGGGGGTCGCGCGGGCCCAGGCGTACATCCACCTTCTGCAGCCGGTCGGTGCCCAGACGCCAGACACTGGCCGATTCGCCGCTGCGCACGATGCTGGATTCGGGCAGCAGCAGGGCTTCGCTGCTGCCGGATTCGATGCGGCCTTCGGCGAACAGGCCGGCCACGCGCGGCGCCACAGCGGGGTCGGCGAAGGCCACCACCACTTCCACCTGTCGCGTGGTGGCGTTGGCCGTGGCGTCCAGGCGCTGTACGCGGCCGGTGAATTCGGTGTCCGGGAAGCCGTTCACGCGGAAGCTCACGCCCTGCCCCACCTTCACTTCGTGCATGCGGTCGGCAGACACCAGGCCTTCGAAGCGCATGCTGGCCGGATCGATGACCTTGAGCAGTTCCTTGCCGATGGCCGCGGTGTCGCCCGCCGACGCCTTGCGCTCGCTCACCACCCCGGCAAAAGGCGCCCGCACCTCGGTGCGGCGCAGCTGCTGGCTGGCGCTGGCAGCGCGCGCCTTGGCGGCCACCAGGTCACTCTGCGCGTTGTTGCGCCGCACCTCGGCGTCTTCCAGCGCCTGCAGGCTGGTCATGCCCTGGGCCTGCAGCGTCTTCAGGCGCTGCACCTGGCGTTCGGCCTGCTCCAGGGCCTGGGCGATCGCACGCACGGATTCATTGGCGCTGGTCATGCTGTCGCGGATCGCGGTGTCGTCCAGCCGCACCAGCAGTTCGCCGCGCTGCACTGGATCGCCGTTCTGCTTGAACACCTGCAGCACCACGGCCGAGACCTCGCTGCGCAGGTCGGCCCGGCGCTCGGGTTGCAAGGACCCGGTGATCACGGGCCCGCCGGCCAGCAGGCTGGGGGCCAGGGTGCGGATGTCTTCGGGCGCTACCAGCAGCACGGGTGCCGCGGCGGGGTCGGCAGCCGCAGCGCCCTGGCGCCCGGCGGACTTGGCAGCCGTCTGCGCGGCCCCGCTGGCGGCGCTGGCGGCGCTGGTGGGCTTGGCGGCGCCGTCGGCCGGACCACGGCTGCAGGCGGACAAGGCGCCCGCGATGGCCAGAACAAGGATTGCGTGTCGCATGCAGATGCAGCGGGCCGCCGCCGTATGGCGGCAGGCCGCGCCTGAAACAGTGATTCGATGACGATAGCCTAGCGCCCGGCACCCGCCGCGGGGCCACCCGTGCGACGAATGGCCAGCCGGGTGGCGCCAAGCACCTGCCGGCGCGCGCGGCGGTGCGCGCCAGGCGGGACGGCGCCTGTCCGTGGGCTTGCATCCGGGCGGCCATGCTGCATCATCCGCCCGCGCCGTGCCCCGCCAGTGGATGGCGGGTGCCCACCCCGCAGGGACGGAACTCACCGGCAGCCAGGAAGTCGCAGCACCATGAGCCTACAGATCGACCACACCCACCCCGCGGGCAGCGATGCCCGTCGGCAGACCCCCACCGCAGCCGGGGGCCTGCAGCGCGCGCTGGGCCTGATGCTGCGCCTCCTGGCGCTGGGCGTCGGGCTCGTGCTGATGTTGGCCGGCCTCGTGCTGGCCATGGCGTTGGCCCTGGGGCTGTTCGTCTGGGCCCTGGTGCGGGGGCGCCAGCCCGCACCCGGCCTGTTCCACGCCTACTACCAGCGCGCACGCGCCCGTCAGCGGCCGCGCGAACGGTTCGTCGTCGACATCGACGCCGTGGAAGTGCCCGAGGCACAGGCCGCCCAGCCACGACAGACCACGCCCCTGAGCCCGCGGTAGAGCCCACGTTAAGGCCCGCGCCGAGGCGGGCGACGCAGGCACCCCGGCCGGTCTGCCCTGCCGGCAGGCCACACCGCAACAAAAAAGCACCTGGCGTTGCCGCGAGGTGCTCTTTGTGCTGTCTGCCTCCGTTGCCGGCATGTTGCGCGGCGGACGGGGCCTTCTACCGAACCGTCTGAAGCGGCTGCATGCTGCGCCGTTCAGATGTCTGTTTGGTAGGCGCGATTGGACTCGAACCAACGACCCCCACCATGTCAAGGTGGTGCTCTAACCAGCTGAGCTACGCGCCTGGGTCAGCCTCGCAGTATATACCGGCACCAGAGCAGCATCGTTTTCGGCTACTTGCGTCGCGCGTGACGCACGCCCGCGATGCGGCCGATCTGCGCCAGCACCTGGCCCAGACGCTGGGTGTCGGTGCTTTCGACGGTGAACGTCATCAGCGCCGTGCCCTTGTCCTTCAGGCTCTGGGTGTGCACGCCGGTGACGTTCATCTTTTCCTTGGCAAAGACTTCGCTTACGTCCCGCAGCAGACCCTGGCGATCGTCGGCCTCCACCACCACGTCCAGCGGGTAGACGGCAGCACGCTCGCCGCCGCCCCGGCCCCAGGCGACTTCGATCACGCGGCCCGGGCTGCCGGCGGCCATGTGCTTGAGGTTGCTGCAGTCCGCGCGGTGGATGGCCACGCCGCGCCCGCGCGTGACGAAGCCCCGGATGTCGTCCGGCGGCGCTGGCCGGCAGCAGCGGGCCAGCGTGGTCAGCAGCGAATCCACGCCCACCACCAGCACGCCGCCGCGGCCGCCGCCGGCTTCGCTGCGCGGGCGATGCAGGTGGACGCGGTCTTCGCTGGGCGCAGGCTCGGCCGGGCGCAAAAGGTTCTCGATCGTGCGCAGCGAGAACTCGTCCTTGCCCACCACTTCGAACAGCGCGTCGGCCTTGTCGAAGCCCAGTTGCTCGGCCAGGGCATCCAGCTTCAGCGCCGTCCGGCCTTCGCGCTGCAGCAGCTTTTCCACCAGTTCACGGCCGCGGGCGATGGTCTGGCCCTGGGCCTGCGCGTTGAACCACGCCCGCACCTTGGCGCGTGCGCGTGCACTCTGCAGATAGCCGGCTTCGGCGTTGAGCCAGTCCAGGCTGGGGCCACCTTCCTTGGCCGCCACGATCTCCACCGTCTGGCCGCTGTGCAGGGGCGTGTTCAGCGGCACCACGCGGCCATCCACGCGGGCGCCGCGGCAGCGGTGGCCCAGGTCGGTGTGCAGGCTGTAGGCAAAGTCCACCGGCGTACCGCCGGCGGGCAGATCGATGATCGTGGCTTGCGGCGTGAAGACGTAGATGCGGTCATCGAAGGCGGCCGCCGCCCCTGTGCCGGCCGCGCCCTGGGCAGGGCGGTCCGCGCCCGCCGCGCCGTCGCCCGCGAATTCGCGCTCCCAGGCCAGCAGTTCGCGCAGCACGGCCTTGCGCGCCTCGGCCACGCGCTCTTCGAAATCCCCCGCGCTGCCGCCGCCTGCGCCGCCGCCGCCGCTGCGCAGGCCGCTGGTGCCGGCGTAGCCCTTGGCACCGGCTTCCTTGTACATCCAGTGCGCGGCCACGCCGTGCTCGGCGTGCTCATGCATCGTCCGCGTGCGGATCTGCACTTCCAGCGGCCGGCCGTCGGCGGCCAGCACCACGGTGTGCAGGCTCTGGTAGCCGTTGGGCTTGGGGCGGGCGATGTAGTCGTCGAACTCGCCATCCACCGGCCGCCAGGCTTCGTGCACGCGGGCCAGTGCGGCGTAGCAGGCCGGCAAGTCGGGCACGATCACGCGCAAGGCCCGCGCATCGAAGATGCGGCCATAGGCCAAGCCCTTGCCCTGCATCTTCTTCCAGATGCTGTACAGGTGCTTGGGGCGGCCCTGCACGTCGGCTTCGATGCCCGCTTGCTGCAGCAGGCCCCGCAGATGCCCCTGTGCCTGCTGCACGCTGCTTTCGCGCTCGGCACGCGTCTCGTCCACGAGCCGGGCCACGCGCTGATATTCGGCCGGCTGCAGGAAGCGGAAGCTCAGGTCCTCCAGTTCCCACTTCACCTGCCAGATGCCCAGCCGGTTGGCCAGCGGCGCGAAGACCTGCAGGGATTCCGTGGCCAGTTCGGCCGGGCAGGGCCGGCGTGACGCGGCGTAATGGCGCAGCGTCTGCAGGCGCGACGCCAGCCGCAGCAGCACCACGCGCAGATCGCGCGAAAACGCCAGCAGCATCTTGCGCACGCGCTCGGTCTGGAGCGCGCGCGCGCTGCCGTCCTCGGCCGTGGCCGGTGCGCGCCGCGCCGCGCGCTGGATCTGCACCAGCTTGCGCGTCAGCGTCACCAGGCTGGCATAGCTTTCGCCGAAGGCCTTGCGCAGGGTTTCCTCGGGCCGCTGCAGGTAGTCACCGGCGTAGACCAGGTAGGCCGCCGCGCACAGTGCGGGCGAAGCGCCGATGCTCCTGAGCACCTGCGCCGTGCCGTCGGCATGCGCCAGGGCGTCCTCGCCGGTGTCCAGCAGCTGGCCGGCCAGCAGTGGCTCGGCGAACGCCCGTGCACGGTCCAGCGCCTGGGTCTCGGCAGGCTGCGCCTGGGCCGCCTGGGCGGCATCGGCCTCGGCGCTGGCCAGCCGCACCACGGCCGCGGCGGCAGCCGGGGCAGCCGCAGGGGCCTGCAGGGTCTTCAAGGCGGGGTCGCTCCGGCGGCGCAGGGCCAGGTCATGCCCCGAGCAGGAAACCGCGCACGGCCGCCCGCTGATCGGGTGAGACGAGCGTGGGCGCGTGGCCCACGCCGGCGAAATCCACCCGCTGCGCGCGCGGGCCGCGTTCCGTCATCGCCCGCGCGGTGGCCGGTGACAGCAGATCGGAATCAGCGCCGCGCAGCAGCAGCGTCGGGCAGCGCAGGCGGTCGTAGCTCTGCCACAGCAGCGCTTCGCCGAAGGCTGCCATCTCGGGCGTGGCGGCCTTGAAGGGCGTGGCGATCGCCGGGTCGTAGTGGCTCTTGTAGCCGGTGCCGGATTCATGCGGCACCAGCTGCGGCCGCGTCAGCGCCAGCCACTGCTCCCGGGTGTGCGGGCCGAAGCCACGGCTGATGGCCCACAGCGCATCGGCGGCTTCGTCCAGGCTGGCCCACTGCGCCGGCTGGCCCAGGTAGCTGCCGATGCGCTGCAGCGACGCCGGTTCGATCGTCGGCCCCACGTCGTTGAGCACCAGCTTGCGCACCAGGCCGGGGCTGCCGGCGGCCGTGGGCAGCGCCGCCAGGCCCAGGCCGATCAGCCCGCCCATCGACGTACCCACCCAGTCCACCTGCGGCACGCCCAGGCGCGCCACCAGCGCCACCATGTCGGCCACGTAGCTGGGAATGGCGTAGCCCATGGGATCGGGCAAGCGGTCGCTCTGGCCGCGGCCCACCACGTCGGGGCAGACCACGCGGTATTCGGTCGACAGATCGCGGGCCAGGGTGTCGAAGTCGCGGCCCTGGCGCGTGAGGCCGTGCACGCAGACCAGCACGCGGTCGTTCGCCGGGTCGCCCCATTCCCAGTAGCCCATGCGGTGCAGGCCCCGGGCGTCCAGGCAGTTCAGGTGGTGCAGACGGGGTTCGGTCATGGCGCGGCAGCGGGGCGGGGTGAGGTGCGGATGGCGGGTTCGATAATGCATGCATCGTATCAACGCCCCTCGAGGACAACCCCATGCTCCAAGGCAAGACCGCCATCGTCACCGGCAGCACCAGCGGCATCGGCCTGGGTATCGCCAAGGCCCTGGCCGAACAAGGCGCGAACATCGTGCTCAACGGCTTCGGCGACACGGCACCGGCCCTGGCCGAGCTGGGCGCGATCACCGACCGGCATGGCGCGCGCGTGGCCTACAACGGCGCCGACATGACCCGGCCCGACGAGATCGTGGCGATGGTGAAGGAAGCCGAGCGCGAGTTCGGTGCCGTCGACGTGCTGGTGAACAACGCCGGCATCCAGCACGTGGCCCAGGTCGAGGATTTCCCGCCCGAGCGCTGGGACGCCATCATCGCCATCAACCTGAGCTCGGCCTTCCACAGCCTGCGCGCGGCGCTGCCGGGCATGAAGGCGCGCGGCTACGGACGCGTGATCAACGTCGCCTCGGCGCACGGCCTGGTGGCGTCGCCGCTCAAGAGCGCCTACGTCGCCGCCAAGCACGGGCTGGTGGGGCTGACCAAGTCCGTGGCCCTGGAATGCGCCACCACGCCGGTGACGGTGAATGCGATCTGCCCGGGCTGGGTGCTCACGCCGCTGGTGCAAAAGCAGATCGACGCCCGCGCCGCCGCGAATGGCACGCCCGTGGCGGAGGAGGCGATCAAGCTGCTGGGCGAAAAGCAGCCCTCGCTGCAGTTCACCACGCCCGAGGAGCTGGGCGCGCTGGCCGTCTTCCTGTGCTCGCCGGCGGCGCAGAACGTGCGCGGCGTGGCCTGGGCTGTGGATGGCGGCTGGACCGCTCAGTAAGGCCGCGCCGGCTACTTCGCCAGCTGCACCGTCCCGCTGACGTTCACCGTCACCGTGGCATTGCCGGCTTCGGCCGGCAGCGCGCTGTCGGCCACGGCCATGCTGGCCTGGGCGCGCATCACCTGGCGCATGGGCTGCACCGGTTCGTCGCCCGAGACCTGCACTTCGCGCAGCGTGTAGCTGCCCATGCCGAAGGCGCGCGTGATGCCGCCGGCACGCTCCCGGAAGCGCTCGATGGCCTGTGCCGTGACGCCGGCCTCGACCCGATCGCGCGCCTCGCGCGAGAGCGAAAAGCCCACGCGCGCGATCGTCATGGTGTTGATGCGTCCGGCCAGCTGCGTGATGGCCTGGACATCACGGCCCTGCACGATCAGCTCGGTGCTGCCCTGCCAGCCGGCAATGCCCCCAGGCACCACGGCGCCACCCGCGCGCGGCGTGGGCGGCGCGTAGCGCGGGAAGAGCGAGAACTGGCCGGTCTGCACTTCAAGCTGGCCCGGGCGCGCGGCCTTGCGGGCTTCGGTCAGCGCGGCGTCCAGCGCCTGGCGCAGTTGCGCCTGCACGGCGTTGGCGTCGGCCCCGTCTCGGCTGGTGGACAGCACCAGCTGCAGCCAGTCGTTGACCACTTCCACCGATGCGCTGGCCGACAGGGCCACCACGTTCGCTGGCGGCGGCGGCATCTGCGCCAGCGCGGCCGTGCCCGCCAGGCCCATCACCGCCGCGCACATCCCCAGACGCAGCGCGCGCGCAGTGGGGCTGGCCAGCAGGCTGCCAGCAACAGTTGGGCAGGGGCGGGAGGGGCTGAAGAAGCGAAAGGCAGTCATCACGGATCCCAGATGGACGAGGGGCCCGAGCGTAGCCGGAACGTGGCAGGCATCACGCCTGCCCGCAGCAACCCCGCAGCGAGCAGCAAGTTCTGTTACGAGACGTCAGCTTTTGCGGAACCCGCGGGCGGCCGCAACGCACAATGCGTCTGTTACAAATGACGGAAGTGCCCATGAACAGCCCCACCCCAGCGCGCCCGGACCGGCTGGTCGTCGTCGACGATGACGCGCGCATCCGCGACCTGCTGCGTCGTTATCTGTCGCAGGAAGGCTTCGACGTCCTGCTGGCCGAAGACGCCAAGGCCCTGAACCGGCTGCTGACGCGCGAGACCGTGGACCTGATCGTGCTGGATCTGATGCTCCCCGGCGAGGACGGCCTGTCGATCTGCCGCCGCCTGCGCGCCGCGGGGGACGCCACGCCCATCATCATGCTCACCGCCAAGGTGGAAGACGTGGACCGCATCGTGGGCCTGGAAGTCGGCGCCGACGACTACCTGCCCAAGCCCTTCAACCCGCGCGAGCTGCTCGCGCGCATCCATGCCGTGCTGCGCCGCCGCCCGGCGCAGGAAGCGCCCGGGGCGCCTTCCAAGGAAGCCGCCGTCGTCAATTTCGGGCCCTTCGAGTTCGACCTGGCGCAGCGTCGGCTGTCGAAGAACGGCGAGCAGATCGCGCTGACGACGGGCGAGTTCAGCATGCTCAAGGCGCTGGTGCGCCACCCACGCCAGCCGCTCAGCCGCGACAAGCTGGCGCAGCTGGCGCGCGGGCGCGAGTTCGAGCCCTTCGACCGCAGCCTGGACGTGCAGATTTCCCGCCTGCGCAAGATGCTGGAGCCTGACCCCGCCCAGCCCCGCTACATTCAGACCGTCTGGGGTGTGGGCTACGTCTTCGTGCCCGACGGCGCAAGCTGAACACCCCGCCCACCGAGCCGCCCTGACACCCGCCTGCGCGGGCCAAAGCCACCTTGCGACGCCCCGTCCTGCCCGGGCTCAGCCTCTTCTGGCGCACCTTCTTCCTGCTGGCCGTGCTGCTGGCCGGGGGCGTGTTCGCGTGGGTGCAGACGCTGCGCGCGCTGGAGTTCGAGCCGCGCGCCGTGCAGGCCGCGCAGCAGACCGCCGGGCTGGTGAATCTGTCGCGTGCAGCCCTGTCGCAGGCCGATGGCATCAACCGGGTCACGCTGGTAAAGACGCTCGAAACGCGATCCGCCATCCGCGTGCGCCCGCGCGAGCCGGGTGACCGCTGGCAGCCCTACGAAGTGGACCGCTTCACCCGCCGCGTGGGTGAAGAGCTGCGCAGCACGCTGGGCCCCGACGCCGTGGTGGCCAGCAGCGTGAACAACGAGCCTGGCCTGTGGGTGGGCTTCTCGATCGAAAGCGACCGCTACTGGCTGCAGGCCGAAGCCACGCTTTCCGGGCCGCTGCAGCGCGGCACCTGGTTCGTCTGGATCGGCATTGCCCTGCTGGCCACGCTGCTGGGCTCCATCGGCATTGCCAGCCTGATCAACCAGCCGCTGCGCCAACTGTCGTTCGCCGCCAGCCGCATCCGCGACGGCGATCTGGACAGCCGGCTGGACGAGAACACCCTGACCAGCGAGATCCGCGAAGTCAACCGCGGCTTCAACCGCATGGCGCGCGAGCTGGCACGGGTGGAAGAAGACCGCGCCGTGATGCTGGCCGGCATCAGCCACGACCTGCGCACGCCGCTGGCCCGGCTGCGGCTGGAAACGGAGATGAGCGTCTACGACGAAGACGCCAAGTCCAACATGGCGCTGGACATCGACCAGCTCGACGCCATCATCGACAAGTTCATGGACTACGCGCGCCCGGGCGACACCGTGCTGCGCCAGGTGCATGTGGCGCACCTGATCGAACGCGAGATGGGCCTGTTCCGCGACCCGACGCAGATCCGCATCAGCAGCCGCGTCGCGGAAGACCTGGTGGTGATGGCCGACGACACCGAGCTCGGCCGCGTGTTCGGCAACCTGTTCGAGAACGCCCGCCGCTACGGCCGCGGCACCTATACCGGCGTGGCCGACGTGACCATCACGCACCAGATCACCGGGCCCTGGGCCATCATCAGCGTGCGCGACCAGGGGCCGGGCGTACCGCCGGAAAAACTCTCGCAGCTGACCACGCCCTTCTTCCGCGGCGATGCGGCGCGCACCGCGGCCACGGGCGCGGGCCTGGGCCTGGCCATCGTCGACAAGAGCATGCACCGCATGGGCGGCAGCCTGGAGCTGGCCAACGCCCCCGAAGGCGGGCTGGTCGCACACCTGCGGCTGCGCCGGGTGGACTGAGCCCGGCCCCTGCCCTCAGGCGCCCGTGTCGGCGCGCAGCAGCAGGCAGATGGCCCGCGCCTCGATGGCCCGGCCTTCGCCCACCGGGCCCATCTTCTCGGCCGTCTTGGCCTTCACGTTCACGGCGTCCAGTGGCAGCGCCAGTGCTGTGGCGATGCGCGCGCACATCGCCGGGATGTGCGGCGCCAGCTTGGGCGCCTGGGCGACGATGGTGCTGTCGATGTTGCCGATGGCCCAGCCGGCGGCGTGCACGCGCCGCGCGGCTTCCTGCAGCAGCAGCACCGAATCCGCGCCGCGGAAGGCGGGGTCGGTGTCCGGGAAGTGACGGCCGATGTCGCCCAGTGCCGCCGCGCCCAGCAGGGCATCGGTGATGGCGTGCAGCAGCGCATCGGCATCCGAATGCCCGAGCAGCCCGTGGGTATGCGGCACTGTCACGCCGCCCAGCACCAGCGGGCGGCCCGCCACCAGCTGGTGCGTGTCCCAGCCCTCGCCCACGCGCATGGCCATCGTGTTCATCGTGTCTCCAGCAGGCGGCGCGCGAGTGCGAAATCGGCGGGCCAAGTGACTTTCAGGTTTTCCAGCTCGCCTGGCACCAGGCGCGGGGCCAGGCCCAGCCGTTCCAGGGCGCTGGCTTCGTCGGTGATCTCGGCCCCGGCGGCATCGGCGGCCTGCAAGGCCTGCAGCAGCGGGCCCAGGCGGAACATCTGCGGCGTCTGGGCCGCCCACTTGCCGCTGCGCGGCACGGTGGTGGCGATGCGGCCGGGTGCCTCGGCGGCTTCGGCCTTGAGCGTATCGGCCAGGGGCAGCGCCAGCAGGCCCCCCACCGCATCGTGCTGGCAGGCATCGATCAGGCGGTCCACCCAGGCCGGCTGCAGCAGGCAGCGCGCGGCGTCGTGCACCAGCACCCAATCGCTGTCGGCCACGCCACGGGCTCGCAGCGCCTGCAGGCCCTGCTGCACCGTCGCCGCACGCGTGGGCCCGCCGCAGCGCGCCACCCAGCCCGCAAAGCGCGGCACGGCAGCTTCGAACTGCGCATCGTCCGGGGCCAGCACCACCAGCGTGCTGGCCAGGCGCGGCACGGCCGCCAGCGCCGCCAGCGTGTGCGCCACCACGGTGCCGCCAGCCAGCCGCGCGTACTGCTTGGGGCCCCCGGCACCCGCACGCTGGCCGATGCCGGCACAGGGCACGAGCGCAAAGCAGCGTGAGGGCGGCGCCGCGGCGGTGCCGGAAGGCTGATCCGGGGGTGCGGATACGGGGACCGCGGGCAACGAAGACATCGCCACGATTCTAGAATCCGGTCACTTGCCCGATGCAACATCGCCCCGCCACCCAATGCGGGGCGCTTTGCTTTCTTGCGGCGCGTCCGCGCGCCCACGTCACGTCCAACGCCACCGGCATGCAGCTCCCCACCATCACGGCAGGCCGCCGATTCAGCCTGCCCCGCCCCACAGGGTCCGCCGATGCCCTGCTGCTGGCCCGCCTGGCGCAAGCGCGCAAGGCCGAAGGCCGCACACTGGCCATCTTCACGGCCGAGCCCGCCGACACGCCACGCCTGGCCGATGAACTGCCCTTCTTCGCGCCCGGCCTGCGGGTGTCGGTGTTCCCGGACTGGGAGACCCTGCCCTACGACACCTTCAGCCCGCACCAGGACCTGATCAGCGAACGCCTGGCCACGCTGTGGGCCGTGCGCAATGGCGAAGTCGATGTCGTGCTGCTGCCGGCCAGCACGGCGCTCACACGGCTGGCGCCGCCTTCCTTCCTGGCCGGCACCACCTTCAACTTCGCACAGAAAAGCCGGCTGGACGAAGCCAAGTTGAAGTCGCAGCTCACGCTGGCCGGCTACCAGCACGTCAGCCAGGTGGTGAGCCCGGGCGAATACGCCGTGCGTGGCGGCCTCATCGACCTGTTCCCGATGGGCAGCCTGGTGCCCTACCGCGTGGACCTGTTCGGCGACGAGGTGGACAGCATCCGCACCTTCGATCCCGACAGCCAGCGCAGCCTGTACCCCGTGCCGGCGGTGCGCCTGCTGCCCGGACGTGAGTTCCCGATGGACGAAGCCGCGCGCAAGGCCTTCCGCGCACGCTGGCGCGAACGGCTGGAAGGCGACCCCACCCGCAGCCGCGTCTACAAGGACATCGACACGGGGCTGGCCAGTGGCGGAATCGAGTACTACCTGCCGTTGTTCTTCGACCAGCCCGGCACGATCTTCGACTACCTGGGCGCCGAAGGCCCCACGCCTGCCGCCCTGGTGCTGCACGGCAAAGTGGACGAAGCCATCGAACGCTTCTGGGTGGACACGCGCGACCGCCACCGGTTCCTGCAGCACGACCCGGAACGGCCCATCCTGCCGCCGCAGGACATCTTCATGCCGGCCGAAGAATTCTTCGGTCGCACCAACGCGCACGCCACGCTGTCGCTGCGCGACACGGGTGAAAGCCCCTGGGCCCGCCCCCTGCCGGACGTGAGCATCAGCCGCGGCACCCCCGAACCGCTGGCGCTGCTGGAAAAGCACCTGCAAGCCACCCCGCACCGCGTGCTGCTGCTGGGCGAAAGCGACGGCCGGCGCGAAAGCCTGATCGAACTGCTGCGCGACCACCAGATCAGCGTGCCCAGCGTAGACAGCCTGGAAGACTTCCTCACCGGCAGCGAGAAAGTGGCGATTGCCGCCGCGCCACTGGCCGAGGGCTTCCACTGGCACGACGAAGCAGCGGGTGTGTCGGTGCAGTTCTTCACCGAGACCGAACTCTTCGCCACCACGCCGCAGGCGCGCCGGCGGCGCAAGCAGGAACAGACCAGCAGCGTCGACGCGCTGATCAAGGATCTGTCGGAACTGAAGGTCGGCGACCCGGTGGTCCACATCGCGCATGGCATCGGCCGCTACGTGGGGCTGAAGAACATCGACCTGGGCGAAGGCACATCGGAATTCCTGCACCTGGAATACGCCGACAACGCCACGCTTTACGTGCCGGTGGCGCAGCTGCACCTGATCAGCCGCTACACCGGCGTCAGTGCGGAAGAAGCGCCCTTGCACCGGCTGGGCAGCGGCCAATGGGACAAGGCGCGACGCAAGGCCGCCGAACAGGTACGCGACACCGCGGCCGAGCTGCTGAACCTGTACGCCCGCCGCGCCGCACGCGAAGGCTTCGCCCATCGCTTCAGCCCCCATGACTACGAAGCCTTCGCGACTTCCTTCGGCTTCGAGGAAACCGCCGACCAGCGCGCCGCCATCCATGCCGTGATTCAAGACATGGTCAGCCCGCGCCCGATGGACCGTCTGGTGTGCGGTGACGTGGGCTTCGGCAAGACCGAAGTGGCCCTGCGCGCCGCGTTCGTGGCCGTGCACGGCGGCAAGCAGGTGGCCATCTTGGCGCCCACCACGCTGCTGGCCGAACAGCACTACCAGACCCTGGTGGACCGCTTCGGCAAGTGGCCGGTGAAGATCGCCGAGCTCAGCCGCTTCCGCAGCGCCAAGGAAGTGAAGCAGGCGCTGGAGGGCATTGCCGACGGCACGGTGGACATCGTGGTGGGCACGCACAAGCTGCTGTCCAGCGACTGCAAGTTCGCCCGGCTGGGCCTGCTGGTGATCGACGAAGAACACCGCTTCGGCGTGCGCCACAAGGAAGCGATGAAGGCCCTGCGGGC
>JAIXZR010000057.1 GCA_027489455.1 Rubrivivax sp. | reverse complement strand
CTGGATGCCGCAGGAGATCAACATGTCTCGCGACATCGCCCTCTGGAAGGACCCGAACGGCCTGACCGAGGACGAGCGCCGCATCGTCAAGCGCAACCTCGGCTTCTTCGTCACCGCCGACTCGCTGGCCGCCAACAACATCGTGCTGGGCACCTACCGCCACATCACGGCGCCCGAGTGCCGCCAGTTCCTGCTGCGCCAGGCCTTCGAAGAGGCCATCCACACGCACGCCTACCAGTACATCGTCGAGAGCCTGGGCCTGGACGAGAGCGAGATCTTCAACGCCTACAACGAGGTGCAGTCGATCCGCGACAAGGACGAGTTCCTGATCCCCTTCATCCAGGCGATCATGGATCCGAACTTCCACACCGGCACCCCCGAGACCGACCAGCGGCTGTTGAAGAGCCTGATCGTTTTCGCTTGCCTGATGGAAGGCCTGTTCTTCTACGTCGGCTTCACGCAGATCCTGGCCCTGGGCCGGCAGAACAAGATGACGGGTGCTGCCGAGCAGTACCAGTACATCCTGCGCGACGAGTCGATGCACTGCAACTTCGGCATCGACCTCATCAATCAGATCAAGCTCGAGAACCCGCACCTGTGGACACCTGAGTTCACGGCGGAAATCAAGGCACTGTTCGAGCGCGCCGTCGAGCTGGAGTACCGCTACGCCGAAGACACCATGCCGCGTGGCGTACTTGGGCTGAACGCCAGCATGTTCAAGGGCTACCTGCGGTACATCGCCAACCGGCGTGCCACGCAGATCGGCCTGGAGCCCCTGTTCCCGAACGAAGAGAACCCTTTCCCGTGGATGAGCGAGATGATCGATCTCAAGAAGGAACGCAACTTCTTCGAGACGCGTGTCATCGACTACCAGACTGGCGGGGCCCTGGCTTGGGATTGAGCGTCGTGCTCAACCCGGCCACAGGCCACGCGAACCTGCCGCGCTGAAGGCGTGGCAGGCGTTAGCAGAGATCAAGAATCCAAGAATTGCAAGCCAAGGCAGGCGCAGACCGACCCAATGCCGAGCTTGCTGACTCATTCATCGCACCGAGGCGACCGTCGACAGGCCCCAGCCTGGAAGCAGACCATCGGACGATGAATCTCCAAGCCCTTAGCTGGGGCCTGGAGCCATTTGCAACTTGATCAAGGAGATCGTTATGGCAACTGCGAAGAAGGCCGCTCCGGCCAAGAAGGCTGCGGCAAAGAAGGCCGCCCCTGCGAAGAAGGCTGCACCGGCCAAGAAGGCGGCGCCGGCGAAGAAGGCGCCCGCGAAGAAGGCCGCCCCCGCCAAGAAGGCCGCCCCGGCGAAGAAGGCTGCAGCCAAGAAGGCCGCCCCGGCAAAGAAGGCCGCTCCGGCAAAGAAGGCGGCAGCTAAGAAGGCTGCACCGGCTAAGAAGGCGGCAGCGGTAAAGAAGCCGACCGCCAAGAAAGCCGCCGCCAAGAAAGCCGCAAAGAAGGCTGCTCCTGCAGCACCTGCTGCGCCGGCTCCTGCGCCGGCAAAGACGACGCTCAACCCTGCGGCTGCTTGGCCTTTCCCCACTGGGAATAAGCCCTGAGATGGTGTAAGTTGCTCTCGACGCTCGGGAGCACTTCACCTTGATTTGATGGCCCAGCATTTGCTGGGCCTTTTCTTTTGTGCTTTTCGCAAAGTAGCTATTGTCCAGCCCAAAGGGGGAAAGCCAATGCCTGCACCATGCATCGTTCGCCTAGATCAGGAAATCTACTGCGCAAGCACCGAAGTTGAGAAAGCAAGGCTGATTGCCGAGAAGGCCACCTACTTGGCCAGGATTGGCGAATCAGAGGAGGCGGAGCGTCTTCGCCAAGGTCTTAGGCAAGAATTTGGAGATGGTCGGGACCTGGGGGTATCTGTCAGACTCATGATCCTTGAGGCGGTCCAGAGCTACTTTAAGGATTTTGGTAGATTTGCGGCGGACAGACTAGCGCGCGCAAAAGTCCTAAGTGTTGCAGCTGCCAATAATGAACTCATCACACTGTCGTGTGCATGGTTGAGTCATATCAAGTACTACGAAGGAGACTACTCGGCAGCCGTGGCCAATGCGGAGTTATCGCTTGCGCGCTTGAGGGACGATGATTGGGCATCTGTCATCCGACTAGGTTTGCTTTTTGGAGACATGCACCTTCTGTGCGGAAATAGAGTACCTTCGCAATCTTGGTACGAAGTCGCCCGACTTGCAGCCATCAGCTATGGTGATCAAGCTGCTGTAGGAGCCTTGATTTACAACAGAGCCTCGCTAAAGGTGTTCGGCTTGCGAATTGCTCAAGCACTTGGTGCCGAGGTCCCCGATTCCGAGATTAGGCTTGTAGCGGCCGAGTGCCGGAGCGCAACCAATTACCAGTATGCTGCCAGCGTGAAGTCTCTCGATCATTTGTTGATCGCGTCGCAAGCTGGCCTTGGTGTCGTGAAGAAGGACTACTCGGCGGCGCTTGAGCAGTTGGCGCAGTTTGCCGTCAATGGTGAAATCCCGAGGGATTATCCTTACAGGCTAGTATTGATGGCAGAGATCGTGCTGTGCTACGCGGCATTGCAGAAGAGTCAGCAAGCTAGAGAAGTTTTGGCGTGCATGCCAGCTTCCGAGATTAGCGTGCTCCCGCCTGACGATTATCTTCTAACTGTCTTTACCCTGACTGAGGCTGCCGCGCTTGACCCCCAATTACTGCCACTTAGTGCATTGCCGTATGATCTGCCCACGGCCAAAGATCGCTATCTTGAGCACCGACAGTCAATCGCGGGTTTGATGACGCGATACACGGAAATCCCTGAGCGTCTGAGAGTAAAGAAATGACCCCCCCTCCCCCCCTCGCCCTCCTGATGGGCTCATCCAGCGACTGGGAAACCATGCGTCACGCCGCTGAGGTGCTGGATCAGTTCGACGTCGGCTACGAAAAACGGGTGGTTTCTGCGCACCGTATGCCCGACGAAATGTTTCGATTTGCCGAATCTGCGGCCGCGCGTGGCTTGAGGGCGATCATTGCGGGGGCCGGGGGTGCTGCGCATCTGCCTGGCATGCTCGCGGCCAAGACGACGGTGCCGGTGTTGGGGGTTCCGGTGCCCAGCCGCCATCTGCAGGGTCTGGATTCGCTGTATTCGATCGTGCAGATGCCCAAGGGTGTGCCGGTGGCCACCTTCGCCATCGGCACGTCCGGTGCCGCCAATGCCGCGCTGTTTGCCGTGGCGATGCTGGCTGCCACCGACGCTCGGCTGCAGGCCCGCCTGCAGGCCTTCCGTGACGGCCAGACCGCAGTGGCGGTGGCCATGACACAGGATCTGACGTGACGGCTGCTGTGGTTCCCGGCCAGGCTGATCGGTCTGCCAGCCCCATCGGTCCGGGCCGCGCCGGCCGGGCCGGGGCGCTGGGCGTGCTGGGTGGCGGGCAGTTGGGGCGTATGTTCGTGCACGCCGCGCAGGCGCAGGGGTTCCGCGTCTCGGTGCTGGAACCTGATGCCCACAGCCCCGCTGCTGCCGCGGCCGATACCCATGTGGTCGCGCCGTACGCCGATGCCGCTGCGCTGGCGGCCCTGCAGGCGCAATGCGCGGCCGTCACGACGGAGTTCGAGAACGTCCCCGCCCAGGCCCTGGGGCAGTTGGCTGCACAGGGCATGACGGTGTCGCCCCCGGCGGCAGCCGTCCAGGTCTGCCAGCACCGCGTGCGCGAAAAGCGCAGCTTCGAACGGGCTGGTGTGCCCTGCGCGCCCTACGCCGTGATCGAAACCGATGCCGATCTGGCCGCCGCCGCGGCAGCAGGCCTGTTCCCGGCCATCCTGAAGACCGCCACCCTGGGCTACGACGGCAAGGGCCAGGTGCGGGTGGACACGCCGGCGCAGCTGGCCCAGGCCTGGCAGAGCCTGCAGCGGCCGGTCTGCGTGCTCGAGCAGCGGCTGCCGCTGCGGCTGGAAATCAGCGTCATCGTGGCGCGTGGTGGCGACGGCAGCCTGGTGCAGCTGCCGGTGCAGCAGAACCTGCATCACGATGGCGTCCTGGCCGTCACCCAGGCGCCGGCGCCTGACGTCGATGCCGCGCTGGCGCAGCAGGCCGTGGCGCATGCGCAGGCGCTGGCGCAGGCCCTGGATTACGTGGGTGTGCTGTGCGTCGAATTCTTCGTGCTCGACGATGGCCGCCTGGTGGCCAACGAGATGGCGCCGCGGCCGCACAACTCCGGGCACTACAGCATCGACGCCTGCGACCTCTCCCAGTTCGATCTGCAGTTGCGCACCCTGGTCGGCTGGCCGCTGCCGTCGCCCCGACAGCATTCCCCCGCCGTGATGCTGAACCTGCTGGGTGATCTCTGGTTCGCACCCGGTGCCGATCTGCCGCACCCCCCGCATTGGCCCGCGGTGCTGGCCTTGCCTGGCGTGCACCTTCATCTGTACGGCAAGACCGAAGCGCGCCGCGGCCGCAAGATGGGCCATCTCACCGTCACTGCGGCCACGGCGGCGCAGGCGCGTGCCACGGCGCTGCAGGCTGCGGCGTTGCTCGGCTTGCCGGCCTTCTAGGCCCGGGCGCACGCCGTCATGCCCCTGCTGTCAGCCGACCGCGCCTCGGACATTGCCACCGCTGCCGATGCCCTGGCCGCTGGTGGCCTCGTGGCCTTTGCCACCGAGACGGTCTATGGCCTGGGCGCCAACGCGCTGGACGATGCCGCAGTGGCGCGCATCTTCGCGGCCAAGGGTCGCCCGGCCGACCATCCCTTGATCGTGCACGTGGCCAGCGTGGATGCGGCCCGGCGCTTTGCCGACCTGTCCAGCGGCTCGGCTCAGCGCTTGATGGCCCAGTTCTGGCCCGGGCCCTTGACGCTGATCCTGCCGCGCCTGCTGGGCGTGGCGTCGGCTGCGGCCGGTGGGCAGGGCAGCGTCGGCCTGCGCATGCCGGCGCACCCTGCGGCGCTGGCGCTGTTGCAGCAGGCGGCGGCGCGGGGCGTGTGGGGCGTGGCGGCGCCCAGCGCCAACCGGTTCGGCCGCGTCAGCCCCACCACGGCAGCGCATGTGGTGCAGGAGTTCGGCCCCGCGATGTGGGTGCTGGACGGCGGGCCCTGCAGCGTCGGCATCGAGTCGACGATCCTGGACTGCACGCGCGAGCCGCCGGCACTGCTGCGGCCTGGTCAGCTGGGCGCAGCAGCGTTGCAGCAGGTGCTGGGCGCGGTGCTGGGCCGGCCCGATGCCGCATCGCCGCGCGCCTCGGGCACGCTGCAGGCGCACTATGCGCCGCAGGCGGCCGTGCAGCTGTTGTCGGCTGGCGATCTGGCGGCGGCGCTGGCCGGGCTGGCGCCGCAGGGTGGCCAGGGCCTCGGGGTATATTCGCGCCAGGCACCGGCCATCCCGGGCGTGGTGAAGGCGTGGCATCCCATGCCCGCCACGGCTGCAGCGGCGGCCCATGAACTCTTCGGTGTGTTGCGCGAATTCGATGCCCTGGGCGTGAGCCGGATCCTGGTGGAACAGCCCCCTGAGAGCCCGGACTGGGCCGGTGTGCGTGACCGCCTGCAGCGGGCTGCCGCTGCTTCCTGACATCGTCCCCGCCACGCCCTGGCCTTCCACGAATCCTGTTCCCGGAGCATCGATGATCCCCAGCCGCCAGGCCCAGAGCCTGCCCACGCCCCGGCTCGGGCGTTGGCTTGACCGCATGTCCCCCAGTCTGGCGTCGCGTCTGGCGTCCCGCGGCCGCGCCGTGGCGCTGGTCGGCCTGGCCGCGCTGGCAGGCTGTGGCGGCGGCACCTCGCAGGTCGAGACCTTCGTTCCGCTGCGCTACTTTGCCTTTGGTGACGAGACGAGCACGCTGGAATCCAACGGCCGCAAGTACGCCATCAACGCACTGAACACCAACAACCAGCTGTCCTGCGCCGACGAGCCGATCTGGGTGCAGCAGGTGGCTTCGGCCTACGGCCTGGCCTTCGCCGAATGCAACCCGAGCTTCCTGCCCGAGACCAATGCCCGCATGCTGGCACGCGCCGGCACCAAGGCCGACGACGTGACGGCCCAGGTCGAAGCGCAGGTGGCTGCCGGCGGCTTCCGCGACAAGGACCTGGCCACCCTGCTGGTCGGGGCCAACGACGTGCTGGAGCTCTACAGCCAGTACCCCGCCCGGTCGGAAGCCGTCCTCATCGCCGACGCCCGTGATCGCGGCACGCGCCTGGCCCGCACCGTCAACCGGCTGGTGGCCCTGGGGGTCAAGGTCGTGGTCTCCACCGTGCCCGACATGGGCCTGACGCCCTTCGGCAAGGCCCAGAAACGGGCCTTCGACGACATCGATCGCGCAGGTTTGCTGTCGCGCCTGACGGCGGCGTTCAACGAGCAGCTGGGCGTGAACGTGGTGCTCGATGGCCGCTTCGTGGGGCTGGTGCAGGCCGACCTGCAGTTCCAGGCCATCGACCGCTTCCCGGCCGGCTTCGGCATTGCCAACGTTTCCGTTGGCGTCTGCACCGTGGCCCTGCCGCAGTGCACCACCAACACCTTGGTGACAGGCGCCGACCCGTCGACTTACCTGTGGGCCGACGACACGCGCCTGGGTACGCCGGGCCATTCGCAGTTGGCCCAGCTGGCCGTGGACCGCGCGCGGCGCAACCCGTTCTGAACGGCCCGGCGGCCGGCCTCAGCGCCAGGGCGCGTCGCGCATCGTCCACTGCACCAGCGCGTCCAGCGCCGGCCGCGCCGCACCGGCCTGAGGGTGGTTGACGATCGCCACCAGCACGTAGCGCTTGCCACTGTTGGACAGCACATAGCCGGCCACCCCGGCCACGTCGCGCAACGAGCCCGTCTTCAGGTGGGCCCGCCCCGGCGTGGCGCGGCTGCGGCGCAGGGTGCCGTCGACGCCGGAGATCGGCAGCGATGACATCAGCTCGCTCATCACCGGGCTGTCGTAGGCCTGCAGCAGCAGCTTGGCCAGCAAGCGGCCGCTTACGCGGTTGTCGCGCGACAGCCCCGAGCCGTTGTCCACCACGGCTTCCTGCGCCAGATCGCCCAGCCGCGACTGCAGCCACTGCTGCATCGCTTCCCGCGCGGCCTGCGGCGTGGCGGGTTGCTGGGGGGCGGCCTGCAGCGCCAGGCTCAGGAAGAGCTGCTGCGCCATCACGTTGTTGCTGAACTTGTTGATGCCGCGCACGGTGTCCAGCAGGGGCATCGACGTGGCGTCGAAGCTCGGCGCCAGGCCAGCCGGCGGCGGGCCTTCGCGCACCTTGCCGTCCAGGCTGCCGCCCATTTCGCGCCACAGGCCCTGGATGGCGCGGCTGTCGAAGCTGGCCGGGTCCGGATCGGCCACCGGCCAGTTGAGCTCACCGCAGGCCGCCGGGTAGCTGCCCGCAAAGCGCGTGCGGCTGGGCTCGATGGTGGCCTTCAGGCCCGCGCGCCAGTCGCCACAGGGGCCGGCAGCCAGCGGCACGGTGCGGTCGATCGTCCAGCCGGCCAGGGGCGGCTCGGCCAGCACGCGTGCCACGCCGGCCGCCGCATCGGGCACGAAGCTGTAGACGTGGCTGCGCAGGTTGATCATCAGCGCGGCCGGGCGCACGTTGTAGGGCCGCAGGCCTTCGCCGTCGAAGGCCGCCGGATCGATGTCGGGCACGGCGAAGGCCGACTGGTCGATCACGATATCGCCGCGGATGCTGCGCACCCCCAGCTGCTGCACGCGGCGCAGCAGCAGCCACAGCCTTTCCTGCGTGATGCCGGGGTCGCCGCGGCCCTGGATGTGCAGATCGCCTTCCAGCACGCCGTCGCGGACGCTGCCGCGCAGCCAGACCGGTGTCGACCAGGCCCAGGCCGGGCCCAGCTTGTCCAGCGCAGCTGCAGTCGTCAGCAGCTTCATCAGCGATGCCGGATTCACCGGCCGGGCCGGTTGGTGTTCCAGCACGCGCCGGCCGGTGCTGGCGTCGTGCACCACGGCCACCAGCGCGTCGGCGGGCAGCTGTGCCCGGCGCAGTGCTGCCGTCACCTCGGGCGGCAGGGCCCGCAGTTCCGTGGTGTCCTCTGCCGGCGCGCTGCTGGCGCCAGGGGCCGGGCTGGGCGCGGGCTGGGCCGCGGCCGGGCGCCGCGTGGCGGCCTGGCTGGAAACCGGCTGGGCCAGGCTGGCTGCCACCAGGGCCAGCGCGAAGGCCTGCCATCGCCAGGCCAGCTGGCGCAGCGCGCAAAGCGGTGGCGCAGGCGATCGGAAAGAGGTCATGGCGGTGCGGACACGGAAGGCGGAGCCCCGGCGCCGGTCACTGCCGGTGCCTGCCCACGCGACGATGATGGCACGGCTAAACTCGTCGCATGCCGACCTCGCCACTGTCGCGGCGCGCGTTGTGGATCGGTGCGGCCTGTGCCGTGACGGTCCTGTTGATCTGGACATCGTTCATCCTGGTGGCCCGGTCCAGCGCCACCCGCAGCCTCCACGCCTTCGACATCGCCTGGCTGCGCTTCAGCTTTGCGGGCCTGCTGGCGCTGCCGCTGCTGGCCTGGCGCTGGCGGCATTTCTCCGCCGGGCTGGGCGCCAACCGCCGGCAAGCCCTGCAGCGCGGCGCCGCCCTCGCCACCGTGGCTGGCTTCGGGTACTGCGCGCTGGCTTACTCTGGCTTCTTCTACGCGCCGGTGGCCCACGCTGCCGTGCTGTTGCCGGGCTCCCTGCCGCTGTGGACGGCGCTGCTGGCCTGGCTCTGGCTGGGCGAAAACCTCAGCCGCGGGCGGGCTCTGGGGCTGGCGCTGATCGCCTGCGGTGGGTTGCTGGTGGGCGGGCTGAGCCTGACGCGGGCCTTCGACGGCAGCAGCACCTGGATCGGCGACCTGCTGTTCATGGCCGCCAGCCTGACCTGGGCCAGCTACGGCGTGCTGTGCCGGCGTTGGCGCATCGGGGCCGTGGATGCCACGCTGGCCATCGCTCTGGGCTGCCTTGTGACGGCGGTGCCGGTCTACGCCCTGGGCGTGGCGGTGGGTGTGGTGCCCAGCCGCCTGCTGCAGGCGCCGGCGGCAGAGATCGCCTTCCAGGCTGTTTACCAGGGCGGCCTGGCCATGATGGTGGCCGGGTTGGCCTACACCCAGGTCGTGCAGACTTTCGGGCCGGTGCGAACCACCATGCTGACCGCGCTGGTGCCGCCGCTGGCAGCCTTGCTGGCCGTGCCGCTGCTGGGCGAGCCGCTGGGGCTGGCCGCCGTGGGTGGGCTGTGCTGCGTCGGGCTGGGCCTGGTGGTCGGTCTGCGCGCGGCCGCGCCAGTTGGCGAGCGCCCGGTGGCGTCGTTGCCTGCCGCGCCGGGCTTGCAGCGATGACAGCCGACATCGCCAGGCCTGCGGGTGCCCAAGGGGTGGCGGCGTGCCGGACGCCGGTGCTGCTGGCCTTCGACACCTCGACGGAGCAGCTGGCCGTGGCCCTGGTGGCGGGCGGTACCTGCGAGGCCGTCAACACCCCCGGCGGCGCCCTGGCTTCGGCCGCGCTCCTGCCGCTGGTGCACCGCCTGCTGGCGCAGGCCGGCCTGGCGCTGGGCGACCTGGATGCCATCGCCTTCGGCCAGGGGCCGGGGGCCTTCACGGGCCTGCGCACGGCCTGCGCCGTGGCACAGGGCCTGGGGCTGGGCCTGGGCTGCGGGCTGCTGCCGATCGACAGCCTGCTGATCGTGGCCGAGGACGCCCGCTGGCAGGCCCAGGGCGCCGGGCAGCCCGGCCAGACGGATTACCGCGTGGAGGTGGCCACCGACGCCCGCATGCAGGAAGCGTATGCCGCGCGCTACCGCCATGACGGGCAGGGCTGGCAGGTGGAGATCGCGCCGGCTCTGCTGGGCTTGCCAGCCCTGGCCGAGCGTGCCGCTGCGCCAGGGGCCCCGCCAGCGCGTGCCGGGTCGGCCTGGGTGGTGCATGCTGCCCAGTTGCCCGCGCCGCAGGCATCGACCGCGGCGGCCTCCTGTGGCGATGGACTCGACCGTGCCGCCGCGCTGGGCCGCCTGGCGTTGGCCGCCTGGCGGTCCGGCCCGGCCATCGACCCCGCGCTGGCGCTGCCGGTCTACCTGCGCGACAAGGTCGCCCAGACCAGCTCCGAACGGCAGGCCGTACGAGAGGCGAAAGCCGAAGCGCACGGCACCCAAGGCCCCAAGTGAGCGCGCGACCGCAGCCCCGCTACACGCGTCGCGCCATGGTCATGCGCGATCTCGACGCCGTGCTGGCGCTGGAGGTTCGCGCCTACAGCCACCCCTGGACCCGGGGCAACTTCGTCGATTCGCTCGCGGCAGGCTACCCGGCGGAAGTCCTGCATGTGCTGGATGCCGGCCAGGTCAGCCTGGCGGGCTACTTCGTCGCCTTGCTGGGTGTGGACGAACTGCACCTGCTGAACATCACCGTCGCGCCGGACTGGCAAGGGCTGGGCCTGGGGTCGAGCCTGCTGCGGGCCGTGCAGGACCTGGGGCGCAGCCGCCGCCTGGCCCAGCTGCTGCTGGAAGTGCGGGCCAGCAATCAACGTGCGCGGTCGCTGTATGGACGCTTTGGCTTTGCCGAGATCGGCGTGCGTTCGGGCTACTACCCCGCAGCCCTGGGCCGCGAGGATGCCGTGGTGATGCGCCTGGGCCTGCAGGCAGCGGATCCGGGCTGAGGGCCGCCACCATGGGCTGGGACGAACGCCAGAAACAGCTGCTGCAGGCGATGGGCCTGCGGCTGTGGTCTCCGCCTGTGGGCGCTGGCGCAGTCGCGCAGGAAAGACCCGTCAGCACGGATCGGGCGTTGCCGGCCGACGCGGCCGTGCCAGCAGGCGATGCCCGCATCCTGCCCGCGCCAACGCGGCCTGTGGCAAAGGCGTCTGCGGTGGCACCCGCCCCCATGTCGGGGGTGCCCGAAGCTGCTGCCGTTGCCCGCATGGACTGGGCCGACCTGCGCCAGGCCGCCGAGGGCTGCCGCGCCTGCGGCCTGTGCGAAGGGCGTCGCCAAGTCGTGTTTGGTGCGGGCAATGTCCAGGCGCACTGGTTGATCGTGGGCGAAGCACCGGGGGCGCAGGAAGACGAACAGGGTGAGCCGTTCGTCGGCGCATCCGGCCAGCTGCTCGACGCGATGCTGCATGCGCTGGGCCTCACGCGCCAAGCCCAGGGTGACCCAGGGCGCAGTGTCTACATCGCCAACACGCTGAAATGCAGACCGCCGGGCAACCGCAATCCGCAGGCGCAGGAAATGGCAGCCTGCGCGCCGTTTCTCGAGCGGCAGATCGCCTTGTTGCAGCCGCGGATCGTGCTGGCGATGGGGCGCTATGCCGTCCAGGCGCTGCTCAACAGCACTGCACCGCTGGGGCAACTGCGCGGGCAAGTCCACCGGCGCGGCGACAGCCGCGTGATCGCGACCTATCACCCGTCTTACCTGCTTCGCAGCCCTTCGGAAAAGGCCAAGGCCTGGGCCGACCTGTGCTTGGCGGCCGCGGAGGCCGAGAAACTAACCTAGGCAGTCAGCCTGGCCAGGCAGGGCCGAAAAGCAAAAAGCCCGCCGAAGCGGGCCTTTAGAAACGCCCCGAGGGCGTTGCCAATCAGCGCTGAGCAGCGCGACGGCGTGCAAAGAGGCCCACGCCCACCAGGCCGGCCAGCAGCATGCCGTAGGTCGACGGTTCCGGAACGGCCACCACGTAGGCGCGGTCGATCAGGATGTCTTCGCCAGCGACGGCACCGCCAGTGGGCACGAACGAGAAGCTGAACGTGTAAGCGTTCGGGCTCGTGATCGTCACCAGTTGACGCACCGGGGTCCACACGCCAGGCGTCGACGTGGTCGACACCGAGGCGAAGGTGCTGCCGAAGGCGGCGAACACAGTCGACGGGGCCGGGTTAGCGGCGCCCAGCACCGGGATGAAGTAGTCGAAGCCAACGAAGTAGGTGCCCGGGGTCACGAAAGCGACCGTCTGGAACACCGTCTGCACTTGCGAATCGTCAACGAAGTAGACGGCGCGGGTACCGATCGGATCCGTGCTGGGGCTGGTCAGCGTGTTGGCCGTCACGGCGTTGTTGAAGTTCAGCGAACCCGACGGGTAGGTCACCACGGAAGCCGGGAACGTGCCGGCGGTGGATGCCGTCCAGCTGCTGAAGCCAGATTCAAAGCTGCCGTTGACCAGCAAGTTCAGCTGGGCCGAAGCCATCAGCGGAAGGGCAAGAGCGGCAGTAGCGAGCAACTTTTTCATGATGTATCCCTTGAAAACAAACCTGCAGGTGGAGTCTGCAACAGGCCCGCTGAGCTTGTCACCCCCTGTTTCGGGGTGCGACCTGCTCACAGGCAGCGATGGAAACCAGATCGTCTGTTGTTATCGGTCCGCCTGTCGTCTGCCGGGTCATCTGGGTAGGCCCCGGCGGTCTCAAGCGCCTGGACGCAGTGTGCGGCCTTGCCCGGTTGCTAGAACATCCCGTGATCGGGGGTCCCGGCAGGCTTCGGTGAGGCATTGTCCACAGCCGGGTGGATGCCGTCAGGGTGAGGTGCCCTTTTCGCCGCCGTCAGTGGGCGTTTTCTGCCCCTTTCGAGGCCGTTTCCAGCCGGGCAGGGAAACGGGCCTGGCGCGCGCCACCGTCAGTTGCCCCGCCGGCGCGTCCTTGTTGAGCGTCGATCCGCCGCCGATGGTGGCGCCGTCGCCCAGGTGCAGCGGTGCGATCAGAACGCAATTGCTGCCCACGTGCACGTCGTCCCCGATGACTGTCCGGTGCTTGTAGGCGCCGTCGTAGTTGGCCGTGATGCTGCCGGCGCCAAAGTTGACGCGTTCGCCGACGGTGGCATCGCCCAGGTAGGCCAGGTGGTTGGCCTTGGCGCCGCGTGCCAGGGTGGAGTTCTTGACTTCGACGAAGTTGCCGATGTGGACGTCCTCGCCCAGTACGGCCCCCGGCCGCAGGCGGGCATACGGGCCGACCATCGCGCCGGGGCCGACGCGCGCCCCGTCGATATGGGTGAAGGCCTGCACCACCGCGCCAGCGCCGATTTCGGCATTGCTGATCACGCAGTGGGCGCCGATGCGCACGCCGTCGCCCAGCACGACGCGTCCCTCGAAGACGCAGTTCACATCGATCTCGACGTCGGCGCCGCATTGCAGAGCGCCGCGCACGTCCAGCCGGGCCGGGTCGGCCAGCCGCACGCCGGCATCCAGCAGGGCTTCGGCCTGCTGCAGCTGGTAGCGGCGTTCCAGTTCCGCCAGCTGGCGGGGACTGTTGATGCCCAGAACCTCGGTCTCCGACCCGGCCTCGGTGGCCACGACGGAAACGCCCTCGGCCGCGGCGAGCGCCACGATGTCGGTGAGGTAATACTCGCCCTGGGCGTTGTCGTTCTTGAGCTGCCCCAGCCAGCGCTTCAGCGCAGCCGTGGGGGCGGCCATGATGCCGGTGTAGACCTCGCGGATCGCGCGCTGGGCCTCGCTGGCGTCCTTGTGCTCGACGATCGCGCGCACCTGGGGGCCTTCGCGCACGATGCGGCCATACCCGCTGGCGTCCGCCAGCGTCACCGTCAGCAGCGCCAGGTGCTGGCCGGCGCAGGCGGCGGCCAGTGCGGCGATCGTGTCGGTGCGCACCAGCGGCACGTCGCCGTTCAGGATGACGGTGGTGGCGGCGTCGTCGTCCAGCTGAGGCGCGGCCTGCTGCACCGCATGGCCGGTGCCCAGCTGCGGCTCCTGGCGCGCGAAGACGGCGCCCCGGGCGGTGGCGGCCATGGCTTCCACGGCCGGCGCGCCATGGCCGGTGACGATCACCGTGCGCGCGGCCTGCAGCGGCGCGGCCGCGTCCAGCACATGCTGCAGCAGCGGCCGGCCGGCCAGGCGATGCAGCACCTTGGGCAGTGCCGACTTCATTCGGGTACCCTTGCCCGCCGCCATGATGACCACGTTCAGCGCCGTCGTTCCCATTTCCCGCTTTCGCCAGTGGGCCACCCGTGCAGCCCGGCTGGCGATTATCGGCGCCAGCCTGCTGGCGCTGTCGGCCTGCAGCGGCTTGCGCCTGGGCTACAACAACGCCCCGCAGCTCACCTGGTGGTGGCTGGACGGCTACGTCGATTTCGACGCCACGCAGGCGCCAGCCGTGCGACAGGCCCTGGCCGAGTATTTCGACTGGCACCGACGCACCCAGGTGCCGGAATTCGCGGCCCTGCTGGCCGGCCTGCAGCCCGTGCTGGCCGAGCCCACGACCGGCGATGCGGCCTGCAGCTGGTTTGCGCGCGCCCGCGACACCCTGGATCCGAGCGTGGACCGCGCGCTGGTGCAGTTGGCGGATGTCCTGCCCAGCCTGAAGGAAGCCAACTTCCGCCACCTGGAGCAGCGCTATGCCAAGGGCATGCAGGAAATGCGCGCGGAATACCTGCAGGCCGACCCGGCTGAACGCCGCCGGGAAAGCACCCGCCGCGCCCTGGATCGCGCCGAGCAGCTCTACGGCAGCCTGGGCGAAGCCCAGCGCCGCGTCATCCAGGCCGGCCTGTCGACTTCACCCTTCGATCCCGAAGCCTGGCTGGCCGAGCGCCAGCGCCGCCAGACCGACACCCTGGCCACGCTGCGGCGTCTGGCGGCTGAGCGCGCCGACCGCGACCAGCGGCTGGCGGCGCTGCGTGCGCTGGTGGAGCGCACGCAGCTGTCGCCCGATCCGGCCTACCGCGCCTACCAGCGGCGGCTGACGCAGTTCAACTGCGAACTGGCCGCGCAGATCCACAACAGCACCACGCCGGCGCAGCGCCTGAAGGCGCAGCAACGCCTCAAGGGCTGGGAAGACGATCTGCGGGCGCTGGCGAATCCGGGCTGAACCCGACCTCGCGCATCAGGGCGTCGCCGGCAAGGCGACGGTGACGCGCCGCGGGTTGATCCCCAGCCGCGGGAAGTCCAGCAGCGCCGCCTGGAACAGCGCAGCCTGGATCACCGGGTCATCGCGGCGCAGGCCTTCGTTGCTGGCGCGGGCTTCGAACAGTGGCTTGCCGGTGGCGCGGTCGCGGATCAGCAGGGCCACCTCCCGGTCGTAGCGCTGGGGCTCCGGGGCGTAGGCAAAGCTCCAGCGTGGCCCCAGGCCATAGCCCCTGCGCCAATGGCCGAACCCGGCCGACCACCAAAGGCGGTCGTCCCAGCGGCTGTCTTCGCTGCGCTGGTAGCGCGACCCCAACTGCACCAGCACATCGGGCGCGGCCCCGGCTGCGGCGGGGGTGAAGCCGGCCTGGGCCAGAGCCGGTGCGGCGGCGGCTTCCAGGGCCTCGATCTCGGCCAGCTGGGCCTGCTGCGAGGGCAGGCGCTCGAAGGCATAGGTGCCCGGTGCGCGGCTGGCCGGCCAGTCGCCGTAGCTGGCGACTTCGCTGCTGACGCTGCTGAGCGCGGCACAGCCGCTCAGCAGCGCGGCGGCCAGCAGCAGGGGGGCGATGCGCAACAGTTTCATGGCGGGTCCGTCCTTCCTTCGTTCGCGCCGGCTTCAGCCTTTTTCCGTGGCCAGGGGTTCCAGCCGCAGGCCGCGGGCGAAGTTCAGGGCCTGCAGCGGCGCCGGGCTGGCGGCCGGGGCGCAAGGCTCGTCGTCGAAGGCCTTGTCGCCATCGGCCGCCGGTGTGCCTGTGGCTTGGAGCGTGGTGAAGGGGAACAGGTTCCGGTCCAGCAGGTGTGACGGCGTCACGTGCGTCATGGCATGGAACAGGTTGTCGATGCGGCCGGGGTATTGGCGTTCCCAGTCGTGAATCATCTTCTTCACCTGCACGCGCTGCAGGTTGTCCTGGCTGCCGCACAGCGTGCACGGAATGATCGGGAACTGCTTGTGCTCGGCCCAGCGCTGCAAATCGGATTCAGCCACGTAGGCCAGCGGGCGGATCACCATGTGCTGGCCGTCGTCGCTGGCCAGCTTGGCCGGCATGCCTTTCAGGCGGCCGCCGAAGAACATGTTCATCAGCAGCGTCACCACCATGTCGTCGCGGTGGTGGCCCAGGGCGATCTTGGTGGCGCCGAGCTCGCCCGCCACGCGGTACAGGATGCCGCGCCGCAGCCGGCTGCACAGGCTGCACATCGTCTTGCCCTCGGGCACCAGCTTCTTGACGATGCTGTAGGTGTCCTGGTTTTCGATGTGGAACGGAATGTCGCGGCTGGCCAGGTACTGCGGCAGCACGTGTTCCGGGAAGCCGGGCTGCTTCTGGTCCAGGTTCACCGCGATGATGTCGAAGTGCACCGGCGCGCGCTGGCGCAGGCTGATCAGGATGTCCAGCAGGCTGTAGCTGTCCTTGCCGCCAGAAACGCAGACCATCACCTTGTCGCCGGCTTCGATCATGTTGAAGTCGGCGATCGCCTGGCCCACCTGATGGTGCAGCCGCTTGCTGAGCTTGTTGATCTCGTACGCGGCGCGGCGCGGGTCCTGGGGGGTGCTCATCGGGGGCCTCCACGGGCAGCGGTCACTTCGACGGCGACGCCGTCGCAATCCGGAAAGATGCCGGGCTTGACCACGCGCACGCGCGCCTGGCCCACGCCGTTGAGCG
This sequence comes from Rubrivivax sp., assembly GCA_027489455.1. GTDB lineage: Bacteria > Pseudomonadota > Gammaproteobacteria > Burkholderiales > Burkholderiaceae_C > Rubrivivax. The sequence continues at coordinate 10,952 of JAIXZR010000057.1, read as the reverse complement.
CGAGCAGGCGCTGCACGATGCGCCCGGCCAGCGTTTCCAGCATGTTGACGTGAGGGCCCTCGGCTTCCTGCTTGGCGATGTCGCGCAGCTGGGCGTAATCCAGCACATGGCGCACGTCGTCGGCCGCCGGCAGGGTGGGGGCGTCGGGCAGTTGCGCGTCGATGCTGATGAGCAGCTGCTGGCGCGAGCGCAGTTCGTGCTCGAGGATGCCGACGCTGGCCTGCACGCGCAGGCTGTCGATGCTCAGGGTTCTCATGGTGCGGTGCCCGTTGCAGCGGGGTGAATGAAGGCAAAGTCGCGTGCCGACGGCGCCAGATGGCTGCCGGCGTCGACCAGCACCGTGCTGCCGGTGATAGCGGGATTTTCCAGCAGGAAGCGCACCGTGGCGGCCACGTCCTCGGGCGCCACCCCGCGCTGCAGCGGCGTGCCGGCCTGCAGCGCTGCCAGTCGGGTGCTGTCGATCATGTCGCTGCCCAGCGTCAGCCCCGGGGCCACGCCGCAGACCCGCAGGCGCGGCGCCAGCGCCTGCGCCAGCAGCGTGGTGGCGCACTGCAGCGCGGCCTTGCTCAGGGTGTACGACAAGTGGTCGGGGTTCGGGTTCCAGAGCTTCTGGTCCAGCAGGTTCACCACCGCGCCGCGTGCCGTGCTGTCGCGTGCGGCGATGGCGTCGTGCAGGGCCTGCGCCAGCACGATCGCCGGCGCGGTGTTGGCACGCCAGTGGCGGTCCATCGCGGCATAGCTGAAGCTGGCGGCGTCGTCATGCTCGAACAGTGACGCGTTGTTGACGACCGCGTCCACACGCCCGAAGGCCGCCTGCACGGCCGGCAGCAGCGCCCGGCACTGGGCTTCGTCGGCCAGGTCGGCGCGGAAGGCGCCGGCTTGCACGCCCAGCGCCTGCAGCTCGGCCACGGTCTGGGCGGCGGCTTCGGGCTGGCTGCGGTGATGCACGGCCACCTGCCAGCCGTGGCGGCCCAGGTGCAGGGCGATGGCGCGGCCCAGGCGGCGCGCCGAGCCCGTCACCAGCACCACCGGGGCGGCTTCAGTCAGTTGCTGCACGGGCCTTCCTACAATGCCGGCGTGGCCGGCGATTCGAATCAACGGGGGCTGAACGCCCCCACGGGCGCCCAGGCGGGCGAACCGGGCAGTTTATCGATGCTCATCCAGCGCCGCATGCAGGCCGCCGGCGGCTGGCTGCCCTTCGACCAGTTCATGGCCCTGGCCCTGTACGCCCCCGGCCTGGGCTACTACGCCCGCGGCAGCCAGCAGTTCGGCGCGCTGCCGGCCGGGCCGGGCCGGGCCACGGGCAGCGACTTCGTCACCGCGCCCGAGCTGTCGCCCTTCTTCGGCGCCGCGCTGGCCCGCCAGTTGGCGCAGGCGATGGAGGCCGCGCAGGCCGACACGGTCTGGGAATTCGGCGCCGGCTCCGGCGCGCTGGCCGAGCAGTTGCTGGACGCGCTGGGCCCGCGCGTGGCGCGCTATGTCATCGTCGATCTGTCGGGCGCGCTGCGGGCGCGCCAGGCGCTGCGGCTGGCGCGCTTCGGCCAGCGGGTGCAGTGGCTGGATGAACTACCGGCGCAGATGCACGGCGTGCTGCTGGGCAACGAGGTGCTGGACGCGATGCCCGTTCAGCTGCTGCACTTCGACGACCAGCAATGGTGGGAGCGCGGCGTGACCGATGCCGGCACGGCCGAGCTGCCGCGCTTTCGCTGGGCCGACCGCCCCACCGCGCTGCGCCCGCCGCTGCCCGACAGCCACTTCGCCCCTGGCACCGTGACCGAGCTGCACCTGCAGGCGCAGGCCTTCATCCGCACGCTGGCCGACCGGCTGCAGCGCGGCGCGGCCTTCTTCATCGACTATGGCTTCCCCGAGGCCGAGTATTACCACCCGCAGCGCCGCGGCGGCACGCTGATGTGCCACCGCGCGCACCGCGCCGACGACAACCCACTGCTGGACGTGGGCGAGAAGGACATCACCGCACACGTGGATTTCAGCGCCATCGCCCTGGTGGCGCAGGCGGCGGGGCTGGACGTGGCCGGTTACACCACGCAGGCGCACTTCCTGATGAACTGCGGCCTGCTCGATCTGCTGCGCGATGCCAGCCTGCGCCAGCGGGCCGATGCGCAGAAGCTGCTCACCGAGCACGAGATGGGCGAGCTCTTCAAGTGCATCGCGCTGACGCGCGGGCTGCCGGGCTTTCAGCCGCTGGGCTTTGCGCGCGGCGATCGCTCGCACACCCTGTGATGCAGCGCCTGCCGCCGCGCGCAGGGTCAACCAAGGGCGCCGCGCGATGCGCTGGCTGATCGTCTTCCTGCTGGCCTGCGTGCTGTTCAACGGCCTGCACCACTGGCTGCGCCGCATCGGGCTGGGCCGGCTGCCGGGGGACTTCAGCTTCCGCTTCCGCGGCCGGGACTGGCACATCCCGCTGGCCAGCTCGCTGGTGCTGAGCGTGCTGATGATGCTGATCGGGTCCTTCTTCTAGACCGGCCCGGCGCCGTCGGTGCGGGGCCTACAGCCCGATCTCCCATTCATGCCCGCAGCCACGGCAGCGCACGCGCGCGCGCTCGCCGTCGGGGCTGGCCTGCAGCAGCTGCAGCCGGCCGTAGGCCTGGCAGCGCGCGCAATCGGCCTGGTGGGCGGTGGCCTCGGCGCTGGACAGCAGGTAGAGGTAGCGCCGCAGCGCCCACAGCCCGGCAGCAGCGCACAGCAGGATGGCGATCAGGTCGGTGGCCTGGTCGGTCCAGGATCGGAAGCGTGTCAGCGCCTCGAAGGCGGCGAACACGCCCACCAGGCACACGAAGGTCAGTGCCAGGTGGGCGTGGCTTTGCAGCAGCTGCCGCTCGTACCACTTGCGAAAACCATGCTTGCGGATGCCATCGGCCAGTTTCATGGCGCATCGTCCCTGCGGAAGGTGGGGCAATGCTGGCACAAAGCGGCCCGGCCTGGCGTCAGCGTCTTCTCCGGATCGTCCGGCGGGGCGGGCGCAGGCTAGGCCTGTGGCGGCAGGGCGAGCTGCAAGGCCTGCACGCGCGCCGCGCGCACCGCGTCGCCGATCGCCGGGCCCTTCAGGCCGCGTGCTGCGGCATCGGCAGCGACGCCAGCCGTGTCCACGCCCAGCGCCGTGCGCAGCAGGCCGGGCAGCCGCAGCGCGGGCGTGTAGTCGCGGTCTTCCAGCCCGGTGCGCCCGCGGGCGTCGCACTCGCAGGCCTGCAGCAGCAGCGGGAAGCGCTCCGGCCGGCGGATCGCATCGCAGCGCTCGAACAGGCGCAGCACGGCCGCGGCGCCCAGGCCGTCGCTGCGGTGCACGTTGCCGTGCTCGCGCGCCACGGCGTCGGCCAGTTCGCGGCAGTCGCCGGGCACGCGCAGGCGCTCGGCCACGGCTTGGGCCAGCCTGGCGCTGCGCTGTTCGTGGCCATGGTGTCGCGGCCATTCAGCGCTGGGCGTGGTGCCTTTGCCCAGGTCATGCACCAGGCAGGCCCAGCGCACGGGCAGGGGCGCCTGCAGCCGCGCGGCCTGGTCCAGCACCAGCATCAGGTGCAGGCCGGTGTCGATCTCGGGGTGGTGCGCCGGCGGCTGGGGCACGCCCCAGAGCCGTTCGACCTCCGGCAGCAGCCGCGCCAGCGCGCCGCAGTCGCGCAGCACCTCGAACATCCGGCTCGGCCGCGCCTGCATCAGCCCGCGCGAAAGCTCCTGCCAGACGCGTTCGGGCACCAGCGCATCGACTTCGCCGTCCTCCACCATGCGGTGCAGCAGCGCCTGGGTCTCCGGCGCAATGCTGAAGTCGTGGAAACGCGCTGCGAGCCGCGCCAGGCGCAAGAGCCGAACCGGGTCTTCCACGAAGGCCGGCGAGACATGGCGCAGCACGCGCGCGGCCAGGTCGCGCTGGCCGCCGTAGGGATCGATGAGTTCGCCGTCTGCGCCTTGGGCGATGGCGTTGATCGTCAGGTCGCGCCGGCCCAGGTCTTCTTCCAGCGTGACGTGCTCGTCGGCGTGGAAGACGAAGCCGTGGTAGCCGCGGCCGGACTTGCGTTCGGTGCGCGCCAGCGCCACTTCCTCGTTCGTCTCGGGGTGCAGGAAGACCGGGAAATCCTTGCCCACGGGGCGAAAGCCGGCGGCGCGCAGCGCGTCGGGCGTGGCGCCCACGACTACCCAGTCGCGGTCGGATGCTGGCTGCCCCAGCAGCGCATCGCGCACCGCGCCACCGACGACGTAGAACCTGGCGTCCATGCGGGCTGCGGCGGCCGCTCAGGGCCCGCGCAGGGTGCGGTAGGGTTCCTCGAAGTCGAGGAAATCCTGCTCCGCCAGCGCGTCGGCCATCCAGGCCGCCACCGCGGGCGTGGCGGCGATGCGCTGTACATAGGCCTGGCTGATGGGCGCCAGCGGCAGCGCGTAGGTGCGCAGGCGCATGCACACCGGGGCGAACATCGCGTCTGCCGCGCTGAAGGCGCCGAAGAGGAACGGCCCGCCATGGGCCTGCAGTGCGCCGGCCCAGGCGGCTTCGATGCGGGCCAGGTCGGCGCGCACGGCGGGCTGCTCGGCCATCACGCGGGCGCCGATCTCGGGCAGCGCGGCTTCGATGTTCATCGGGCAGTGCTGGCGCAGCGCGCCGAAGCCGCTGTGCATCTCGGCGGCCAGGCAGCGGGCCTGCGCCCGCACGCTGCAATCCGCCGGCCAGACGCCGGCCTGCGGGAACTGCTCGTGCAGGTACTCGGCGATCGCCAGGCTGTCCCAGACCACGAGGCCGCCGACATCGACGTTGCCGCCGGGCGCGCCGGCCTGTGCGGTGTCGACGAGGATGGGCACCAGCCCGCTGCCGCCGTAGCGTGCCACGGCCTGCCGGTAGGCGGATCCGGCCTTGAAATCGAAGCGCAGCTTCGTTTCCGCGAATGGCAGGCCCAGCTGGCGCATCAGCACCCAGGGCCGCATCGACCAGGACGAGTAGTTCTTGTTGCCGATGATGAGCTGCAGGGCCATGGCAGGGTGCGCAAGGGTGGTGACAAGGCCGATGCTAGACCCGGCCGGCGCGGCCCTAGCTGCGCCGGGCCCCCGCGCGCCAGCGGTCCAGCCGCGCGCGGCCGAAGCTGCTGCCCAGGTAGCCCGGGCCCACGGCTTCCAGCGCGGCGGCTTCGATGCCCAGCGCCGCCAGCCCGGGTAGGCTGCCGCTGGCGACGTTGGGCTGGCGCATCGATGCCACGTTGTCGCGCGACATCAGAGGCTCGCCCGGCAGCAGCTCCATGAAGAAGGCCTGCGCCAGCCCGGCGGCTTCGGGCAGCGGGATCTGCGGCCGTTCGTGGCCCGACCAGCGCCCGGCCAGCCGCACCAGCTGCGACAGCGTGTAGATGCTCGGGCCGCAGCATTCATAAGTGCGGCCGATGCTGGCGGTCTGGTCCAGGCAGCGCACGATGGCACTGGCCACGTCTTCCACCCACACCGGCTGGAAGCGCGCGCCGCTGCCGGCCAGCGGCATCACCGGGGCCAGGGCCTGCAGGCGCGCGAAGACATTGAGGAAGCGGTCCTCGGCACCGAAGATCACCGAAGGCCGCAGCAGCGTCAGGTCGATGGCGGCCGAGCCCTGCAGCACGGCTTCGCCCTGCGTCTTGCTGCGCAGGTAGTTCGACGGTGCGCCCGGCCCCACGCCGATGGCGCTGACGTGCACCAGCCGGCGCACGCCGGCCGCGGCACAGGCGCGCACCAGCGTCTGCGGCAGCGTGACGTGGGCACGCTCGAAGGCCGCGGCGCTGCCGTGCAGGATGGCCACCAGGTTGATGACCGCGTCCACGCCCTGTAGCAGGCGCTGCAGCTGCGCCGCATCGTGCACGTCGGCTTCCACCAGCTCCACCGTGGGCAGCGCACGCACGCGTTGGCCGTTCAGCAGCCGCCGCGTGGGCACGCGCACCAGGCCGCCGCCGGCGCCGCGTTCGACCAGTCTTTCGCAGACCGAGCGGCCGACGAAGCCGGTGCCGCCCAGGACCAGGATCTTGTTCATCATTGCCAGGTCGTGCCTCAGCGTGATCAGGGGATGGGGTTCTCGGCCGAAGGCGCGCCGCCAGTGCGCGGCCCCACGGGCGGCCCCAGGCGCGACTTGAGCGTCGCGCCGGGTTCGGTGCCGGCGGTGGCCGGCTCCAGCACCAGGGTGTAGTAGACGGCGTTGGACAGCACCTTCTTGACGTAGTCGCGCGTCTCGGCAAACGGGATGCTTTCGGCCCAGGCCGCGGCTTCCACCGGCGGGCCTTCGCGCCAGCGCCGCGGGCGCCCGGGGCCGGCGTTGTAGGCAGCGGTGGCCATGGCCTGCGAGCCGGAGAAGTCGTCCAGCACCAGCCGCAGATAGGTGGCGCCCAGGCGCAGGTTGACGTCGCGGTCGTTGATCATGCTGCGGTCGTACTTCAGCCCGATCCGGCGCGCCGTCCAGCTGGCCGTGGCCGGCATCAGCTGCATCAGGCCCGAGGCGCCCACGTGCGAGCGTGCGTCGCCGATGAAGCGCGATTCCTGCCGGATCAGCCCGTACATCAGCGCCGGCTCCAGCCCTACCTGCGCGGCGGTGCGGCGCAGCGCCTCCCGGTGCGGGGTGGGGAAGCGCTGGCGGATATCGACCTCGCTGCGCGTACGTTCGCTGGTGTTGATGCAGCGGTCCCAGACCTCGCTGTCGCAGGCGCGCTGGGCGGCGGCCAGCAGCTCGCGGTCGCCCATGCCGCGCAGCGAGAAGTTCCATTCGCGCACGCCTTCGCTGCGCAGGCCCAGGGCGATCATCTGCAGGGCCCGCGTCAGCCCCGGGTGCTGGCGCGCGGCTTCGCGCTCGGCCGCGGTCAGCGGTGCCGGCAACGGCGGCAGGGCCACGCGCTGGCCCAGCTCTTCCATCGCCAGCTTGGGATAGAAGCCGGTCTGATTGCCCAGCGCCTGCAGCGCCCCGCGGGCCACGGCGCGGGCTTCGTCACCCGAGGTCCCGGCCGGGGCCATCGCCAGCACGGCGCGAGCGCGCCAGTAGACCCAGGCCGGGTCGCGCTGGTCCTCGTCGCTCATCGTGGCGATGGCGCGTGCGGCCAGCGGCCAGCGCGCGGCGTCGTCGGCCGGCATGCGCAGCGCGGCGCGCACATGCCAGGCCAGCAGCTCGTCGCTCCAGGCCAGGGTGTGGCCGGTGCGCTCGGCCTGGGCGCGCAGCTTCCAGGCCTGGTCGGCCCAGCGGGCGGCCTGCGGCAGCAGCCGCTGCGCGGCCTGGCGCGCCACGTGCGCCCAGGCGGTGGCGGCCTGCGTGGGATTGAGATCGCCCTGCCAGCCGGCTTCCAGCTGGGCCGCGGCGGCCTCGGGGTCGCCGGCAGCCAGGCGCATCAGGCCCAGCAGGGCGACTTCGCGCCGCAGGGCCACGCCGCCGCGCTGGTTCAGGAAGCGGGCTGGATCGCGCAGCATCTCGGCCACGGCGTTGCCGGCCGCCGGGCTGACGAGCGCGGCCGTGCGTGCCGCGGAGCGCAGCCGGCCGGATTCGATCGCTATCCGCGCCGTGCCCCAGACGTCGTCGGCCATGAAGACGCCAGCTTCCACCAGCGTCTGGCCCAGCAGCGGGCAGCCGTCGTCGCCGTCGCGCTGGGCGCGCCAGGCGGGCAGGGCGGCATCGCGCACATCCAGGCCTTCCAGGTGGCGCGCCAGCAGCCAGAAGCAGGTGACCTCGCGGTCGTCGTTCATGCGAAAGCGCGGGAACTCCACCCGCAGGTTCGCCCAGTCGCGGCGCTTGCCCAGTTCCAGCAGCCAGTCGTTGCGCAGCCGGTCTTCGACGTAGGTGCCGGGCCAGCGGGCGTAGAAGGCGTCCAGATCGGCTTGCTGGGCGTCGGACAGGCGGTTCGTCAGTTCCCAGTAGTCGGCCCAGCTGGCCAAGGGGTGGCGGGCCGCGGCCAGGGTGTCGCGGGCGCTGGCCAGGCGCGCAGCGTTGCGGGTGCGCAGGGCTTCGCGGGCCTGCACCAGGGTCTCGTCCAGCGCCGCCGTGGCCGTGGGCGCAGCGGCGGGCGCCTGTGCAGGCCGGCCTTGCGCCAGGGTGGGCAGGGGCAGGCTGGCCAGACAGGCCAGCACGACGCCAGCCGCGCTGGCGCGCCAGCCCGCAGGCGGCAGCGCAGGCCGGCGCTGCAAGGCGATATCAGGGCGATGGGGCATGCGCCGAATTTAGCCCAGGGGCGCGCCCCTGTTCATGACGCGGCCAGGGCCCGCGGGCTGGCGGACAATCGCGCCATCCTTGTCACGTCGCGAGCCGCCTGCATGAGCCTGCCCCTGCCGCCCCTGGAGCCTTCGCAAGACAAGAAGACGCTGCGCCGCCAGCTGCAGGCCGAGCGCCAGAGCCTGATCGATCGCCATCAGCGGTCCATGCACCTGCAGGAAGTGCTGCGCGTGTGGTTGGTGGGGCGCAAGGAAAGCAGCATCGGCGCCTACTGGCCTATCAAGGGCGAGTTCGACGCGCTGCCCGCGCTGTACCGCTGGACCGAGGCCGACCCGGCCCGCCGCATCGGCCTGCCGGTGATGAACAAGCAGACCAAGCACCTGAGCTTCCACGTCTGGTACCCGGGCTGTGAGATGGAAGAGGACGCCTATGGCATCCCCAAGCCCAAGGGCACGCCCACCTTCGAGCCGGCGCTGCTGCTGGTGCCCTGCGTGGGCTACGGCCCGCGCGGCGTGCGCCTGGGCTACGGCGGCGGCTTCTACGACCGCACCCTGGCCAGCCTGCAGCCGCGGCCCATCACCGTGGGCCTGGCGTATTCGCAGGGCTACCTGCCTTGGCTCAAGGCCGAGGCGCACGATGTGCCGCTGGACGTGATCCTCAGCGACGAAGGGCTGGCCTGGTCAGCGCTGTAGGCGCGCCCGTGCGGACGCGCCAGCGCGCCATCAGAAGCGCTTGCCGAAGCCCACGCTGAAGAGCGTCGGATCGACCTTGAAGGTGCCGGCCTTGGTGGCACCGGCAAAGACATCGGTGCGGATGTGCACCTTCTTCAGGTCCACGTTCAGCAGCCAGCCGTTGCCCAGGTCCCAGTCGGCGCCCACCTGCAGGGCCAGGCCGGTGCTGTTCTTGTCGATGCGCGGGTTCAGCGCGGCCTGCACGGCGGGGGTGAACTTCACGCTCGAGAAGTGCGTGTAGTTCAGGCCTGCGCCCACGTAGGGACGCAGCGCGCCGATCGGGAAGTGCCACTGCGCCAGCAGCGTGGGCGGCAGGTGCTTGAGCGAGCCGATGTTCGCGCCGTTGGAGCGCAGGTCGTGCTTCTGCGGGTAGGTCAGCACCAGCTCCACGGCGAGCTGCGGCGTGACGAAGTAGCTGATGTCGACTTCCGGGAAGGTCTTGCTGTTGACCGACAGGTTCAGCCCCGTGCTGTCCTTGTTGGCGGGGTTCAGGTGCAGCGCGCGCGCGCGGACCAGCCAGTCGCTGGCCTGCTGGGCCTGGGCTTGCGGCAGGGCCAGCGTCAGCAGGGCGGCAGCGATCGCGGCGGGGGCCAGGGAAGTCTTCATGGGAAATCTCCGAATGATTAGGGTGAGGTCGACATCGACCCTGCCCATTCGGCGCCGGCAGGGGTGCTGCCGGTCTGACTTGGCGCAAACCGGGCGCCCGGTGCCCGGGGTGCACGCAGCGGTTTTGACGCGCGTCAAAACCGCTGTGGTGCGAAAGCCGCAGTCCCTTCAGCCCGCGGCCAGGCGGCGGCAGATTTCCAGGCTCAGTGCGCTCTGGTTCAGCGTGTAGAAGTGGATGCCGGGCGCGCCGCCGGCGATCAGCCGCTGGCACAGCTTCGTCACCACGTCGATGCCGAACTCGCGCACGCTGGCGGCGTCGTCCATGAAGCCTTCCATCTTCAGGGCCACCCAGCGCGGGATCTCGATGCCATCGCGCGCCGCGAACTGCGCGATCTTGGCGTAGCTGTGGATGGGCATGATGCCCGGCACGATGGGCTGCGTGACGCCCAGCTTGCGCACCTCGTCGACGAAGTGGAAGTACGCGTCGGGGTTGAAGAAGAACTGGGTGATGGCGCTGTCCGCGCCGGCTTTCATCTTGGCCGCGAAGTGCTCGATGTCGCGCCGGGCATAACGCTGCTGCGGGTGGTATTCCGGGTACGCGGCGACTTCGATGTGCCAGTCGGCACCCTGGGTTTCGCGGATGAACTGCACCAGCTCGCTGGCATAGCGGAACTCGCCCGCCGTGGCCGTGCCGCTGGGCAGGTCGCCGCGCAGCGCCACGATGCGCCGGATGCCCTGCGCCCGGTAGGTGGCCAGGATCTCGGCGATGCCTTCGCGCGTGCTGCCCACGCAGGACAGGTGCGGCGCGGCCTCGAAGCCCTGGCCGGCGATGTCCTGCACGGTCGCCAGCGTCTTCTCGCGCGTGGCACCGCCAGCGCCGTAGGTGACGCTGAAGAACTCCGGCTTCACCACCGCAAGATCCTGCACCACGGTGCGCAGCTTCTCGGTGCCCACTGGCGTGTTGGGAGGGAAGAACTCAAAACTGATCGGAACGGATGTGTTCATGAGAGGGGTCGTCCCAAAAATGAAAAAAGCCCGCCGGCCACGCCGCGGGCTCCTTCAAGCAGCCGCCGCGGAACCGGCTTCGCCGGGCCGCTGGCGGCGCCCCCCTGGGGGGGAGCGCCGCAGGCGCTACGGGGGGGATCTCAATACCTATAGGTATCGGCCTTGTACGGCCCGCTCTTCTGCACGCCGATGTAGGCGGCCTGGGCATCCGTCAGCTCGGTCAGCATGGCGCCGACCTTCTTCAGGTGCAGGCGGGCCACCTTCTCGTCCAGGTGCTTGGGCAGCACGTAGACCTTGCCGTTCTCGTACTTGTCCGGGTGCTGGAACAGTTCCATCTGCGCGATGGTCTGGTTGGCAAACGATGCGCTCATCACGAAGCTGGGGTGGCCCGTGCCGCAGCCCAGGTTCACCAGACGGCCCTTGGCCAGCATGATGATCTTCTTGCCGTCCGGGAAGACGACGTGGTCGACCTGGGG
>JAIXZR010000290.1 GCA_027489455.1 Rubrivivax sp. | reverse complement strand
TCCTGCGCAGCATGCAGGCGCAGATCACGGCGGAACGTGAAAAGCGGGCGCTGATTGCTGCGTCAGAGGGGCGCCGCCAGGAACAGATCAACATCGCCACGGGTGAAAGCGAAGCCTTCATCGCCCGCAGCGAAGGCGAGAAACAGGCCGAGATCAACAACGCGCTGGGCGAAGCCGCCGCCATCACCGCCGTGGCCGATGCCACGGCCGATGCGATCCGAAAGATCGCTGCGGCCATCCGGGAGCCCGGCGGCGAGCAAGCCGTGCAACTGAAGGTGGCCGAGAAGGCCGTCGATGCCTACGCGCAACTGGCGCAGAAGAACAACACGATGATCGTGCCCGGCAACATGAGCGAAGTCTCAGCCCTGATCGGCACCGCGATGGCGCTGATGAAGAACTCTGCTACCCCGGGCCGCGCCGCACCATGAGCGCGCAGGCCCTGAATGTCCTGGGCACGCCGCTGGTGGCGTGTTCCTTCGATCCGCTGACCGGCTGGTACCGCGATGGCTGCTGCAACACCGACGAGCAGGACCACGGCAGCCACGTCGTCTGTGCCAAGGTGACCGTGGGCTTCCTGAACTTCCAGATGGAGCGTGGCAACGACCTCATCACGCCGCGGCCAGAGCACCGCTTCAAGGGCCTGAAACCCGGCGACCGCTGGTGCGTCTGCGCGGTGCGCTGGCGCGAGGCTTTTGAAGCAGGCTGCGCCCCACCCGTGGTGCTGGAGAGCACGCACGCCAAGGCGCTGGAATACGTGCTTTTGGACTGGCTGCGCCAGAACGCCGTGCAGCCGGTGGGCTAAACTCGCCGGCTGCACGGAAGGGTGGATGAGCGGTTTAAGTCGCACGCCTGGAAAGCGTGTGTGGGTTAATCCCCACCGCGGGTTCGAATCCCGCCCCTTCCGCCACCAGCCTGACCCCTGCAGCGCATCAGCGCTGAAGCGCGAGCTGCAGTGCCTGCCGCAACTCATCCGCCGAGCGCGGGCCGTGCAGCACGGCGACGCGGGCACCGTTGGCGCTGAAGACCGCCACGGAGCCATCCGCCGTCTGGTTCTGCTGGGCAAAGGCTTGCCCTTCCGGCAGCCCCATCGATGCCACCAGGAACTGCGCCTGGCCAGCGAATTCCGGCCGCAAGGTATCGAGCACCGGCATCATCTGCGCGCCAGCCGTGAAGTTGCCGTTCATCGTCAGCACCAGCGTCGCCTGCCCTTGCCCGATGCGCGACAGGTCGGTGGGGTAGCTGCCCTCGGGCAGCTGGTTCCAGACGAACACGCCCGTTGCCAGCACGAAGGCGGCGATGACCAGCCCCCTGAAGCTTCGGCGCGCGGGCTCGGTCGGCGAAAGTGTGGTCGGCTCCATGGCGGGCGGAGGATAGCCAAGCTGCCCTGGGCACGCGGTCGGCCCCGCGGCAGCAGAGGTCTTTGCCGCCAGGCGCGGGCATCCCGACAGGGCGATGGCTGCCTGGCCGGGCCATGCTAGGCTGGGCTGCCCCCAGACACCCATGCGTCAAAGATCCATCCACCCACGAGCCGCCGCCATGGCGCTGGCAGCCGCGAGCCTGTTCGGGCCGCTGCAGGCCCAGGCCGGCCCGGGCAGCCTGGACTACCTGGGCCAGCAGATCGTCCCGCACGCCCTGGTCGCTCACGGCACCATCGTGGGCGGGCTGTCGGGCATCGATTACGACGCCTGCACACAGCGCTATCTGGCCATCAGTGACGACCGCAGCGCGACGGGACCAGCGCGCTTCTACGGCCTGCAGCTGGATCTGTCGCGCTTCGCACGGTCCGGCAGCCCGGGCCACGACGGGGTCAGCTTCACGTCGGTGACGACGATCCTGCGCCCCGACGGCACGCCCTTCCCGGCCAACGAAGTCGATCCGGAAAGCCTGCGCCTTCATCCGGTAAACGGCCACCTGCTGTGGTCCAACGAAGGCCAGCGCACGGGTGCCGGGCTGCAGAACCCGACCGTGCGCGAGATGGCCCGCGACGGCAGCCACGTGCGCGACTTTGCCGTGCCCGACCGCTACAAGCCCGCCGGCAGCGCGGCCGGCCAACAAGCCGGAGACCGCGGCATCGCCAACAACCTGGCCTTCGAAGCGCTGACCGTTTCCACCGACGGCCGCACGCTGTACACCGCCACCGAGAACGCCCTGGTGCAGGACGGCCCGCCGGCCACCCTGGCTGCGGGCTCGAACGCGCGCATCCTGGCCTTCGACCTGGCCAGCGGTGCCGCGGGCGCCGAGTTCGTCTACCCGGTGTCGCCGGTCGTGAACCCGCCGGCCCGCGCGGGCGGCCTGGCGACCAACGGCCTGGTGGAACTGCTGGCCATCGCACCGGGTGAATTGCTGGCCGTCGAAAGATCGTTCTCCGCCGGGGCCGCCACGCCGGGTTCAGGCCCGCGCGGCGCACCGACGGGCAACACGATCCGCTTGTTTCACGTCGACATCCGCGATGCTTCTGACATCTCGGGCCTGGACAGCCTGGTGGACCAGCGCTTCACCGCCGCCCGCAAGACGCTGCTGCTGGACCTGTCGGACCTGCGCAACGATGACGGATCGGCACTGGCGCTGGACAACGTCGAGGCGATCACCCTGGGGCCGCTGTTGCCCGACGGCCGGCGCAGCCTGGTGCTGGTGTCCGACAACAACTTCAGCCCGAGCCAGTTCACGCAGTTCATCGCCCTGGCCTGGCGGCCCCCCGCACCAGGCGCCCTGGCCACGCGGTGCATCGACACGACAGCGGCCACGACGGACCCGGCAGCGGCTGCCACGCCGCGCTGACCCCGCACCGGCAGCCGGCCACGGCCGGGCCAGCCGGCCTCAACCCCGGCGGCGTGCCGCCAGCTGCCGCGCCCCTGGCGCCACTGGCATGGCGAAGCCCTGCAGGCAGCCCGCCAGGAACGTGCGCCGCAGCTCGGGCGGCATGCTGGCGGCGGCCTTCTGGGCCCAGGCCGATGCGCGCAGTGCGATGGCCTCGGCCAGCGGGGCATCGGCAGTGGCCAGCGCCTGGTGCAGGGGGGCTGCCGCGTCGGCGAAGGTGCCGAAGGCGGGGATCAGGCCCGAAGCCAGCTGCGGCCAGGCCAGGCGCGCTGCCGCTGCCGCCTGCGCCGCCTGCCCCAGGCGCAGCAGCACCGCCACCTGGGCGCATGCCAGGGACAGCCCGAGGCCAGGCGCGCTGGCGGCCTGCACCTGCGTGGTCTGGATCTGCAGCAGCAGCGCCAGCCCAGCGGTGGCCGGCACATGCTGCAGCAGGCACAGCAGCTCGGCGCGCAAGGGCAGATCCGGGCAACCCGCCGCCTGGGACAGCAGCGCCGACGCCTCGTCGCCGTGCGCTGGATCCGCCAGGCTGCCCGCCCATTGCCGCGTCGCCTCCAGCAGGGCATCCGTCATCGGATCGATCCCTGGCAGCGCGCGCAGGCCCTGCAGCGCCGCGGGCACGTCGGCCCGCCCCAGCCGATGCGCCAAGGCCAGGTGCTCGCGCCGCAGGCGGATTTCGTGACGCACGTGCGAACGCGTGCACAGCGCCAAGGATTGCTCGCTGGCCGCGGCTGCGGCAGCCGGGTCGCCACAGGCCAGATGCAGCCGGGCCAGCAGACCCAGCGCCTGCGCGCGGATGGCCCGGTCCCAGTCGCGCCCGTCCAGGGCGTCGAGCTGGGTCTGCAAGGCAGCCCGGGCGCCGGCCGCGTCGCCGCGGTCGATGCTGCAACCCGCCATCGCGATGGCCGAAGCCACCCGGTTGCCCGTCTCGCCCCCGGCCAGCGCCAGCTGGTGCGCCGCCGCCAACTGCGTGGCCGCGGCGTCGTAGTCGCCGGCGGCCACCTGCAGCTTGCCCAGGATCTGCACCAGCTTCTGGTGCGTGCTGCGGGTGTCCAGACGGGCGTGGCGGGCATCCACCTGCGCCAGCCGCGCCAGTGCCCGCTGCGCGCGCTGCGAAGCGGCGGCCAGTTCCCGGCGCTCCCAGTGCACGATGACCTGGCCCCACAGCAGCTCGGCTTCCACGTCGGGCAGGCTGGCGCGCTGTGCGTGCATCAGCGCCTGCTCGGAAGCGGCCAGGGCCTCGTCGTGACGGCGCGATTCGATCAGCGTGGCCAGCCGCGCCAGCCCGGCCAGCGCCAGGCGGGCTTCGTCGCCATCGGCCACGGCCAGCAGCCTGTCGCACAGCGACAGGAAGGCATCGTCGATCGCCAGCTCCGAACGCACGTCGGCCGCGGCAAACCAGGCGTCGAAAGCCGCGGCGCGATCGCCCGCAGCCACCAGCATGTCGCCCGCCTGCACGTACAGCGCGTAGGCCTGCGCCGGGCACGACGCGCGGCTGGCGCGCTGCGCCGCTGCCAGCAAGGCCGGCACCGCGCGCCGCGGCGTGGCCGAAGCCAGCCAGTGCGCCGCCACGCGCGACGGCTCGGCGCCCTGCTGCTCCAGCCAGGCGGCCACCGGCCCGTGCAGGCTGGCGGCGATCGGCAGCGGTACCTCGTCGCGCACCGCCTCGGCCACCAGATCGTGAGCAAACGCGCAGCCCCGGAGCACCTGCGCGGCCTCCAGCTCGGCCCAGTCGTCGGCCAGTGCCAGCGGGGTGGTGCCCAGCAGCGCTGCGGCCAGCGCCGGGTCCAGATCGTCGCCGGCCACGGCCGCACAGCGCAGCAGCCGCATCGCACCGGCCGAGAGCGTGGCCAGGCGGCGCCGGATCACGCGCTTGACCTGGTCTGACTGGGGCCAGTCCGTGGCCCCGACCCGGGCCACGGCGCCGCCCACGGCGGGCGCAGGATCGCGGCCCTGGCTGCGCGCCAGCTGCAGGGTCTCGATGACGAACAGCGGGTTGCCGCCCGTGTGGCGCAGCAGCGCCTGGGCCCGCGCCGGTCGCTGTGCGGCGGGGTGGCCGAAGGCGGCCAGCATCTGGTCGACGCTGCCCAGGTCCAGTGGCGGCAGGCTCAGCCGCAGCGTCGTGCTCAGCGCTGCCTGGGCATCGAAGACAGCGCGGGCAGCGGGGTGCAGTTCGTGCTCGCGCGCCGCCAGGGCCCAGGCACAGACACGCTCGTCGATCAGCGGCTGCAACAGGCCGATGCTGGCGTCGTCGGCAAAGTGAAGATCGTCCAGCAGCAGCGCGCGCACGCCCTGGCGCACCGCGTCGGCCAGCAGCCGCGCGCAGGCCTGTGCCAG
>JAIXZR010000239.1 GCA_027489455.1 Rubrivivax sp. | reverse complement strand
TTCCCCGGCGCCTGGATGGAAGTGCGCTACCCCGGCGCCAGCGCCGAGGCCGTGGAGCGCGAAGTCATCAAGCCGCTCGAAGAAGCCGTCAACAGCATCGCCGGCGTCAAGCGCATCACCTCGCGTGCCGGCGAAGGCACCGGCAGCATGAACATCGAGTTCAGCCTGGACGCCGATATGGGCCGCGCGATGCAGGACATCCGCGACCGCGTGGCCAGCGTGCAGGCCGGCTTCCCCAAGGACGTGAAGCCCCCCACGCTGGCGCGCTGGAACAACGACAACAGCCAGCCGGTGGTGAACATGGCGCTGGTTTCCAAGACACGGTCGCCGCGTGAACTGTCGGTGCTGGGCGAGCAGCTGGTGGGCAAGCGGCTGCAGCGCGTGGCCGGCGTGGCGCGGGTCGAGATCAACGGGCTGACGGTGCGCGAGGTGCGCATCGATCTGGACCCGGCGCGGCTGCGCGCCTACAACGTGACGCCGGCGCAGATCGCCACGGCGCTGAAAGAAGCCAACGCCGACCAGCCCGTGGGCCTGCTGAGCGACGGCACGCAAGATGCGCTGCTGCGTGTGGAAGGCCGCGTGCGCGACCCGCGGCAGTTCGAGAACATGGTGGTGGCGCACCGCAACGGCCTGGCGCTGACGCTGGCCGATCTGGGGCAACTCGTCGAACGCGAGACCGAGCCCGACAGCACCGCGCGCATCAACGGCCAGCCGGCCATCAACTTCAACATCTACAAGCAGCAGGACGCCAACATCGTCGCCACCGGCGAAGCCGTGAAGCAGGCGATGGAAGAGATCCGCAAGCAGCTGCCGCCGGACACCGAGCTGCGCCTGATCCGCGCCGACAGTGACTGGGTCAAGGGCAGCCTGCAGGGCCTGAAGCACACGCTGATCGAGGGCGCGCTGCTCACGATTGCCATCGTGTTCCTGTTCCTGCACAGCTGGCGCAGCACCATCATCACCGGGCTGACGCTGCCGATCGCGGTGATCAGCAGCTTCATCGCGGTGTATGCCTTCGGCTTCACGCTGAACTTCATGACGATGATGGCGCTGAGCCTGTGCATCGGCCTCCTGATCGACGACGCCATCGTCGTGCGCGAGAACATCGTGCGCCACGTCGGCATGGGCAAGGACCACCGCACTGCCGCCGCCGACGGCACCAACGAGATCGGCCTGGCAGTGATGGCCACCACCTTCGCCATCGTGGCGGTGTTCGCGCCCGTGGCCTTCATGGGCGGGATCATCGGCAAGTTCTTCTACCCCTTCGGCATCACCGTGGTGGTGGCCGTGCTGGTGAGCCTGTTCGTGAGCTTCACGCTCGATCCGATGCTGTCCTCGGTCTGGCACGACCCGCCGTCGACGCGGCTGAAAAAGCTGCCCGTCATCGGCCACGCCATCCGCGGGTCCGACCGCATGATGGACGGCCTGCACTGGGCCTACGAGCGGGCGTTGCGGTGGATCTTCAGCGCCCGGCGCTGGCGCATCTGGCTGCCGGCGTATGGCCGCGGCTTCGGTGCCGATGGCGTGCGGGACAAGGCCAGCCCGCGGCGCCTGCGCAGCGCCACGATCACCCCGCGTGGCGTGGTGGTGGGGGCCGGTGTCCTGAGCTTCGTGGTGGCGCTGGGCCTGGCGCCGCTGGTGGGCAGCGAGTTCGCGCCCGAGACCGACCAGGGCTACACGCAGCTTCAGTTGCGCATGCCCGTGGGCAGCAGCCTGGAGCGCACCGACGCCAAGGCGCGCCAGGTGGAGGCCATCCTGGCGACGGTGCCCGAGGTGGAGAACGTCGCCACCTGGGTGGGCGGCCCGGGCCAGCGCAACCAGGCCTGGCTGAACATCAGCCTGGTGGACAAGAGCAAGCGCAGCCGCAGCCAGAAGGAAGTGGAGAACGCGATCCGCGAGCTGATCGCGCCCATCCCGGGCACCGACGCCAGCGTGGGCTTCAACCGGCCGATCTACGTCGCCATCCTGGGCGACGACAGCGACGGCCTGGCCAAGGTGGCCACGGAGTTCGGCGAGAAGGTGAAGAAGATCCCGGGCATCGTCGACGTGGAGCTCTCCGTCAAGCCCGGCCTGCCGGCCTATGCCGTGCGCCTGAAGCCCGGCGCGATCCGCGAGCTGGGCCTGACGGCGCCGCAGGTGGCGAGCTCGCTGCGCGCCTACGTCAACGGCGAAGCCGCCACGCAATGGACCACGCCCGACGGCAACCAGGTCGACGTCGTGCTGCGCCTGAACGAGACCCAGCGCGAGCGCGTGGAGCAGCTGCGCACGCTGCCCGTGGCCTTTGCGAAGGACGGCACGCCCATCACCCTGGACAGCGTGGCCACCATCGAGACCGTCTTCAACCCCGAGATCATCCGGCGCCAGAACCTGCAGCGCCGCGAGGCGGTGTTTGCCGGCGTGAAGGACCGCAGCGTCGGCGAGGTGAGTGCCGACGTGCAGAAGCTGATAAAGGAAACCAACCTGCCCCCGGGCTACAGCTTCGACGTGGGCGGGCAGATGCAGCAGCAGCAGGAAGCCTTTGGCGGCCTGCTGGCGGCGATGGCGCTGGCGGTGATCTTCATCTACATCGTGCTGGCCAGCCAGTTCGGCAGCTTCCTGCAGCCCATCGCCATCATGGCCAGCCTGCCGCTGGCGCTGATCGGCGTGATGCTGGCGCTGCTGCTGTGGGGCAGCACGCTCAACGTCTTCAGCATGATCGGCCTGGTGATGCTGATGGGCCTGGTGACGAAGAACGCCATCCTGCTGGTGGACTTTGCCAACCATGCCCGCCAGGCCGGGGCCACGGTGGCCGAGGCGCTGCTGCAGGCCGGCATGACGCGCATGCGGCCGATCGTGATGACGACGCTGGCGATGGTCTTCGGCATGCTGCCGCTGGCCCTGGCGCTGAACGACGGCGGCGAGATCCAGGCGCCGATGGGCCGGGCCATCATCGGCGGCGTGATCACCAGCACGCTGCTGACGCTGGTGGTGGTGCCGGTGCTCTACAGCTACCTGGTGCGCAAGCCGCGCGTGCAGCCGGCGCTGCAGACCGGTGGCTCCGGCGGGCCGCTGCCGATGCCGGCCGACCGTGACTGATGCGGCCTGGGGCCAGCCCCCGGCCGTCCCCGGCGGTGCCGGGTGAGCCGCTGCATCAGGGGGGCCTGATGTCGCCCACGGTTGGCAGGTCCACGGCCAGCAGGGTCCACACCTGCACGCGGCTGCCGTCCGTTTCCAGCACCGCGGGCCCGGCGACGAAGCCCAGCCGCTGCGCCAGCGCGGCAGACGCCCGGTTACCCGGCGCGATGCAGGCGCGCACCGCGTCCACCAGCCCGCTGTCGAAGGCGTGCTGGCACAGCGCACGCACGGCGCGCGTGCCCAGCCCCTGCCGGCGGCAGGGCGGCGCGATGCCGTAGCCGATCTCCACCCAGCGCTGGGCGGCGTCGTCCTTGAAGCCGCAGCTGCCCACGATGATCTCGCCCCGCATCACCCAGTACAGCTGCCCAGCTAGCCGGTTGGCGCCGGGCTGCGCCTGCAGCGCCAGCGCGCGCTGGGCGGCGAAATCGGGCGGCAGGGCGCCACGGGTCAGCGCAGCAGGGCGCGTTGCCGGGGGCTGACCGCGAGCCAGGGCCTGCAGATCGGCGGTGCCAATGGGTTCCAGGCGCGGCGCCCCGGGCGTGCAGGGTACGGGCGGCGGCGCTGGCGCCGTCATCCGGCGTCCAGCAGTGCGGCGTTCCAGGCATGCACCTGCTGGTGCTGTTCGCCCAGGCCGCTGATGCCCAGGCGCATCACGTCGCCAGGCTGCAGGAAGACGGGTTGCGGCTTCACGCCCAGGCCCACGCCGGGGGGCGTGCCGGTGGTGATCAGGTCGCCCGGGTACAGCGTCATGAAGCGGCTGATGTAGGCCACCAGCGCGGCCACGCCGAACACCATCGTGCGCGTGCTGCCGGTCTGCCGGCGCTGGCCGTTGACGTCCAGCCACAGGTCCAGCGCCTGCGGGTCCGGCACCTCGTCGGCTGTCACCAGCCAGGGGCCCACCGGGCCGAAGGTGTCGCAGCACTTGCCCTTGTCCCAGGTGCCGCCGCGTTCCAGCTGGTACTCGCGTTCCGACAGGTCGTTCACCACGCAGTAGCCGGCCACGTGCTGCAGGGCGCTGGCTTCGTCGACGTAGCGCGCGCGGCTGCCGATGACCACGCCCAGCTCGACCTCCCAGTCGCTCTTGATGCTGCCCTGGGGCAGCACGACGGCGTCACAGGCGCCCACCATGCAGCTGGTGGCCTTGCTGAAGAGCACCGGCTCCTGCGGCACCGGCAGGCCGGCTTCGGCGGCGTGGTCTGCATAGTTCAGGCCGACGGCGATGAATTTGCCGCAGCCCGCCCAGGGCAGGCCGATGCGGCCCGGCGAAGCCACGCGCGGCAGCTGGCTGGGGTCGAGCTGCCGCAGCCGCGCCAGGCCGGCCGGTGTCAGGCTTTCGGCCCGCAGGTCGGCGATCACGCCCGACAAGTCGCGCAAGCTGCCTTCGGTGTCCAGCAGGGCCGGCCGTTCGTGGCCTCGCGGGCCGTGGCGCAGCAGCTTCATCGTGGGGGCTCCATCGTCAGGGGTCAGAGGGCCGGCATTGTCTCAGTCGGCGTCTGCAGGTCTGGCCGTGGCGGCGGGCCGGCGGTCTAATGGCAGCTTCACCCGATCCCGCCCGCCGCAGACCATGACCGAGTTCATCAAGACCGTCCTCTACACCGGCGCCGACGGCCGCGCGCGTTTCCGCGAAGAGCCCGTGGCGCTGACCGAAGGCAAACCGCAGGCGCTGCTGTCGCCGCTGGCCCCCAGCAGCGGCTGGCAGCTGCGCTGGTCGCCGGTGGGCTTTCGCAGCAGTTTCCATTGCACCGGCGATCCGCAGTGGGTGTTCATCCTGCAGGGGCAGATGGAGATCGGTCTGCAGGACGGCAGCTCGCGCGTGTTCGGCCCGGGGCAGCACTTCTACTCGGCCGACGTGCTGCCCGCCGGGGCCGTGTTCGATGCGCAGGTACATGGCCACTGGAGCCGCCAGTGCGGCCCGGAGCCGCTGGTGACGCTGTTCCTGCGGGCCTGAGGCTCGCCGCCACAGCGGCCGCGGGTGCGGCAAGCCCGGCGTGCCGCAGGCAGGCGCTCAGCCGTCCTGCGGCTGGGTCGGCTGGTCCAGCCTGGGCCGGGCGGGCGGCGTGCGCCTGCCGCGCAGCCGCTGCAGCAGGCCCTGCTGGGCCAGGCGGCCGGCCTGCTGGCCGTCGGCCGGCGGCGCCGACCACGCTTCTGGCGGCTTGGCCGCGGCCGACCCAGGGGCTGCCGGTGGCGGCAGCCCGCCAGGGGGCTGCGGCGGCAGCGCCAGGTGGCGGCGCAGCCACGCCAGGCCGGCCAGCAGCGACAGCACGGCCAGCAGTAGCGCGCAGCCAGCCATGGCGCGCTGGGCCTCGTGCCAGGCGATGCGCCGCGCCAGCGTGTGCGCGGCCTCGTCCTGCAGCCGCGCGGTGGCGGCTGACAGCGCCTGCGTGGCCGCCAGGGACTGCGCCGTCGTCTGGGGGGTCGTCTGCGGGGCTGTCAGCGCGTCGCTCAGCGAGGCCGCCAGCACGCGTGGCAGCGGCCCCAGGACAGCGGCCAGTTGCGCGTCGCTGCTGGCCGGCAAGGCGGCGCTCACGATGTCGATGATCTGCAGCGTCTGCTCCACCAGCAGGCGATGGCCGCTGTCGCTTTCGGCCGCGGTGCAGCCCCGTGTGAGCACACGCTGCACCAGTTGCCCCCAGTCGCGCCGCATGTCCTTGGCCTCGGCCTGGGCCGTCAGGTGCGGGCCGGCGTCCAGCCGGTGCGCCAGCATCGCCAAGCGGGCGTCGACGGTGGCTTGCTGGGCGCGGCGCAGGGGCTCCACCTCGCGCTGGCCGTCCAGCACCTGGCGGCTGGCCAGGGCATGGTCGACCAGGCCGCGCTGCAGGCTCACGGCCAGCAAGGCGGGCTCGATGCGCTCGCGCTCGGCCAGCGCCCATTGCAGCTCCAGCCCCTGGAAGCGGAAGAACTGCACCAGCGGCAAGACGAGCAAGGCCACGCCCACCACGCCCAGGGCGGCGATCTTGTGGCGCAGCTTCAGGCGCTGCAGCAGGTGGGGTAGAGGCAAGGGGGGCGCAGGTCGGGCAGGGCGGGATCGCCCCGGCACCCCGGTCTATCGGCCTGTCCGCGCCGGTCTTGAGCGCAGGCCCCTCAGCACTCCACGATGTTGACGGCCAGGCCGCCGCGGGCGGTTTCCTTGTACTTCGTCATCATGTCCGCGCCGGTTTCGCGCATGGTCTTGATGACCTTGTCCAGGCTGACGAAGTGCGTGCCGTCGCCGCGCAGCGCCATGCGCGCGGCGTTGATGGCCTTGACCGAAGCGATGGCGTTGCGTTCGATGCAGGGGATCTGCACCAGCCCGCCCACCGGGTCGCAGGTCAGGCCCAGGTGGTGCTCCATGCCGATCTCGGCGGCGTTTTCCACCTGTTCCGGGCTGCCGTTCATGACGGCGCACAGCGCGGCGGCGGCCATGCTGCAGGCCACGCCCACTTCGCCCTGGCAGCCGACTTCGGCACCGCTGATGCTGGCGTTTTCCTTGTAGAGGATGCCGATGGCCGCGGCGGTGAGTAGGAAGTCCACCACGCCGCGGTCCGTGGCACCCGGCACGAAGCGCGTGTAGTAGTGCAGCACCGCCGGCACGATGCCGGCCGCGCCGTTGGTGGGGGCCGTCACCACGCGGCCGCCGGCGGCGTTTTCCTCGTTCACGGCCAGGGCGTAGAGGTTCACCCAGTCCAGCACCTGCAGCGGGTCGCTCAGGGCCTGTTCGGGGTGCGCCGTGAGCTGCTCGCGCAGCGCCTTGGCGCGCCGCTTGACCTGGAAGCCACCCGGCAGCACCCCGTCGGTGGCGCAGCCGCGGGCCACGCAGTCCTGCATCACGCGCCAGATCTTCAGCAGGCCGGTGTCGATTTCTGCATCGCTGCGCCAGTGGCGTTCATTGATGCGCATCACCGT
>JAIXZR010000184.1 GCA_027489455.1 Rubrivivax sp. | reverse complement strand
TGGTGCTGGCCTCGGGCACCACCAATGCCACCTTCAACTGGGCCGTGACGCTGGGCGACGTGGTGCGCGTGGTGCTGCTGTTCTATCTGATGCCGCTGTGGGCGGTGCTGCTGGCGCGGCTGCTGCTGGGCGAGCGCGTCACGCCCGCGGCGCTGCTGCGCATCGCCCTGGCGCTGGCCGGCGCGGCGCTCGTGCTGGCCACCGGCAAGGCCGATGGCGGCAGTGCAGCCGGCCTGGGCTGGCCGGTGCCGCGCAACCTGGCCGAATGGCTGAGCGTGCTGGGCGGCTTCAGCTTTGCCCTGAACAACGTGATGCTGCGGCGCGAGGCGCATCGCCCGGCCGAGGGCCGCGCGCTGGCGATGTTCCTGGGCGGCGCCGTGGTGGCCGGCCTGCTGGCACTGGCGCTGCCCGGCCAGGTGCCCCCGCCACCGGCACCGGCACTGCCCTGGCTGGCCGGCGCGCTGGGCATGGGGCTGTGGTTCCTGGCCGGCAACCTGGCGCTGCAGTACGGCGCGTCGCGCCTGCCGGCCAACGTCACGGCCGTGGTGATGGTCAGCGAAGTGCTGTTCGCATCGGCGTCAGCCGTGGCGCTGGGCGCAGGCACGATGAGCTGGCCGCTGGCCATCGGCGGGCTGCTGATCGTGGGCGCCAGCCTGCTGGCGGCGCGCTCACCCTGAAGCCGCGCTGGCCCGGGCTGCAGCGCTACGATTCCCCCAACACAACAGCCCACCGGAGTACCGCCATGGCCAGCCTCTACGACTTCGAAGCCTCCAGCATCCAGGGCCAGCCCGTGAAGCTGGCCGACCACCGCGGCCAGGTGCTGCTGATCGTCAACACCGCGAGTGCCTGCGGCTTCACCCCGCAGTTCGCCGGCCTGGAAAAGCTGCATGCCGACTACGCCAGCCGCGGCCTGGTGGTGATCGGCTTCCCCAGCAACGAGTTCGGCGGCCAGGACCCGGGCAGCAACGACGAGATCGCCAGCTTCTGCCAGCTGAACTACGGCGTGAGCTTCCCGATGATGGCCAAGGTGAAGGTCAACGGCAGCGAAGCCCACCCGCTGTGGCAGTGGCTCAAGGCCCAGGCCCCGGGCCTGCTGGGCACCGAGGCGGTGAAGTGGAACTTCACGAAGTTCCTGGTCGGCAAGGACGGTCAGGTGATCAAGCGCTACGCGCCCACCGACACGCCGGAATCGCTGCGCAAGGACATCGAAGCAGCGCTGGCGGCCTGACGCCCATGTTCCAGCACCTCGACCCCTACGCCGGCGACCCGATCCTCAGCCTCAACGAGGCCTTCCAGAAGGACCCGCGCGCCGACAAGGTGAACCTCTCGATCGGCATCTACTTCGACGAGCAGGGCCGCATCCCGGTGCTTGACAGCGTGCGCCAGGCCGAAGCGCAGATGCTGGCCGAAGGCGGCACCAAGTCCTACCTGCCCATCGAAGGCTCGGCCGCGATGCGCGGCGCCGTGCAGGGCCTGCTGTTCGGCCCCGGGCACGAGGCGCTGGCCAGTGGCCGCGTGGCCACGCTGCAGACCGTGGGCAGCAGCGGCGGGCTGAAGGTGGGGGCCGACTTCATCCAGCGCTGGCTGCCCGGGAGCGCCGTCTGGGTGAGCGATCCGACTTGGGACAACCACCGCGCGATGTTCGAAGGTGCCGGCCTGCAGGTGCACACCTACCCGTACTACGACGCCGGCGACGCCAGCGCCAGCCCGCCGCGCCAGGGCGGCGGGCTGCGCTTCGACGCGATGCTGGCGACGCTGCGCACGCTGCCCGCGCGCAGCGTGGTGCTGCTGCATGCCTGCTGCCACAACCCCACGGGCGTGGACCTGAGCCCGGCGCAATGGCAGGCCTTGGTGCCGGTGCTGCGCGAGCGCGACCTGTTGCCCTACCTGGACCTGGCGTACCAGGGCTATGGCGACGGCATCGAGGCCGACGCCCATGCCGTGCGCCTGCTGGCCGACAGCGGCATGACGTTCTTCGTCGCGAACTCGTTTTCCAAGAGCATGAGCGTCTACGGCGAACGCGCGGGCGCGCTGAGCGTCGTCTGCGCCGATGCCGCCGAGGCCACGCTGGTGCTGGGGCAGATGAAGGCCACCGTGCGGCGCAACTATTCGAGCCCCGGGCTGCATGCGGCCGGCATCGTCAGCCGCGTGCTCACCGACGCCACGCTGCGCCCGCAGTGGGAAGCCGAGGTGGCCGCGATGCGCGAGCGCATCGCCAAGATGCGCCGCCAGCTGCATGACCTGCTGGCCGCGCGACGGCCGGGCGACGACTTCAGCTACTTTTTGTCGCAGCGTGGCATGTTCAGCTACACCGGGTTGAGCCCGGCGCAGGTGGACCGGCTGCGCGACGAGTTCGGTGTCTACCTCGTGCGCTCCGGCCGCATGTGCGTGGCCGGGCTGAACAGCGGCAACGTCGAGCGCACGGCGGCGGCGATGTCGGCCGTGCTGGGCACGGCCTGAT
The DNA here is from genome assembly GCA_027489455.1 of Rubrivivax sp. Classification (GTDB taxonomy): domain Bacteria; phylum Pseudomonadota; class Gammaproteobacteria; order Burkholderiales; family Burkholderiaceae_C; genus Rubrivivax. The sequence continues at coordinate 35,595 of JAIXZR010000184.1, read as the reverse complement.
CGCGCCTGCCGGTCAGCGCCGCGGGCGCAGCAGCGCAGCCAGGCCGGCCACCAGCGCACCGGCGGCGGCCGCCAGCAGCACCGACTTGAGCGGCTCTTCGCGGATGTAGCCGCGCGTCTGGCGGCCCAGGCGGTCGGCGCCCTGCAGCGCGGCTTCGCGCGCATGACGCGCGCTGCGCAGCGCCCGTTCGGACATCGCCGTGGCTTGGCCTTCGGCCCGGTGCAGGGCCAGGGGCACGGCACTGCGCAGTTCGTCGACGCCGTCCGACAGCGCGTCCAGGGCCTGCGAGGCGCGGCGTTGGGTGCTGTCCAGCGCACCATCGAGGCCATCGGTCAGGCGGTCAGCGGTTCGGCTGGCCATGGACAGGCCGTGATCGAGCTTGTCGGCGGCCTGCTGGCCCAGGGTGGTGCTGGCGTTCATGATGGCTCCTTTGGGGGGCGTGGAAGGATGAGCCCACTGTAGGCAGCACCCCGCCACGCGCGCTGCCGGCCGGGCGCCCGGCGCGCTGTAGGACAAGCGCACGCCCACATGCGGTCGGGCGGTGGGGCGGTGGGGCAGCGAGGCGGCTGCCTGCCTAGCCGACCACCGCCAGCGGCGCAGCATCGGCAACGCGGTCGCGCAGCCAGCGGTGCGCGGGGTCGGCGTCATGCCGCAGGTGCCACAGCATGTCCACGTTCACCGGGCCCAGATCGAAGGGCAGCTCGCGGGTCTGCAGCTCGTGCTGGCAGCCGGTAGCTTCGACGAAGCCGGCCGGCAGCACGGTGACGAGGTCGCTGCGCGCCACCACCCGCCCGGCGGTAAAGAACTGGTTCACCGTCAGCATGATGCGGCGCTGGCGCCCCAGGGCGGCCAGCGCCTGGTCGACGAAGCCGTGCGGCCGGCCCGAGAAGCTCACCAGCAGGTGGTGCGCGGCGCAGTAGGCGTCCAGGGTCAGGGGTGCGGCGGCCAGCGGATGGCCCTGGCGCATCACGCCGACGTAGCGCGTGCTGTGCAGCCGGTGGTGGCGCAGGTGGCTGTCGGCACCCTGCGCGGCGATGCCGGTCACGGTTTCGGGGAAGAAACCCAGCGCCAGGTCAGCCTCTCCGGCGTCCAGCAGGCCGCGCGGGTCGCGCGTAGTCAGCGGCAGCACGCGCAGATTGGCCAGCGCGCGGGCACGCTCGATCGCGGCCACCAGCGGCGGCGCCAGCAGCGCCGCGGTGGCATCGGCCATCGCCAGGCGCCACTGCACGGCGTCACGCTCGGGCACGTAGGCCCCCGGCGCCAGCGCCTGGCGCAGCTGGCCCAGCGCCTGGCGGACGGGCGGCCACAGCGCCTCGGCGCGCGCGCTGGGGCGCACGCCATGGGCAGTGCGGACGAAGAGCTCGTCGCCCAGCGTTTCGCGCAGGCGCCGCACGGCGTGGCTGACGGCCGGCTGCGTCATGGCCAGGACATCCGCCGCCCGCGTGAGGCTGCCTTCGGCCATCACGGTGTCGAAGACGCGCAGCAGGTTCAGGTCGAGGTGGCGGAAATTGGGCGCCACGGGCGATACGGCGGCCGGCGAGGGCGCGGAGTGCAAAGAGGGCAGCGCAGGCATGAAGCGGGCTTCTGACATGAACGCGGCGAATGCGACAGGTGAGTATTATTCACTTGAGCATTATGAGTGGAAACCCTAATCTCTCGACATCGGGGCCAGCCTTTCCGCTGACCCATCTCAGGAGTAGCCCATGACCACCATCACCGTCCAGACCCCCCGCCCTGTCGCTGTTCCCCGCGGCGCCGCTTTCGGCGCCTGGGCTTTCCAGGCCGTGATCCGGGCCGTGGAGCGGCTGCAGGCCGCACGCACCGCCCGCATCGATTCCCGCGCGCAGCGCGGTCGCATCCAGGACGCCGCCCACGTGCGCCGCTATGCCCAGCAAGTGGCGGCTTTCGATGCGCGCTTCGCCGCAGACCTGTACTCCGCAGCCGACCGGCACGAGCGCTTCGGCCGCTGAACCGCATCGAACCACCCGCACCAGGCGATAAAGTGAGCGCCCGCTAGCGGCGATCGCTCTCCGGCAGGAGCTTCAGGCTGCCAGCGCCTGCGCGCGGGCCTGGCCCAGCTGCGAGAACAAGTCCTTGGGATCGGGCAGGGCGGGGATCAGATCCAGCGGCCGCCCCAGACCCAGCGGCTGCGCCAGCTGCGCCATCAGGCGCAGGGCGGCGTAGTCCTCGAGGGCAAAGCCCACGGAATCGAACACCGTCACGGCCTCTGCGCCGCGCCGGCCGGTGGCCTGGCCGGTGAGCACGCGCCAGAGCTCGGTGACCGGGAAATCCGCCGGCATCTGCTGCACGTCGCCTTCGATGCGGCTCTGCGGCTCATATTCGACGAACACCTGCGCCGCGCGCAGCACCTCCGGGTGCAGCTCGGTCTTGCCCGGGCAATCGCCGCCCACGGCGTTCAAGTGCATGCCGGGTGCCAGCATGTCCGGCGTGATGATGGTGGCGTTGCGCTTGTCGGCCGTCACGGTGGTGACGATGTCGGCGCCCCGCACGGCCTCGGCCGTGCTGCCATGCACCGTCACCGCCAGGCCGGGCACGCCGTGCAGGTGGCGCAGCAGCTTGGCGGTGGCCTGCGGGTCGGTGTCGAACACGCGCAGCGCGCGCACGCCCAGCCCGTGGTGGAAGGCCAGGGCCTGGAACTCGCTCTGCGCGCCGTTGCCGATCAGGGCCATGGTGCGCGGCTCGGGGCGGGCCAGAGCCCGCGCCGCCATCACCGACGTGGCCGCCGTGCGCAGCGCGGTCGTCAGCGTGAGCTCGCTCAGCCACAGCGGCGCACCGGTGGCGACGTCGGCCAGCACGCCGAAAGCCATCACCGTGGGCAGGCCGCTGCGGGTGTTGTCGGGATGGCCGTTCACGTACTTGAAGCTGTAGTGGGTGGCATCGGCGATCGGCATCAGCTCGATCACGCCACGCGCAGAGTGGCTGGCCACGCGGGCGGTCTTGTCGAAATCGCCCCAGCGTCGAAAGCCGGCGGTGATGGCATCTTCCAGCCGGCGCAGGACGTCGGGCAGGCCGTGTGCGGCCACGATGCGGGCGATGTCTTCGGGGGTCAGAAGGCGGGTCATGGCAGGGTCCTGGTCGGGGCCGGCGCGGGGCGCTGCGGCGGGATGCGGCGCGGCAGTGCCGGCTCGCCCAGCGATTGTTCGAGGGGGGAGCGGCAATGAGAAGCGGCAGAACTGCGTCGAAAACGCCAGGCTTCTGCCGTATCGACAGCGCCAGTTGCCGAAATGGCAGAATCCCCCCACGATGGACTCGCTCGATCAACAGCTTCTGGCCCTGCTGCGCACCGATGCCCGCGCCAGCGTCGCCACGCTGGCGCACAAGCTGGGGGTGTCGCGCGGCACGGTGAGCAACCGCATCACCCGGCTCGAGGACCAGGGCGTGATCGTGGGCTACACCGTGCGGCTGCGCCCCGACAGCGAACCGAGCCAGATCACCGCCTGGATGAACATCGCCGTCGAAGGCAACCAGACGCGGGCCGTGATCGGCACCCTGCTGGGCGAACCCGGCGTCGCATCGCTGCACGACACCAACGGCCGCTGGGACCTGCTGGCCGAGCTGCGCGCCAGCCATCTGGGCGAACTGGCCGAGGTGCTGGAAAGAGTGCGCCTGATCAAGGGCATCGCCAACACCGAGACCAGCATCCACCTGCAGACCTACAAGCTGTCCTAGCGCCAGAGGGGCGCAGCGCCGGGGCTTTTGCCGCGGCTCCGGCGGCCGCGATGCCCCTGGAAAGTGTGGCGACGCAACAACCGTGGTCACGGGTTCGTCACAGCCTTCGGCTATTCTCCTAGGGTTTTACCTGACTTTTCACGCGTCAAGCAATTTCAAAAGGAAGACAGCATGCAGAAGCTTTCCCTGGCCGTCCTGGCTCTGGCCGCCGCCGCCGCCGTGCCGGCCCACGCGCAATCCAACGTCACCGTCTTCGGTGTCCTCGACCTGGCCGCGCGCAACGTCAAGAACGACGCCTCGCAGAAGCAACTGGCCGCCAGCGGCCTGACGACCAGCCGCATCGGCTTCCGCGGCACGGAAGACCTGGGTGGTGGCCTGAAGGCCCACTTCTGGATCGAAGGCGGCCTGGACCCCGACACCGGCAACGCCACTGGCCAGACCTGGCAGCGCCGTTCGACGATCGGCCTGCAGGGCGGCTTCGGCGAAGTGCGCCTGGGCCGTGAGAAGAACACCAGCGGCGTGACCTGGGAACAGCTGGACCCGTTCTCGGACACCGGCATGAGCGCCGTGGGCCGCCTGAACCAGGCCTTCACCGCCACCAACAGCAGCTACCCGCGTTCGAGCAACATGGTGAGCTACTACTCGCCTGACATGGGTGGCTTCACCGGTGTCTTCAACGTCGCCGCTGGCGAAGGCGCGCTGGGCAACAAGCACGTCGGTGGCCGTCTGGCCTACAACGCCGGCCCGCTGTTCGCCGTCGTGTCCTACGCCACCACCGAAAGCAGCCCCACGATCGACATCAAGCGCACCACCTTCGGCGGTACGTACGACATCAAGGTGGCCAAGTTCTTCGGCATGTACTCGAAGACCGACGCCGGCCCCGCCGACCAGAAGAACTGGCTGCTGGGCGTGAGCGTGCCGATGGGCGCCACCGTGCTGCGCGCCTCGTACCACAAGATGGACGGCGGCGGCACCATCAGCAACCGCGAAGCGCGTCAGTTCTCGCTGGGCGGCCAGTACAACCTGTCGCGCCGCACGGCGCTGTACGCCACCTACAGCGACATCTCGAACACCAACACGGCCTTCACCGTGGCCACGGGTTCGGCACTGACGACCGGCCGCGATTCCAGCGGCTACGAGTTCGGCCTGCGCCACTCGTTCTGACCGTCTGCACCGGCCCTGCTGCGGCAGGGCCCGGGGCTGACCCAGGGCGTCCCGCCATGCCGGCGTGACGCCCTTTTCCTTTGGGCGCAAGCCTTGGCGCTTGCGGCAAGATGCCTGCGATGTGGCTCGTCCTTCTCAAGCGCCTGGGCAGTTTTGCCGTCACGCTGGCGGCCGCTTCTGTGTTGGTGTTCGCGGTGCTCGAGCTGCTGCCGGGCAACGCCGCCCAGGTCATCCTGGGCGACAGCGCCACGCCTGAAAGCCTGGCGGCGCTGGAAGCCCGCCTGGGCCTGGACCGCCCGGCGCTGCAGCGCTACCTGGAATGGACCGGCGGCCTGCTGCGCGGCGAAACGGCACGCAGCCTGAGCTACGACACCCCCACCGCCGAGCTGCTGGCCGAGCGGCTGGCGGTGACGCTGCCGCTGGCACTGCTGGCGATGGCGCTGACGCTGCTGCTGGGCCTGGCGCTGGGCCTGTACGCCGCCGCGCGCCACCGCCGGCTGGGCGACGTGGGCGCGATGGCGCTCAGCCAGCTGGGGATCGCGATCCCGAACTTCTGGTTCGCGATCCTGCTCATCCTGCTGTTCGCCGTGCAGTTGCAGTGGGTGGGCGCCGGTGGCTTCCCGGGCTGGCGGCAGGAAGACGGCGGCGGCCTGTGGCCGGGCCTGCAGGCGCTGCTGCTGCCGGCGCTGGCGCTGGCAGCGGTGCAGGCGGCAATCCTGGCGCGCGTGACGCGATCGGCGGTGCTGGACGTGCTGCGCGAAGACTTCGTGCGCACCGCCCGCGCCAAGGGCCTCTCGCGCCGCCAGGCGCTGCTGGGCCACGTGCTGCGCAACGCCATGATCCCGGTGCTGACGGTGGCCGGCCTGCAGTTCGCCAACCTCGTCACCGGCACCATCGTGGTGGAGAACGTCTTCGTGCTGCCGGGCATCGGCCGCCTGGTGTTCCAGGCCATCAGCAACCGCGATCTCGTGGTGGTGCGCGATGTCGTGATGCTGCTGGCCGCGCTGGTGGTGGCGGTCAACTTCGTCGTCGACCTGGCCGTGGCCTGGATCGACCCGCGCGTGCGGCTGGCATGACGGCCGCCCGCGCTGCCGCCGGCGGCGGCTTCCTGCGCCGCGCCTTCGCGCACCGCAGCTTCGCGCTCGGCGCCGTGCTCACGGCGCTGCTGCTGCTGGCGGCGCTGCTGTCGCTGGTGTGGCAGCCGCACCCGCCGGGCGAGATCGACATCCCGAACAAGCTCGCACCGCCCAGCGCTGCCCACTGGCTGGGCACCGACAGCCTGGGCCGCGACATCGCCAGCCAGCTGCTGGTGGGGGCGCAGAACAGCATCGTCGTGGGCGTGGTGGCAGTGGGCATCGGCCTGGTGCTGGGCGTGGCGCTGGGGGCGCTGGCGGCCGCCGCGGCCGCCGGCCAGCGCTGGCGCTGGCTGGACGCAGCCGTGATGCGGGCCTGCGACTTCGGCTTCGCCTTCCCGGCGCTGCTCTCGGCCATCATGCTCACGGCCATCTACGGCCCGGGGCTGGGGATGAGCATCGTCGCCATCGGCCTGTTCAACATCCCGGTGTTCGCGCGCATCACGCGCACCTCCGCCGGCGCGATCTGGGCGCGCGATTTCGTCACCGCCGCCCGCGCCGCCGGCAAGGGGCCGCTGGCGATCACGCTCGACCACGTGCTGCCCAACATAGCCAGCCCGCTGGTGGTGCAGGCCACGATCAGCTTTGCCACCGCCATCCTGGCCGAAGCCGCGCTGTCCTACCTGGGCCTGGGCACGCAGCCGCCGCAGCCCAGCTGGGGCCGCATGCTCAACGACGCCCAGGCGCAGATGTTCCAGGCTCCGCTGCTGGCGCTGTGGCCGGGCCTGGCCATCATGGCCAGCGTGCTGGGCCTGAACCTGCTGGGCGACGGCCTGCGCGACCTGTGGGATCCGCGGCTGCGGCGCTGAAGCGCCATCGCCCGCCACTGCAACGCGGCCATGGCGCCGCCGGATACTTCTGCCCATGCCCCGCAACATCGAGATCAAGGCCCGCCTGCCGGGCGGCATCGACGCCCTGCTGCCGCACGCACAGACCGTGGCTGGCGGCGCCGCGCCACAGCACATTGCCCAGGACGACAGCTTCTTCCGCGTGCCGCAGGGCCGGCTGAAGCTGCGCGAGTTCGCCGACGGCACGGCCGAGCTCATCTACTACCAGCGCGCCGACGACACCGCGGCCAAAGCCAGCGACTACGTGCGCGTGCCCGTGCCCGACCCCGCCGCGCTGCGCGAAGCATTGGTGCGCGGCTGCGGCCTGCTGGGGCGGGTGCGCAAGCAGCGCTGGCTGCTGCTGGTGGAAGACGCCGGCTTCGCCACCCGCATCCACCTGGACCGCGTCGAGGGCCTGGGCGACTTCATGGAGCTCGAAGTCGTCCTGCGCCCGGGCCAGACCGACGCCCAGGGCCAGGCCGTGGCCGAGGCGCTGATGCAGGCCCTGGGCCTGCAGGCTGCGCCGCGCCTGGCCGGGGCCTACCTGGATTTGCTGTCCGCCAGCGCCGGCGGCAGGGCGGCCTGAGCCCGGTCGCGTTGGACGCGCCTGGGGTCTTGGCGCAGTGGGCCAGCGGCCCGGGCGCTATCGTCTGGCGATGGACTCTTCCGTCCCGCCACCCACCCCGCTGGTCGCCGCGGCCACCCCGGGGCCGCACGACCTGCCCGCCCCGGCGCTGCTGCAGGTGCAGGGCCTGGGCGTGACGCTGCCCACGCCCGGCGGCCCGGTGGCCGCGCTGCGGGATGTCTCGTTCATGCTCGCCCGCGGGCAGACGCTGGGGCTGATCGGCGAAAGCGGCAGCGGCAAGTCGCTCACGGCGCTGGCGCTGATGGGCCTGCTGCCCGAAGGCGCGCAGGTGCAGGGTTCGATCACGCTCGGTGGCAGCGAGCTCACGGCGCTGGACGACGCCGCCTGGTGCCGCGTGCGCGGCCAGCGCATCGGCATGGTCTTCCAGGAACCGATGACGGCGCTGAACCCGCTGCACACCGTGGGCCGGCAGATCGCCGAGCCGCTGCGCCTGCATCGCGGCCTGTCGGCGCGCGCTGCGCAGGCCGAGGCGCTGCGCCTGCTGGACCGCGTGCAGATGCCGCAGCCGGCCCAGCGCCTGGCGGCCTATCCGCACCAGCTTTCGGGCGGCCAGCGCCAGCGCGTGGTGATCGCCATGGCCCTGGCCTGCGGCCCTGAGTTGCTGGTGGCCGACGAGCCCACCACCGCGCTGGACGCCAGCACCCAGCGCGAGGTGCTGGACCTGCTGCAGGCGCTGTGCCGCGACAGCGGCATGGCGCTGCTGCTGATCAGCCACGACCTGGGCCTGATGGCCGACCGTGTCGGGCAGCTGCTGGTGATGTACGCCGGCGCGGTGGTGGAAAGCGGGCCCACGGCCGCCGTCTTCGCGCGCCGCGCCCACCCTTACACCCGCGGCCTGCACGCAGCGCGCCCGCGCCTGGGCTGGCGCGCAGCGGCCACGGGCACCGGGCCCGGGGGCCGCGCCGCGCCGCTGCCCACCATCCCCGGCCGCGTGCCGGCACTGGCCGATCTGCCCGCCGGCTGCGCCTTTGCCAGCCGCTGCAGCCGCGCGCTGCCGGCGTGCAATCTGGCGCTGCCGGCACTGCAGCCAGTCATGCAGCCAGTCGTGCAGCCAGTCGTGCAGCCCGCCGTGCAGTCCACCGGCCCCGGCCACACGCTGCGCTGCCTGAACCCCTGGCCATGACGCCGGCAGCCCCCGGCGGCATCGCCGCACAGCCTGGGCCTGCAGCCCCGCCCCTGCTGGCCGTGCGCGGCTTGTCGCAGCGCTACCGCCTGCCGCGCCAGCACCTGCTGCAGCGCTCGCCCGTGGTGCAGGCGCTGGACGGCGTGAGCTTCACGCTCGAAGCCGGGCGCAGCCTGGGCGTGGTGGGCGAATCCGGGTCTGGCAAGAGCACGCTGGCGCGCCTGGTGATGGCGCTGGAAGCCCCCAGCACCGGGCAGGTGCTGTTCGAGGGCCGCGACCTGCATGCGCTGCCGCCGCGCAGCCTGCGCGCCGCGCGCGCGGGCTTCCAGATGGTGTTCCAGGACCCGTATGGATCGCTCGATCCGCGGCGCACGGTGCTGCAGACCGTCGCCGAGCCGCTGGCGCTGCTGCAGGGCCGGCAGCCCATGGCCGATGCCGACCAGCGCCGCCAGGCCGCGGCCGAAGCACTGGAAGCCGTGGGCCTGCGCGCGGCTGATCTGGACAAGGTGCCGCATCAGTTCAGCGGCGGCCAGCGCCAGCGCATTGCGATCGCGCGGGCGCTCATCACGCGGCCGCGGCTGATCGTCGCCGACGAGCCCGTCAGCGCGCTGGATGTGTCGGTGCAGGCCCAGGTGCTGAACCTGCTGCAGCAGCTGCAGCACACGCACGGCCTGTCGTACCTGTTCATCAGCCACGACCTGGCGGTGGTGGACCACCTGTGCGACGAGGTGCTGGTGCTGCAGCGCGGCCGCGTCGTCGAGCAGGGGCCGCCGCAGACGTTGTTCACCACGCCGCAGCACCCCTACACCCAGCAGCTGCTGCAGGCCGCGGCCGGGGCGGCGCCACAATCGGCGGCGCCGGCCTAGCCCCCGCCCGCCGGCCGCCACCAACCCCGCTGCCGGAGCCCCGCATGAGCCTGCCCAGGCGCCACGTCAACACCCTGCTGGCCAGCCTGCCGCTGGTCGGCAGCGGCACGCCCGCGCTGGCGCAACGCCGCAAGGACACGCTGACGCTGGCGATGGTGCTGGAGCCGCCCAGCCTGGACCCGACCACCGGCGCCTCGGCCGCGATCGGCGAGATCGTGCTCTACAACGTCCTGGAAGGGCTGACGAAGATCGCGATGGACGGCAGCGTCACGCCGCTGCTGGCCGACAACTGGGCGCACACGCCCGACGGCAAGACCTACAGCTTCGCGCTGAAGAAGGGCGTGGTCTACAGCGACGGCAAGCCCTTCGACGCCCGGGCCGTGCAGTTCAGCCTGGACCGCGCGCGCGCCGAAGGCAGCGTGAACAAGGCCAAGAAGGCGGTCTTCGACAACATCAGCGCCGTGAAGGTGGTGGACGCACACACCGTGGTGCTGGTGCTGCGCGAGCCCGACAGCCTGCTGCCCTTCCGGCTGGGCGAAAGCACGGCCGTGATGTTGCACCCCGACAGCGCCGCGCAGGCCGCCACCCAGCCCGTGGGCACCGGGCCCTACCGGCTGGACAGCTGGGCCCGGGGCAGCGCCGTGACGCTGGTGCGCAACGAGCGCTTCCGCAACGCCGCGCAAGTGAGCCTGCGGCGCGCCAGCTTCCGCTTCATCAGCGATCCGGCGGCGCAGGTGGCCGCCCTGCTGGCCGGTGACGTGGACGCGATGCCGCGCTTCGGCGCACCGCAGGCGCTGAACCAGTTCCGCCGCAACCCGCGCTTCGTGGTCGAGACCGGCTTCACCGCGGGCAAGGGCATCCTGGCCATCAACAACCGCAAGCCGCCGCTGAACGACGTGCGCGTGCGGCGCGCGCTCACGCACGCCATCGACCGCCAGGCCTTCATCGACGGTGCGCTCGAAGGCCTGGCGCGGCCGATCGGCAGCCACTTCGCCCCCACCGACCTGGGCTACCAGGACCTGAGCAAGTTCGCGCCGCATGACCCGGCCCGCGCCCGCGCGCTGCTGAAGGAAGCCGGCATCAGCACGCCGCTGAACCTGACGCTGACCCTGCCGCCGCCGCAGTACGCGCGCACCGGCGGCGAGATCATCGCCGCGCAGCTGGCCAAGGTGGGCATCAACGCGAAGATCGAAAACGTCGAATGGGCGGCCTGGCTGGGCGGGGCCTTCAAGGGCAACTTCGATCTCACCGTGATCCTGCACGTCGAGCCGCTGGACTATGTGCGCGCCTACACCGACCCGGGCTACTACTTCGGCTACGACAGCGCCAAGTTCCGCGGGCTGGTGGCCGCGCTGGCGGCCACGCTGGACCCGAAGGAGAAAGCCCGCCTGTGGCGCGACATCCAGCGCCAGCTGGCCGAAGACGCCGTCAACGTCTTCATCTGGAACCCGCAGCAGGTGGCGGTGTTCCGCAAGGGCCTGCGCGGGCTGTGGAACAGCTCGCCGATCTTCGCCAACGATCTGGCCGCCGTGAGCTGGGCGCCCCCGGCATGAGCCTCGCGAGCCGCCCCATGACCCAGGCCACCATCGAACGCTTCTACGCCGCCTTCGCGCGGCTGGACCACGCCACAATGCAGGCCTGCTACGCCCCGGGCGCACGCTTCGACGACGAAGCCTTCTCGCTGCAGGGCCGCGAAGCGATCGGCGGCATGTGGCGCATGCTGTGCACGGCCACGCAGGCCAAGGGCATGGCGCACTGGCAGCTGCAGGCCAGCGCCATCACGGCCCGCACGGCGCACTGGGAAGCGCACTACCTCTTCAGCGCCACCGGGCGCGTGGTGCACAACCGCATCGACGCCGAGTTCGACTTCGACGCCCAGGGCCTGATCACGCGCCACCGCGACCGCTTCGACTTCTGGGCCTGGTCGCGCCAGGCCCTGGGCCCGCCTGGCCTGCTGCTGGGCTGGTCACCCTGGCTGCGCCAGCGCGTGCGCACGCAGGCGGCACAGAACCTGGCGAAGTTCATGGCCCGCGAAACGCCGGCCGCGGCCTGATGCCGCCCATGCCGCCCATGCCGCCCCTTCACCCGGCCGATCTGCCCGAGCTCAGCGCCGGCGCGCTGCGCTCGGGCTACAGCAGCGGCGACTTCAGCCCGCTGGACGTCGCCCAGGCCCTGGTGGCCCGGATCGCGGCCTGGGAGCCGCACCTGAACGCGCTCTACGCCTACACGCCCGACGCCCTGCTGGCGCAGGCGCGGGATTCGGCGGCGCGCTGGCAGACCGGCCGGCCGCTGGGGCCGCTGGACGGCGTGCCAGTGACGATCAAGGACAACATCGCCACCCGCGGCACGCCCGTGCCGCTGGGCTGCGCCGCGCTGCCGCTGCAGCCGGCGCTGCACGATGCGCCGCCGGCGGCGCGGCTGCGCGAAGCCGGCGCGCTGATCGTGGCCAAGACCACGATGCCGGATCTGGGCATGCTGTCTTCGGGCCTGTCGAGCTTTCACGCGCTGGCACGCAACCCCTGGCACCTGGCCTGCACGCCGGGCGGCAGCAGTGCCGGCGCCGGCGCGGCTGCGGCGGCCGGCTACGGCCCGCTGCACCTGGGCACCGACATCGGCGGCAGCATCCGCCTGCCGGCGGGCTGGTGCGGCGTGGTCGGCTTCAAGCCCAGCGCCGGGCGCGTGCCCATCCACCCGCCCTACACCGGCCGCGTGGCCGGGCCGATGACGCGCTGCGTGGCCGACGCAGCCCTGGCCATGGCCGTGCTCAGCCAGCCCGACACGCGCGACCCGACGCGCCTGCCGCCACAGGCCATCGCCTGGGACGACCTGGCCAGCGACGAAGCCGCCGATGCACCAGCCCTGCACGGTCTGCGCATCGGCCTGCTGCTGGACGCCGGCTGGGGCCTGCCGGTCGACGCCGGCACGGCCGCCGCGGTGCAGGCTGCAGCGCTGCGCCTGCAGGCCGCCGGGGCCCGCATCGAACCGCTGGCGCCCTTCACCACGCGCGAGATGATCGACGGGCTGGACCGCTTCTGGCGGCTGCGCGCCTGGCTCGATCTGCAGGCCCTGCCGGCAGCAGCGCGCCAGCACGTGCTGCCCTACATCCGCGACTGGGCCGCCCCGGCCGCGGGCTACAGCGGCACGCAGGTCTTCCACGGCCAGGCCCAGATGGCCGCGCTGCGCGACGCAGCGGCCGGGGCCAGCGAGCGCTTTGACTTCATCATCTCGCCCACCAGCCCGGTGCCGGCCTTTGCCGCGGAGCTGGCCAGCCCGCTGCACGACCCGGCGCGGCCGTTCGAGCACATCGCCTTCACCCTGCCCTGGAACATGGGCGAACAGCCGGCGATCAGCCTGCCCTGCGGCACGACCCCGGGGCCCGGGGGCGCGGCCTTGCCGGTGGGCCTGCACATCAGCGGCCGCCGGCACGACGACATCGGCGTGCTGCGCCTGGCGCGCGCCTGGGAAAGGCTGCGCCCGCCGCTGCCGCCCTGGCCGCAGGCGCCTGCGGCCGGCGCGGAAGCTGGCGGTCCGGGTGGCGCGGGTACAGTGCGGCCATGGCTCACACCGACCTGCGCGGCAACCCCTGCGGCAGTGGCAGCCCGGCCGCACAGCAGGCGGCCGAGCAGGCGCTGTGGCGGATGATGTCCTTCTACGACACACCGCTGGCCGATCTGGACGCTGCGATGCAGGCCGACCCGGCCTGGGCCCTGCCGCACACGATGAAGGCCGGCTTCCTGCTGAGCCTGACCGAGCCCGGGCTGCGTGACGAAGCCGCGGCGCACCTGTCGCATGCGCGCGCGCTGGCCACCACCGCGCCGGCCCGCGAGCGCCAGCACCTGGAAGCCGTGCAGCTGCTGCTGGAAGGCCGCTGGCAGGCCGCGTGCAACGGCTGGGACCAGCTGCTGACGGAACACCCGCGCGATGCGCTCGCGCTGCAGTGGGCGCAGCTCTGGGACTTCTACCGCGGCGACACGCCGGCCCTGCGCCAGCGCCCGGCCCGCGCGCTGCCCGAGTGGGACGAATCCGACCCCCTGCACCCCTACGTGCTGGCGCTGTATGCGTTCGGCCTGGAAGAGAACAACCTCTACCCCGAAGCCGAGGAAGCCGGCCGCCGCGCCCTGGCCGCCAACCCGCGCGTGCCCTGGGCCGTGCACGCCGTGGCGCACGTGATGGAAATGCAGGGCCGCTTCGAGGACGGCGCCACCTGGCTGCGGCAGCACCAGCCGCACTGGGCCGTGGACAACGGCTTTGCCTGCCACCTGTGGTGGCACAAGGCCTTGTTCAGGCTCGAAGCGCTGGACGTGGCCGGCGTGATGCGGCTGATCGACCACCACCTCAGCGGCCCGGCGCTGCAGATCACCCTGCAGCGCCTGGACGCCACGGCCCTCCTGTGGCGTCTGCACCTGCTGGGCGAGGATGTCGCGGCGCCCTGCGCCGCGCTGCTGGCGGGCTGGGACTTGTCGGCGCCGGCGGCGGGCTACTACGCCTTCAACGACGTGCACGCCGTGCTGGCGATGCTGGGTGCCGGCCAGCAGCAGCGCGCCGAGCACTGGGTGGCGCGCTGCGCCGAGCAGGCACTCTCGGCCACCGACGCCGGGCGCAGCAACCACGCGATGGCGCGCGGCGTGGGCCTGCCGCTGATGCGCGGCCTGCTGGCGCTGGGCCGCGGCGATGCCGGCAGCGCGGCGGATCAGCTGTTCCCGGTGCGCGCCGCCGCGCGTGGGCTGGGCGGCAGCCATGCCCAGCGCGACCTGATCGACCTGACGCTGCTGGCCGCCGCCGCGCGCGGTGGCCGGTCGACGCTGGGCCGAGCGGTGCTGAACGAACGCCGCATGGCCAAGCCCCTGACCCCGCTGACACGCCACTGGCTCGAAGCCCTGGGCAGCCGCAGCGAAGCCCGCGCCTGAAAGGGCCGACCCCATGGCCACCGAAGAACAGCGCGAAAACCGCCTGCGGCTGCTGGAAGACCACATCGGCCGCGCCCTGGCCGAATCCGAACGCAGCGGCGAGCTGCGCACCGCCGCCAGCTACGGCAAGCCGCTGGACCTGGGCGACGGCTACGACGACACCCCGGCCGAGCTGCGCATGGCCTACAAGATGCTGAAGGACAGTGGCTTCTACCCGCCGGAAGTGACGCTGATGCGCGAGATCGCGGGCCTGCGCGAAGCGCTGCAGGCGGCCGGCGACGACGCCGCCCGTGCAGCCTTGCGCCAGCGCCTGGCAGACCGGCAGCAGCAGCTGGCGCTGATGATGGAAAAGCTGCGCGGCAGCGCGCCCTGAGGGGCGGTCACCCCCGGAGCGCGCCTACCCTCGCGCTCAGGCCGCGTGCGCCAGGGCCACGCCGCGCTTCATCACCAGGGGCTGTCCGCCGGCCGGGGCCGGGCTGCGGCGCGCATCGTTGGCGGCCTGCACCGGCCGCGCGGGCTCGGTCTCGTCGTCCAGCGCCGCCAGCAGGGTGTCGGCCAGCTCGTCGCCCGATCGCCAGGCGGCTTCGACGCCGCCCTGCCCGCCACGACCGAGGAAATCGCCGCACACGCCCAGGCCGCGCTGGGCGTCCCACCAGCATTCGCTGCCAGCGGCCGGTGCCGCCTCGGCCGGCAGCGCATAGCGCCAGCGGTGCACCGCCCGGTGGTGCCACTGCAGCTTCACGCCACGCGGCAGCAGCGCGCCCAGGGCCTGGCTGAGGGCAGCCTGCACGGCCGCCGGGCTGTCTTCCAGGTGCTGCGCCGTCCATTCCGGCGTGGCGTGGGCCACCCAGGTGGCCACGCCGGCCGGGGCCTGGCGGCCGGGCTTGCGGTCGTTGCGCGCCACCCAGGCCAGCGGGCTGCGCGCCGCTTCGGGCTCGCAGGCATCCCAGGGCCAGTCGACTTCCTGCGTCGCGGCCATCAGCGTCCAGCAGGCCTGCATGGGCACGCCGGCCAGATGTTCGGCCCAGCGGTCGTGCTGGCCCGCGAGCAGGGCGGCGGCCTGCGCTGGCGGCATCGCCAGCAACACTTGATCAAACGGGCCGTGGATGCTGCCATCCGCTGCCTGCAGTTCCCAGCCCGCGGCGCTGCGCTGCAGGCGCTGCACCTCGCACTGCAGCTGCAACGGCGCGTCGCCGAGCATGTGCCGCGCCAGCGCCGGCATGCCAGCCAGCGGCACCCAGGTCTCGCGCCGGGTGGGGGCCGGCCAGGCAGCGTGCACGCGCGGTGACCACGCCGCCACCACGCCCGCTGCCGCAGCGCGCCGCAACGCGCCCTTGAAGCGCGGGTGGCGGGCGGGGATGTGCTGGGCCCCGTGGTCGAAATCCAGCGCCTGCGGCTGGCCGTCGATCACGACCCCGTCGACGCGCCGCGTGGCCATGCGGCCACCGACACCACGCGACTTGTCGAACACGGTGACGGCCAGACCGGCCTGGCGCAGGCTGGCCGCGCAGGACGAACCGGCGATGCCCGCGCCGATCACGGCCACTCGCAGGGGGGGAAGGGGTTGGCGGCTCATGGACTGGCCTTTCGCAGAGTGCAGTGGGCGGTGGAGGGCAAACGTGGAACTGCTGGCGGGAATGGCGGGGCGGGACAGGAGGGGACTAGAGCAAGAGCACGGGGACGCTGGGAAGTTCAGGCTGGCAGCTTCCTCGCGCCAGGCAGTCGGGTCTCGGATCGCGAACCGCCGAGTGCCTGGCCCGCGCTATCAACGTTTTGGTCGCATTGTGACCGCGTGGTATCGATTGTGGTGGCTTTGTCCCATGACGCGACCCGGAATTTCGCAACTTTACGCTTCATGCATCGCGTCATGTCGCTATATTCCGGTTCAGAAGCTCAATTGAAACGTTTTTTTGGGAGTCAAAGTGATGACAGTGATGAGCATTGACGACGACACCCAGGTGTTGGACACGAGCCGGCTGCCCGCCAACGCGCGCCTGCGCAGCGGCACGGCGGCCCGTCTGGCCGGCCTGCCGGTGACGACGCTGCGGGTCTGGGAACGCCGCTACGGGGTCGTCGCGGCACCGAAGACACCCACCGGCCAGCGGCTGTACTCGACGCTGGACGTGCAGCGCCTGGCCTTGCTCAAACAGCTCAGCGACCGGGGCCACGCCATCGGCACCATCGCCAGCCTGGGCCTGCCCGAGCTGCAGGGCCTGGCCGAAGCCGCACCCGCGCGCAGCACGGCAGCGGCAGCCGTGCCCGGGCTGCACGTGGTGGTGGTGGGCCGCAGCGCGGCGCAGAAGCTGCAGGCCGTGGGCGCCCGGCCGCGCGACATCTACGACGACCTGGCCCATGCCGAAGCCGATCTCGCTGCCCGCCTGGCGGCCGGCACTGCCACGCCCGCCAGCGGCCCCGATGTGCTGCTGGTGCACCTGCCTTCGCTGCACCCGGCCCTGGCCGAACGCGCGTTGAGCCTGGCCAAGCAGCTGCGCGCGGCCACGCTGCTGGTGCTGTACGCCTTCGGTGCCGAGGCGGTGGCCGAATCGCTGCGCGCCGCTGGCACCATCGTGCGGCGCGAGCCCTGCACCGGCCGCGACCTGGCGCGCCTGCTGGCCACGGTGGCGCGCGGGCCGGCACCGTCTCTGGGCCTGCCCACGGCATCACTGCGCCGCTACACCGACGAGCAACTGGCCAGCCTGGCCGAGCAGCCCAGCAACGTGCTGTGCGAATGCCCGCGCCACCTGGCCGAGATCGTCACCCAGCTGGCGCACTTCGAGCAGTACAGCGCCGAATGCGATTCACGCAGCCCGGCCGATTCCGCCCTGCACCGCCACCTGGGCAGCCTGGCGGGCGCGGCGCGGGCGATGTTCGAGCAGGCGCTGGACCGCGTGGTGACCGAGGAAGGCCTGCAGGTCTGAACGCCAGCCGCGCCGCGCAGGCCGCTAGCGGTGGAGGTAGACCAGCTCGGAATAGAGGTGGTCGATGCCACCCGGCCCGGCAGCGCGGGACACCGGCAGGCCGCGCGCGAAGCGGCGCTGGAACAGCCGGGTGCTGGGGAAACCGGGCACCAGGTCCTGGTGCGCGTCAAAGGCCAGCAGCGCATAGCCGCGACGCAGCAGCGGGCGCGCCAGCGCCGGTGCGTGCCGCGCCAGCATCGCCTGGGACGGGCTGTAGACCACGTCCGCCGTGCGCAGCCAGCCCAGCCGGCGCTGCGGCCGGAAGACCAGCGGCGCCCAGCCCTGCACGCCCGCGGCGGACTGCAGCGCCAGCACGTCGCAGCCCAGCTGCCGGTGGTCATGCAGGGCTTCGATCAGCGGATCGTCCCGCAGCGCGTGCAGGGCTTCGCTGCCCGCCAGCACCGCAGGCCGAGCATCGCTGCCGGCGCCCGTGCCGTGGACTTGCGCGGCGCCGTGCCAGGCCAGCCGCGGCAGCGCTGCCAACACGCACTGGTGCGTGACGGCCTGGAAGCCCAAGCGCTGCAGCAGCAGCAGGGCCGAGGGGATGGGCGTGAGCGCGGTGTAGACGGTCTCGCTTTCGGCCAGCGCATGGCGCGCCATCCACAGCGCGCGGTCGCGCGCACCGGGCAGGATGGCCCAGCTGCTGCCGTTGACGTGCCGCTGCCGCTGTCCGTTGGCCAGCCGCCGCTGGCTGGGCAGCAGCAGGGCCAGGCCTTGCGGGCCCTGCGCGCCCAGCAGCAGCTTGCCGATGGGCTCGCCACGGTTGCCGCAGGGCACGCGTCGCAGTCGCTCGATGCCGGCGTCCCACAGCGCTGCGGGGGTGCAGGGGTAGCAGCGCAGCAGCAACGCGCGCGCCGTGGCCCAGCCGCTCAGGCCGAAGGGCTCCAGCGCCCAGTCCGCCGCGGCGGCGCTCATCGATGGCCTCCCAGGCCAGGGCCGGGCGGGCGCATCAGCCGGCCTCCAGCTCGGCGGCACGCGCCGGCCGGCGGCGCGCCGACTGCACGGCCGACACCAGCCGCGCCGGCACCCGGCGCGGGTCCTTCAGCTGCTGCTTGAGCCGCCGCCGCAGATGCCAGGCGGCCACCGCGGGCAGCCCGCGCAGCGACAGCGCGACGCAAGCGTCGCGCAGCGGAATCGGCACCATCCCCAGCGTCGTCTTGTGGAAGTAGTCGCCGACACCGAAATCGAAGGTCGACAGCCCCTGGCCATGCAGGTGGCGGGCGGTGCCTTCGTCCAGCAGCCGGCCCGGCGAGCAGGCCTTCCAGGCATCGCCGCCGATGCTCTGCCGCAGCGCGATGTAGCGCGTGCCGTTGCTGACCCCGAACAGCGCCGACACCAGCGCCGGCCCGTCGCGCAGCGCGGTCAGCACCACGCTGCCATCGGCCAGGCCGGCAGCCAGCAGCTGGCGGTAGAACGCGCGGTAGGGCGCGCGGTCCAGCCGGTAATGGGGCAGGCTGGCCATGCGCTCGGACTGCTGGCGCTCCAGTGCCTCGAACAGCGCCAGCGCCTGCGCGGCATCGGTGACACGCTCGAAACGCGCCTCAGGGCTGCGCTCGAACACGCGCCAGCAGCGCTCGATCTCCTTGCGCACGCGCTTGTCCAGGCTGCGGCGCCAGCCTTCCCAGGGGCCGCTGACACTGAACTGGTTGCCGAACATCTCGCCGGCCTGCGTCCGCCAGGCCAGGGCCAGCGGGTTGGCCGTGCCACCGGCTTCGGCCAGGGCCTGCGGCAGCATCTTCTCGACGCGCCACAGGTCGTAGCCACGCAGGGCCAGCGCCAGCGCGGCCCACAGCGCGCGCGCGGCCGGCACGTCATGGCCGCCGCCGTGCCAGTCGTCGGCCACCAACGGCGCCACGTAGTCCACCACGCCCGCATCGGCAAAGGCGACCTCGCGCAACCCGCGCACGCGCCGCTGCACCAGCGGCAGCAGCATCGCGTCGCGCCAGTCGGGGCCCACCTGGCGCTGCACCGCCAGCCACAGCGGCTGGCGGCCTTCGCTCAGGCCGAGCGTCGCGTACCAGGCGCGCAGCCAGGCGTCCCCGTGGAAGGGCAGATGCCCGCTGCCGCGCAGGGTGGACGCAGCGCCGAGGAAATCCTCCAGCGACGTCAGCACCACAGCGCGGTAGCGTGGCAACGCGGCGTTCATGCGCGCGCGCCTGCGATGTCCACCAGCCCGCCCGGAGCGCGAAGGTCGAGCCGGAATTCCACCGGCCGCAGCGCCTTCTGCGTCGCACCGGCCCAGGGACTGCGGCGCCACGCGGCCTGCAAGGCGGCCTTGGCCCAGTAGCCCGGGCCCGCCAGCGCGCGGCCGCGCGGGCGCAGCCCCAAGCGGTGGCGCAGCACGGCATTGGCCAGGTGCACCTTTTGCGCGCGGCGGTTCTCGGGTGTCCAGTGTTCTGACGTGACCGACACGTTCAGGCAGTCGGCGTTTTCCACCCGGTGCGGAGCGTTCAGCGGCCAGGTCAGCATCTGCCCGGGTTCGAGATCGAACACCATCGCCATGCGGTCGAAGGACGGGTCGTAGACCAGGCTGAATTCGAAGCCGGTGTAGGCGATGTCCTCCAGCCATTCCTGCTGCAGGCAGGGCGCCGCGGCGGGGTAGATCCACACCCGCTTGCGGCCGTGGATCTGCCACAGCAGCTGCCCCGGCAGATCGCAGTGGTAGTGCACCTGGGCACGCGGCGACGACACCAGGATGCCCATCTTCAGCGCGCCGGCGCTGAAGCCGGGCACCCGCGCCGCGACTTCGGCGTAGGCCTGCTCCAGCAGCTCCGCATAGGCCGGGCCCTGCTCGTGCGCCTGGCGCAGGTTCAGCCACAGGCTGCCCTGGGCGATGGCGTCGATCACCTGCCGCCCGGGGATGCCGCCCAGATCGCCCTCGCGCCAGCGGGCGCGGCCATCGCCATGGCGGCTGGTGTGCACCAGCGCATAGGCGCTGCGCGGGTAGCGCTCGATCAGCTCGCCCAGCGCATCGAGCTGCAGGGCCGGGTGTTCGTGCAGGCGGTGCTGCAGGCGCATCGGGCGCTGGTTCCAGCCTTCGGCCGTGCCTTCGGGCCAGGGGAGAAAGACGCTGCTGGCGTTCATGCTGTCGGGGTGAGGGTGGCAGGTCGGCCCCGCGCTGCGCGGGCAGACCCGGTCTGTGGCAGGGCCGCTTGGTCAGACGGATTGTCGCCAGCCGCCACGTGCCGCAGGCCCCCTCGTTTGCGAGGCCATGGCGTGACAAGTCCACGCCTTGCCAGCGTGTGAGGCCTCAGGCGCGAACGCCGCAGCGGGCGTGGCATTTTTCGAGGTTTTGCGCGGCACCGCTGCCAGCGCTCCCGCGCTTCGGGGGGCCTTGCAGGCCCAAGGCGCAAGGCCGGACGAATACTATTTGTGCACGCTCTGAGCCCTGGAGCACGGGCGTTACAGAACGTAAGTTCTGCTTCATTTTTCTGGGCTCGGCAACACATTCCGGCAGGCCCGGCCATGCTGCCCCGCTGGGGCTGCAACCGGGCCCGACAGCAGCACCCGACCGGCACATCGAAACCCGCTTCCTGACCATGCATCGCGCTTCGCACCACCCTTTCGCCCCTGCCCGCCGTTGCGCCGGCAGGCTGGCCTGGGCCCTGGCTGTCGCCTGGCTGCTGGCCCTGCTGCTGCCACAAGGCGCCCACGCGCAGGCCGCCGCAGCCGGCCCGGCACCGGCGTACCGCGTGGGGGCGGGTGACGAGCTGAACTTCCGCTTCCTCTACACGCCTGAGCTCAACACCGCCGCGGTGGTGCGGGGCGATGGCACGGTGTCGCTGCCGATGCTGGGCGAGATCAAGGTCGTGGGCTTCACGCTGGCCGAGCTCAGCGATCTGGTGCAGGCCGCACTGGCCACACGTGTGCGGCGGCCGCAGGTCGTGATCAACGTGCAGGGCAACATCCCTTCGCAGCGCATCTTCGTCGGCGGCGAGGTCGCACGCCCCGGCGTGCAGAACCTGGCCGGCCCGCTGACGGCACTGCAGGCGGTGATGGCCGCCGAAGGCCTCAAGGACACGGCCCAGGCGGCCGACATCACGGTGCTGCGTCAGGGCCCGGGGGGCCAGCGCATGACGATCAAGCTCGACCTGCAGGCCGTGATGGAAGGCCGTGAAGGCGCACAGGACCTGGCCCTGGCGCCTTACGACGTGGTGCTGGTGCCGCGCAGCGGCATCGCCAACATGGGCCTGTGGGTGGACCAGTGGGTGCGCCGCGTGCTGCCCATCAGCCTGGGCTTCAGCTACACCATCAACCGCAACGGAGCCCTGCAGTGAGCCGCGCCGGCATGAGCAGCGCGTGGCAGGAAACGCAACTGGACACCACGCACTTCGACCGCATGGGGGTGAGCCCGATCTCCGGCCGCGTGACGATGCGCGACCTGGTCACGATCGCCTTCCATGACCGCCGGCGCATCGCCGCGGCCGTGCTGGCGGGCCTGGTGCTGACGCTGCTGGTGGTCGCAGGCATGCCCAAGAAGTTCACGGCCGAAGCCTCGCTGCTGCTGCGCCTGGGCCGCGAGTACGTCTACACCCCCGAGACCGGCGACCCCACCAACGCCCAGCCGCTGCCGTATGACCGTGAGCAGACGCTGGTAGCCGAAGCCAAGATCCTGACCAGCCGCGACGTGCTGGAAGGCGTGATCACGAAGATGGGCGTGGCCAACGTCTACCCCGACATCACCACCAACCGCACCGCCACGCCAGTGCAGCAGGCCCAGGCCGCGATGGCGCTGGAAAAAGCCCTGGGCGCCGAGTTGCTGAAGGGGTCGAACCTGCTGCAGGTGAACTTCAGCCACAAGGAGCCCGAGGTCGCGGCCAAGGTGCTGGATGAAGTCATCGACAGCTACCTGAACAAGCGCCGGCAGGTGTTTTCCAGCGCCAGCAACGGCCAGGCAGAAGCCGAGCTGGGCGCGCGCCGCATCCAGCTGAACACCGCCGAGGCACGGCTGGCCGCTTTCAAGCAGGAGCGCGGCATCCTGTCCTTCACCGAAGAGCAGAGCCTGCTGCTGGCGCAGCGCAGCGAGATCGAGCGCCGGCAGACCGAGATCAACCTCGCGCTGGCGCAGGCCGACGGGCGCAAGAACGCCCTGAGCAACCAGCTCGTGCGCATCCCGGCCGAGGTGAAGCTGTCCACCGACACCTCGCGCGGCGAAGCCGCCGAAAGCGCGCGCAAGCTTCTGCTGGAGCTCAAGCTCAAGGAACGCGAGGCCAGCAGCAAGTTCTTCGACACCGAAGCGCAGGTGCAGGACGTGCGCGCCGACATCGAGCGCGTCAACGAGCACCTGCGCCTGCTGGAAGCGCAGCCGCCGCAATCGGTGCGCACCGGCCGCAGCCCCGTGCGCGACGGCGCCGAGACCGATCTCGTGAAGAGCGCGGCCGATGCCAGCCAGTCGCAATCGGGCCTGGCCGCGCTGGGTGCCCAGCGCGCGGCGATCGACAAGCGCCTGGCCGAGCTGGCGCGCAGCGAAAGCGAGCTGCGCACGCTGGAACGCGAGCGCCGCCTGGCCGAGGTGCAGTACGAGGCCGCCGCCAAGCGCCTGCGCGACGAGCGCGTGCTGACCGATCTGGACAGCCAGCGCAAGAGCAACGTCAGCGTGGTGCAGCGCCCGGCCGTGCCCACGCAGGCCGAATCCAAGCGCACGCTGGTGCTGATGCTGGGCGTGATCCTGAGCCTGGGCCTGGGCGTGTTCGTGGCCTTCCTCAGCGCGATGTGGCGCGACACCTTCCTCACCCCCGCCGACGTGCAGCGCGACCTGGGCCTGCCGCTGCTGGGCGCGATCCCGGCCACGGTGCGATGACTTCCTCCCCCGGCCCCTGCCGGCGCAGCCTGCTGCGCGCTGCCGCCGCCGGGGCTGCAGGCATCGCCGCGGCGCCAGCGGAGGCCACGTCCGCGCCGGCCGCCCGCCTGCCCCGGCTGGCGCGCGGCCTGAACCTGTCGCACTGGTTCGAATACGAACGCGGCCAGGGCCTGACCGGCCCGGAGCTGCGCCAGCTCAAGACGCTGGGGCTGGACCACGTGCGCATCCCCGTCGACCCGGTGGTCGGCGGCTGGCACCCTCTGCGCGGCGGCACGCTGGCCTTCCTGCCCGAGCTGCAGCAGGCCGTGGCGCTGGCCGTGGAAGCCGGGCTCGAGGTCGTGATCGACCTGCACATGGAGCCGGCGGACAAGCAGATCATCGAAGACCGCCCCGAGACCGAGCCCGAGCTGCTGCGCCTGTGGCAGCAGCTGGCACGCGCCTTTGCCGGCAGCCCGCGCGAGCGCGTGGCCTTCGAGCTCTTCAACGAGCCGCAGTACTACGGGCTGAAGCGCTTCCGCTGGCCCGACCTGCAGCGCCGGCTGCTGGACACCGTGCGCGCCCAGGCCCCGCAGCACCTGGTGCTGCTGGCCGGCTCGCGCGGCGGCAGCTTCGAAGCCATGGCCGGGCTGGACGTCGAGCGCGGCCCCCACCGGGCGTCCGTGGCCTACGTCTACCACTTCTACGAGCCCTTCCTCTTCACCCACCAGGGCGCGGTATGGCAGGACGAGCGCTACACCACCGCCGGCCTGCGCCACGGCCTGCGCTACCCGCCCGACGCTGCGCACGACAGCGCCCTGCCCCTGCGCAAGCCGCACCCGCGCGCCGCGCAGGAGATGGCCGATCACCTGAAGGCCGGCTGGGGCGCCGCACGGATGAACGCCGAGATGGCCCGCGCCGGCCAGTGGGCGCGCGAGAAGGGCGTGCGCGTGCTGTGCAATGAATTCGGCTGCATCCGCGCCAACGTCGACCCCGCCTCGCGCTACCGCTGGATGGCCGACGTGCGCCGCGCGCTGGAAGCCCAGGGCATCGGCTGGACGCTCTGGGACTACACCGACATCTTCGGCATCACCCAGCAATCGGCCCAGCCGGGCCAGGCCGGCCGTCGCAGCCTGGACGCACAGGCCTATGCCGCGCTGGGCTTGAAGGCGCCCGCCAGCGCAGGCCGCGCCTGATGGACAGCCGCCCCGCCATGGCCGCTGCCCCGCGCCCGCCGCACCCACTGCGCCGGCCGCCGGCCGGCCAGGTGATCATCCCCGGCAGCCTGGTATCGCCCGTGGTACCCGACGCCGGCCTGCGCCGCCTGGCCTGGTGGCTGCTGGTGGCTGGCGTGGTGCTGCGGATGATGGTCTCGCCGCAGGCGCTGCACGCCGCCGGCATCCCCTACGACCTGCCCTGGGGCCCCTTCCCGGCCAAGATCCACCCTGGCACCTACGTGCTCTTCCTGGCCTGGGCGCTGTCGCTGGCCAGCCATGGCAACCCGCTGGCCGCGCTGCTGGCGCAAGCGCGCCGGCACCCGCTGCCGGCAGGCTTCCTGCTGTGCATGGTGGGCGTGCTGGCCTGGGCGGTGCTGCGTCATGGCACCGCGGGCCAGGCTTTCTTCATCGACACGCTGGTGGCCCCGGGCGTGGCGCTGCTCACCGTGCTGCTGCACGACCCCGCACGGCGGCGCGAGCTCATCCAGCTGATGATGGTGCTGCTGCTGGTCAACGCCTGCCTGGCGATCGCCGAGAGCGCCACCAGCAAGCGGCTGATCCCGCTGCTGGCCGGGCGCGAGGGCATCGTCGAGGAATATCACTTCCGCGCCTCGGCCTTCATGGGCCACCCGCTGGCGAACTCGCTCGTCACCATCGTGCTGCTGCCGGTGGTGGCAGTGATGCCCTGGTCGCTGCGCACGCGGCTGCTGGCCTACGGGCTGCTGGTGCTGGCGCTGCTGGCCTTCGGCAGCCGCAGCAGCCTGGCGGCGGCCGCGGTCTACGCGCTGCTGGCCGCCATCCCCATGGCGCTGCGCCTGCTGCGCGGCCAGTACAACTACCTGCAGATCACCGGCGGGCTGGTGGGCCTGGCGTTGGCCAGCGCAGCGCTGGCCGTGGTGGTGGCCACCACGCGGCTGGGCGAGCGCATCTTCAAGAACCTGGTCTGGGACAACAGCGCCAGCGTGCGCGTGCTGGCCTTCGACGTGCTGGACTACATCCACGGCGACGACCTGTGGTTCGGCATCCCGATCGAGCGCATCGAGGGCGTGGCCGCGCGCGTGGGCATTGATTTCCGCTACGAGGCGATCGAGAACTTCTGGATCAACCTGCTGATCCTGCTGGGCATCGTCGGCTTCGTGCTCTTCCTCGTCGGCCTGGGCCTGCTGGTGCGGCACCTGTGGCGGCAGTCGCGCACGCCGCTCAAGGTGGCCACGGTGATGTTCTTCCTGGTCGCCAGCGGCGGCAACTCGCTGGCGGCCAAGACCCCGGCGCTGATGATCCTGGCAGTGGCCCTGCAATGCGCGGCGGCCCTGCCTCGGCCGCAGGCCGCAGCACGGCCAGGCCTGCGGCCGGCACCGCGCCGCTGGGCAGGGGCACAGGCATGAAGCCGCGTCCACGTCCCCGGGTGGCGGCCCCCGCCGCGCCGGCTGCGCAGGCGCTGGCCAAGGTCCGCATCTTCTACCCGGCCGATCCGGCGGGCGTGGTGCCGGGCGGCATCGACACCTTCATCCGCGGCCTCATCAAGTGGGCGCCCGAGGACATCGAGTTCAGCCTGGTGGGCATGACCACCGACACCGAAGCCCGCCCCGAGGGCCGCTGGACCCTGTGCCGCGCCGGCCAGCGCGACTACACCTTCTTCCCCGTCGTCAGCGTGGCCGACGCCGGCACGCGCGGCAAGGTGCCGCTGTCGCTGCGCTACACCGCGGGCGCGTACAAGCACCGCGCGCGGCTGCGCGGCGGCTTCGACGTCTACGATTTCCACCGCCCCGAACCCAGCCTGCTGTACCTGGACGACCCGCGGCCGAAGAACGCCTTCTTCCACCAGGACCCGAAGGTCATCGCCAGCACCGCGTCCGACAACCTCTGGCGCAATCTGCCCGCCGCCTACGAGCAGCTCGAGCGCCGCGCCGTCGAGCAGCTCTCCAGCGCCTGGTGCGTGCGCGACAGCGGCGTGATCACGCTGCGCCAGCGCTACCCGGGCCTGGGCGCGCGCGTGCGCTTCGTGCCCACCTGGGTGGACGCGGATGTCTTCCATCCGGTGTCCGATGCCCGCCGCCAATCGCTGCGCGACAGCATCGCGGCCGAATACAACCTGCCGCCGCAATCGCAGTGGGTGAGCTTCGTCGGCCGGCTGGACACGCAGAAGAACCCGGGGCTTCTGATCGAAGCCTTCGCGCGCGCCGTCACGCCCGGCGAGCATGGCCCGGGGCAGGACGCCGTGCTGCTGCTGATCGGCAACGGCGTGCTGCGGCAGGAGCTGGAAGCCCGCGTGCGCGCGCTCGGGCTGCAGCAGCGCGTGCGCTTCCTGGGCCTGCAGGCGCAGGACACGATCGCCCGCGTGCTGCAGGCATCCGACCTGTTCGCGCTGTCCTCGGCCTATGAAGGCATGCCGATGGCCCTGCTGGAAGCCCTGGGCTGCGGCACGCCCGTGGTCACCACCGAAGTGGGCGAAGTCAAGCGCGTGGTGCACCACGGCGTCAACGGCGTGGTGGTAGCGCGGCACGACGTGCCGGCCTTCGCCGACGGCCTGGTGCAGGGCCTGACCGCAGCGCGCTTCTGGCGCAGCACGGCGGTAGAAGCCGTGGCCGACTACCAGCCCGCCAGCGTGCTGGCCCCGGTCTATGCCAACTACCGTGCGCTGGCCCTGGGCCCGGCGACGATGCGCATGGCCGTGCGCCGCCCGGCCCAGCACGGGCTGCTGGCGCGCACGCGCGACACCGTCATCGGCCAGTCGGTGGACGTGCTGGGCAGCGCCGAAGTCACGGCCCAGCTGGTGCAGTGGGCGGAGGCCGGCGAATCGCGCACCGTGTGCTTCTGCAACGTGCATTCGGCCGTCACCGCCACGCGCAGCGAAAGCCACCGCCTGGCCCTGCGCGGTGCCGACATGGTGGTGCCCGACGGCGCCCCGGTAGCCTGGACGCTGCGCATGAAGGGCCACGCCCAGCAGGACCGCATCGACGGCCCCGACACGATGTGGAAGGCTTGCGCCGCAGCGCAGGAGCACGGCATCAAGGTCGGCCTGTTCGGATCGCGCCCGGAAGTGCTGGACGGCCTGGTGACGGCGATGCGCCGCGACTTCCCGCTGCTGCAGGTGGCCTACTGCCATTCGCCGCCCTTCCGGGACCTCACGCCCGAAGAAGACGATCGCCTGGTGGCCGACATCACGCAGGCCGGCGTAGGCATGCTCTTCGTCGGCCTGGGCTGCCCGAAGCAGGAGCGCTGGCTGGGCCACCACCGCGGGCGCATCCCGGCGGTGATGATGGGCCTGGGCGCAGCCTTCGATTTCCACGCCGGCACCGTCCACCGTGCGCCGCCGTGGATGCGCCGCTCCGGCCTGGAGTGGCTGCACCGGCTGCTGTCCGACCCGCGCCGCCTGTGGTGGCGCTATGCGTCGACGAACTCGATGTTCCTGCTGCGCAGCCTGCGCGACCTGCTGCGGCAGGCCACCGGCCGCCAGCGGCCGCTGCTGTAGTGCCGCGGCCGGCCCGTGCCGCCCACCCGCCCCCGATCCCACCTCTGCACCCGACCATGAACGCCGCCCTTGCCACCGACCGGCCCCTGAGCCTGGATGCCCGCGCCATCGACGACCTGGTGGCACGCGTCGACGCCATCCTGCCGCCGCCGGAGCCGCGCGTCATCGGCTTCGTGGCCAGCGGCCGCGGCGAAGGCACCAGCACCGTGGCGCGCAGTTACGCGCGCGCCAATGCCGGCAAGCGCGGCCGCAACACCCTGCTGCTGGGCACGCTGCCGCCGGGCGACGGCAGCACCACGCTGTGCGACGCCCTGCGCAGCGGCCAGCCGATCGACAACGCGCTGGGCCACAAGCAGCGCGGCGTGACCGAAGCCTGGCTGGGCCTGGGCAGCGACCACGACGACCAGCCCGACTACGCCTGGGATCTGGTGACGCGGCGCGAGCTCTGGGATTTCCTGCGCGGGCGTTTCGATCTCATCGTGCTGGACCTGCCGGCGGCTTCCGAATCCGGCGCCTGCATGCAGATCGGCCCGCAGTGCGACGGCATGCTGGTGGTGCTGGAATCGGCCCGCACGCGCAAGCCGGTGGTGACGCAACTGCTGCAGGACCTGCAGGCCGTGCACGTGCGCGTGCTGGGCGCGGTGTTGAACAAGCGCAGCTTCCACCTGCCGGCCAAGCTCTATCGGTGGCTGTGATGCCGCGCGCGCTGCGCCTGGCCTGGGCCGCGCCGCCAGGGGTACCGCCGGCTGCCTGGCTGCCGGCCTGCGGCGAAGCGCTGGCCGCGCTGCGCGCTTCGCCGCAGGCCACGCCTGGCCACGCCGGCAGCCCGGGCGCGGCCTGCGACATCGGCTTTGCGCCGCCGGCAGGCGCCGCCGCCCAGCCCCGCCCGGGCCTGGACGGCCAGCCCGCGCCGCTGCTGCGCAAGGTGCACCTGGGCCCGGCCCCGCTGCCGCACCCCGCTGACCGCACCCCGGCCTGGTGGCTGACCGACGGCCGGGGCCGCCCGCTGGACACGCGCCGCCCGCTGCTGGCCGACATCAGCTGCGGCCGCGGCCTGGCGCTGGCGCTGTGGCAGCCGCACCCGCAGGGCGATGGCTGGGTCTGCCTGCGACGCCTGCACATCGACACCAGCACGCACCACGGGCAAGCGATGGCCGCGCTGCCGGGCGCCGTGGCGCAGCTGCTGTGCCAGGCCGGGCGCGACCTGCTGCTGGCCGCCGGCGCGGCCGGGGCCGACGCCGGCGCTGCACCCCCTGCCCCGGTCTACGCCCGCCCCTGCGGCCCGGCCTGCCCGCCGCGCGCCACGGCCCGTGCCAGCCGCCGCTGGCCAGCGCTGCTGCTGTTGCTGCGCGGCCGCTGGCTGGCCTGGGCGGCACGCCAGCGCGCGCGCTGGCAGCGCGAGGAATGGCGCATCGGCATCGTCGACCAGCCGCTGGCGGCGCTCACCCAGCCCGGCCAGCGGCTGGCACCGCAGTGGCTGGCGTCCAATGGCGAAAGCGGCTACTGGGCCGATCCGGCCGCGCAGGCCGGCAGCGACAGCCGCATCCTGGTGGAGTACTTCGACGAGCACCGGCGCCAGGGCCACATCGAGCAGCTGCGCCTGAACGGCCAGCACGGCATCACCGAGCGCCAGGTGCTGCCCCTGGGCCGCGGGCGGCACGCCTCGTTCCCGCTGGCCTTCCAGATGGACGGGCGCTGGCTGGGGCTGGCCGAGACATCGGCGCTGCGCCGCTGCGAGCTGCACGAGATCGACGCGCAGGGCCGCTGGCGCCTGCTGGCCACCCTGCTCCCCGGGGTGGCGGCCGCCGATCCGGCGCTGTTCCAATGGCAAGGTCGTTACTGGCTGGCCTGCACCGACATCGATCGGGGCGCCATGGACAACCTGTGCCTCTTTCACGCCGATCGCCCCGAAGGCCCCTGGCTGCCCCATGCCAACAACCCCGTGAAGACCGACGTCACCGGCGCGCGCATGGCCGGTGCCTTCTTCTGGCACGAAGGCCAGCTCTACCGCCCGGCGCAGAACTGCCTGGGCAGCTACGGTGCCGGCCTGGTGCTGCACCGCGTGCTGCACTGCAGCCCCACGCACTACGCGGAAGAGCCGGTACGCCGCTTCGACCCCGATCCCCACGGCCCCTGCCCGCACGGCCTGCACACGCTCAACGCCTGGGGCAACCGCACGCTGGTGGACGGCAAGCGCCATGTCTTCAGCCTGCAGGTCGGGCTGCAGAAGCTGCGTCGCCGGCTGGCCGGCGGCCCGGCTGCGGCCCAGCCCGCCAGGAGCGACGCGCCATGAGCGGCCGGCTGGCGGTCTACGTCCCGCACCTGCGCCAGGGCGGCGGCGAGCTGTCGATGCTGCGCCTGGCCAGCGGGCTGGCGCGCGGCGGCCTGGGCGTGGATCTGGTCGTGCACACACTGCAGGGCGCAGAGATCGCGCCCCCGCCCGGCCTGGGCCTGGTGCAGCTGGGCCACGCCAGCACGCTGGGCAGCGTGCGCGCCCTGGCCGGCTGGCTGCGCACGCAGCGGCCGCAGTGGCTCTTGAGCGCCTTCCCGCACACCAACGTGGCCGCCGTCGCCGCCGTGGCCCTGGCCGCGCGCGCGGGGCTGCGCTGCCGCAGCGTGGTGTCGGAGCATGCGCCGCTGTCGCTGCAGATCCAGCGCCAGGGCGGCCTGCGCTACCGCGCGCTGCCGCCGCTGGTGCGCTGGGCCTACCCGCGCGCCGATGCCGTGGTGGCGGTGTCCGAAGGCGTGCGCCAAGACCTGCTGGGCCTGGTCGGCGCAGGCCTGGCGCGGCGGCTGCACACGATCGCCAATCCCGTGCTGGACGCCGCCCCCACGCCCGATGCCCAGGCCGCGGCTGTCAGCCCGGGTGAGGCGTTAGCCCCCCCGGCCACCCCATCCACCCCATCCACCCCGCCACACCCCTGGCTGGCCGACCGCAGCCTGCGCGTGGTGCTGGGGGTGTCGCGCCTGAGCGCCGAGAAGGACATCCCGACGCTGCTGCACGCCTTCCAGGCCCTGCATGTGCAGCGCCCGCAGACCCGGCTGCTGCTGGCCGGCGACGGCCCGGAGCGCGCCGCGCTGCAAGGCCGCATCCAGGCCCTGGGGCTGAGCGATGTCGCGGCCCTGGTGGGCCGCGTGCAAGGCCCGCAGGCCTGGATGCGGCAGGCCGCGGTGTTCGCACTGGCCTCGCAGTACGAAGGCTTCGGCAACGTGCTGGTGGAAGCATTGGCGCAGGGCTGCGCCGTCGTCGCCACCGATTGCCCGGTGGGCCCGCGCGAGATCCTGCAAGGCGGCCGCTGGGGCGCCCTGGTGCCCGTGGGCGACAGCGCCGCGATGGCCCTGGCGCTGCAGCGCGCGGTCGACAGCCCGGGGGCGCCGGCCGGGGCCGTGACCTACGCCCGGCAGTACACCGACGTCGCCGCCTGCAGCGCCTACCGGCAGCTGCTGGACGGCCTGGCCGAGCGCGCGCCATGCTGATCGGCCACACCCTCAAGTACCTGCCGGCGCAGCTGCTGTCGCCACTGGCGCAGCTGGCGTCGATGGTGCTGTGGACGCACTGGCTGGCCCCGGATGAGATGGGCGCCTACACGCTGGTGACGGTGACGCAGGAGCTGGCCTACCTGGGCTGCCTGGGCTGGTTTGCCGTCTACCTGCTGCGCTACTGGCCGCCGGCCAGCGACATGGCCGCGCGCACGCGCTTCCTGCAACTCGAGAACGCCGTCGTGCTGGCCAGCCTGGCGCTCAGCGCGCTGGTGGCCGGCATCACCGCCTGGGCCCTGCCCGGCGACCATGCCTGGGCCCCGGCCGCGCTGGCAGTGGCGGCCTTCTTTGCCACCAAGGCCGTCAGCACGCATTACGCCGAGCGCGCGCGGGCGCAGTCAGCCTTCGTGCCGTACACGCTGCTGCAGGTGTCCGGCCCGCTGGGCGGGCTGCTGCTGGGCTGGCTGGCCATGCAGCACATCGACGCCAGTGCCGTGGTGCTGCTGGCCGCTTATGCGCTGGCCCAGGGCATCGGCGTGCTGCTGGCGCTGCCCGGGCTGGGCCTGCTGTGGCGGCGCCCGCAGGTGGACCCGCAGCTGCTGCGCGCCGCCTTCGCCTTCGGCGGCCCGGTGCTGATGCTCTCGGCCCTGGGCTGGGTGGCCGAGAACTACATCCGCTACCTGGTGCAGTGGATGTCGGGCGCCAGCGCACTGGGGCTGATGATCGTGGGCTGGGCGCTGGGGCGGCGTTGCGCCGCGGTGGCCGCCACGCTGGTGACGACGGCCTCGTTCCCGCTGGCGGCGCGCCTGCTCAACGACAACCAGCGCGACGAAGCGCTGAACCACCTGGTGCTGAACGCCACGCTGATGGTGGGCGTGCTGCTGCCGGTGACGGCCGCCGTGGAAATGCTGGGCCCCACGCTGGTGGAACTGTTCGTGGCCAGCGAATACCAGGCCATCACCACCGAGCTGCTGGCCTTGAGCGTGGTGGCCGGCGCGCTGCGCAACCTGCACATGCACACCACCGACCAGCTGATGGTGCTGGAGCGCAAGGTCGGCATGCTGGCGCGGGTGGACTTGTTCGAGATCGCGCTGTGCGCGGCGCTGTCGCTGGCCGGGCTGATGCTGGAAGGCCTGCGCGGCGCGGTCGTCGGCCAGGCGCTGGGATCGCTGGCCACGCTGGTGTTGAGCGGCTGGCTGGCGCACCGCCACCTGGGCTTCAACTGGCCCTGGGGCGACACCTTCAAGATCGGCCTGGCCACGGCCGTGATGCTGCTGGCGCTGTACCTGCTGCACGCCAGCCACGATGCCCTGGGCCTGGGGCTGGCGACGATCGTCGGCACGATGGTCTATGGGGCCGCGATCGCGCTGCTGTTCGGGCCGCGCTGGCGCCGACTGCGTGCGGCGGCCCGGAACTGAAGCAGAAGGACAGCGCCGATGCGCCCGCTACTCACCCCCGCCCCCGCCCCCACCCCCCGCCAGGCCGCAGCGCGCGCTGCCACCTGCGCCCTGGCCACGGCAGCGCTGGTGCTGGCGGGCTGCGGTGGTGGCGGCAGCGAGCCCGCGGCGCCGGCGCCGCCGCCGGTGCTGACCACCAGCACGCTGGGCTGCGGCGCCAACCAGGTGGTGCGGCTGGGCAACACTGCCAGCGGCAGCACGGGCAGCGCCAGTGCGAACAACGGCGGCTTCACCGGCAACCTGATCAACAACGCCTGGAACGTGGGCGCCGTAGGCAGCTTCGCCTGGTCGCAATGCTTGCAGGAAAAGCGCCTGGGCGCCGCCCTCACCGAAGTCGGCTGGACCTGGCGCTGGCCCGACAACGGCACCCAGGTCTACAGCTACCCCTCGATCGTGATCGGCGCCAAGCCCTGGGACGGCGGGCCGGGCAACGACAGCCGCTTCCCGCGCCGCATTGCCGACACGCCGCGCCTGCTGGTGGGCTACGACGCCGACATCACCGCCACGGGCAACGTCAACCTGGCGACGTCGATGTGGTTCACCCGCACCACGGCCACGCCGGCCGTGCCGGTGGTGAGCGACATCCGCGCCGAGATCATGATCTGGTCGGACTACACGCCCGACCTCGTCAGCAACAGCGGTGCCGTCACCGAACGTGGCGAGATCACCATCGACGGCCGCGTCTGGCGCGTCTTTGCCGCCGAGAGCTGGGGCGATGCGTCCGGCAGCACGCCGCACCGCTGGGTCTTCATCGTCTACGTGCTGCGCAGCCCCACGCGGGCGGTGGCCTACGACGCGCGCCGCTTCATCGACGACGCGATCGCCCGCCGCCTGCTCGACCCCAGCCTGGCGATCGCCAACGTCGAGCTCGGCACCGAGATCAGCAGCGGCAGCGGCACGGCCTGGGTGCGCAGCTTCAGCGTCACCACGCCCTGAGGGCGGGCGGCCGGCGCGCCGGCCAGCCACCCTGCCCACGGCCCGGGGGCTTGTGGAAACCGCCGCGTGCTCCCATCTGCACGCATGGTCGAGACCCTGGCAACGCTGGTACAGCCTCTTCTTTCCAGCCTGACGATGCTGCTGGCCCTGCTGGCCGGGGCCTTGCTGCTGGCGGGCTGCGTGGCCGGCTGGCTCTGGGGCCCGGCCTGGCTGCGCGAAGGGCGGCGGCTGCGCGTGCGGCGCCAGCCCTTCCCGGCCGAGTGGCGCGAAGTGCTGCGCCAGCGCATGCCGGCCTTCCGCGCGCTGCCGGCCGATCTGCAGCTGCAGCTGAAGAAGCACACCCAGGTGCTGCTGGCCGAGGTGCCCTTCATCGGCTGCAACGGCCTGGTGGTGACGACCGAGATGCGCGTGCTGGTGGCCGCCCAGGCGGCGTTGCTGCTGCTGAACCGCCGCGCCGCCAGCTTCCGCCAGCTGCGCCAGGTGCTGCTTTACCCGCAGCCCTTCGTCGTCGAACGCGCGCAGACCGGCGAGCACGGCATCACCGACGAATCGCGCCGCGTGCTGGCCGGCGAAAGCTGGCAGCAGGGGCAGGTGATCCTGTCCTGGCCCGACGTGCTGGCCGGCGCGGCCGTGCCCGACGACGGCCACAACGTCGTGATCCACGAGTTCGCCCACCAGCTGGACCAGGAAGGCGGCGCTGCCAGCGGCACGCCGTATGTCTTCGGCCGCGCGGCGCGGCTGCGCTGGGCGGCCACGATGAAGGCCGAGTTCGATGCCCTGCAGCAGCGCCTGGCGCGCGGCGAGACCGGTCTCATCGATGCCTACGGCGCCACCCACCCGGCGGAGTTCTTCGCCGTCACCAGCGAGCTGTTCTTCGAGCGCCCGCAGGCCCTGGCCGCGGCCCATCCGCTGCTGTTCCGTGAGCTGGCCGGCTGCTACCGCACCAACCCGCTGAGCTGGTAGCCCGCCGTGGGCAATGCCCCCGGCACAGCGCCCGCAGCGGGGCGGCGGCCAGAATCCCCGGCATGCCCACGCACGCCCTCGTCTGGCTCAAGCGCGACCTGCGCACGACCGACCACGCCCCGCTGGCGGCGGCGGCCGCCTGCGATGGCGCCACGGCCGTGTTCATCATCGAACCCGACTGGCTGGCCAGCCCCGAATTCGCACCCCAGCACCTGGCCTTCGCACTGGCCTGCCTGGCGCCGCTGCGCGCCGCGCTGGCCGAGCGCGGCATGGCCCTGCACGTGGCCACCGGCCCGGCGCTGCAGGTGCTGGCCACGCTGCAGCGCCAGACCGGCGCCACGCACCTCTTCAGCCACGAAGAAACCGGCGCCGGCTGGACGTACACGCGCGATCTGGCGGTGGCCGACTGGTGCCGCCACCAAGGCCTGCCCTGGCAGGAATGGCCGCAGACCGGCGTGGTGCGGCGGCTGAAGACGCGCACCGGCTGGGCCGGCCGCTGGGCGGCCCGGATGGGCGCAGCGCAGGCGGTGTGGCCGCTGCGGCAAGCGCTGGCGCACCAGCCAATGGAGGGGCCCACTGCAGCCAGCCTCCCCACCCTGGCCAGCCTGGGCCTGCCAGCCCCGCAGCAGCCGCTGCCCGCGGCCGGTGAGGCCGCTGCCCAGGCGGCGCTGCAGCACTTCCTGGCCGGCGGCGGGCGCGGCTACCGGCGCGCGCTGTCCAGCCCGCTGACGGCCGAGGCCGGCTGCAGCCGCCTCAGCGCCCACCTGGCCTTCGGCAGCGTGTCGATGCGCCAGGTGCACCAGGCCACTGAATCCACCATCGGCACCGCCCGCGAGCGTGGCGACGGCGCCCTGGCCTACGGCCTGCAAGGCTTCGCCAGCCGCCTGCGCTGGCACTGCCACTTCATGCAGAAGCTCGAGGACGAGCCGGCCATCGAGTACCGCAACTTCGCCCGCGCCTACGACGGCCTGCGCCCGGGCG